>JALHRH010000176.1 GCA_022841565.1 Mycobacterium sp. | reverse complement strand
GACATCTCCAACGCAGGCACGGGTTGTCTCATGCCCGAAATCATAACCAACCAATAGCCAATTTATTGCAGGACACACCACTAGTGGTGTATCAGGCCCGCGGCGCTGGATCCGCTGAAACGCTGCCCTTCCTCGGGTTGCCGACGGAAATGGTCGTACGTCGCCCGATTGCTCGCCGACGTTGCCGGTGCCGAGTAGGGTTGGCCAACGGCCGACGCCCGTCGCATTCCGCGCGGCATCGGAATCAGCGAACCGTTCCGATACCGTCGGCGGTAACCAGTTGATCGTCACCGACGGGTAAGCCGTGGAGGAGTTCAGATTGAGCGACGAACAGCCTCGTTCTACCGGTGAGCGGAGAGGGGCGGTGTCCGCCACCATGCCTACGCGGAAATGGTTCCGGTGAAAATGGCCGACACATCCCGGACGGCCGCGGAGATTCGGTCTCTCGCCGACCAGGCCGAGGCGGAGGCCGCCGAAGCTGAAGCTCTTGCCGCAGCCGCCCGCGCTCGCGCCCGGGCCTTCCAATTGCGCCGCGAGGCTGAACTTCTCGAGGCCGATGGACCTGCCGAAGAAGGCATCACCGACGCGCCCGCCGCAGATGACGAGCCGGAACATAGCGAATCTGCTGACTCCGACGATGCCGAGGCTCGCCCAACTTCTCATGCGGCCGACGATGGGGCGCCGGCAGCCGCAGTTTCCCAATCAGGCCGACGTTGGCCGGGCCGGCCAAAGTGGTCGTCGGTTGCCGCGGTGCTTGCCGTCGTCATTTCCCTTGTGGCCGTGGGTGCCGGCGTCGAAATGGCCGTGCTGCACAAACACGCCGTCCGGGAGCGTCAGCAGGTGGCTGAGTTCGCCGCCGCGGCACGGCAGGGTGTGGTGACCTTGACGTCATTGGACTTTGAGCACGCCAAAGAAGGGGTGCAGCGCATCGCAGCAGTCTCCACCGGAACGTTCAAGGACGATTTCCTCAAGATGGCCGAGGATTTCACCACCGTGATCGAGCAGTCCAAGGTGATCTCGCAGGGTTCCGTTCAGGCCACCGCGGTGGAGCTGGAGTCGATGACCGACAATTCAGCGGTGGTGCTGGTTGCCAGCACATCGGAAGTCACCAATGCGGCTGGGGCCAAACAGGATCCACGCAAGTACCGGCTGATCGTGACGGTGACCCGGGACGGCGGACAGCTGAAGATGTCGAAGGTCGAGTTTGTCCCGTGAGCCCGAAGACATCGGCGGTCGCCGAGGACAGCGAAGAGTCGGGTGCCGCTAGGAAGTCCGATGAGTCGCCAACCGGATGGTTCATTGGTTTGACCGACCGGTTGAAGGAGCTGTCGCCCCGGAGGCCGGGCAAATGGTCGGGAAAGTTGGGCGCCGGCGTGGTGATACTGATCGTCGTGAGCTCGCTGTCGGCTCTGGTGGGCCTATTCTGGTTCTCCTACCGGCCGGATCGCGCCGTCGATGCCGGGGCCGCCAAGTCGGCGATCGCGGCAGCCAGCGAGGGAACGATTGCCATCCTGTCGTATTCACCGGACACCCTCGACCGAGACTTCTCCAGCGCGCGGTCCCATCTGACGGGTGACTTTCTCTCTTACTACGACCAATTCACGCAGCAGATTGTCGCCCCGGCCGCCAAGCAGAAGGCGGTGAAGACAACTGCCGTGGTGTTGCGCGGTGCGCTCACCGAATTCCATCCCGACTCGGCCATCGTGCTGCTGTTCATCAACCAGAGCACGCAGAGCCGCGACCGACCGGAGCCGACGACGACGTCTAGCAGCGTGCTGGTCACGTTGACCCGAGCCGATGGGAAGTGGCTCATTTCGCAGTTCAATCCGACGTAGGGAGTGCGATGAGCGGCGGCGACATTCACTCGATGGTGATCGCGTCGGACTACCGGATCCCCGACCCCACCCGGGTGTGGCCGCTGCTCGAGCGCAACAAGGCGGCGCTCGCCGGCATCGGCGCCCACCACGTCCTGGTCTATGTGTCGACGCACGACTACGGCCGTGTCCTGGTCATGATCGGAGTGCACAGCCGCGGGCCGATCGTCGAACTACTGCGCTCCCGGGTGTTCTTCGACTGGTTCGACGAGGCCGGCGTCCAGGACATACCGGCGGTGTTCGCCGGCGAGATCGTCGAAAGGTTCATCACCACCGCACCGGCGGCGCCGAAGGCGCCCGGTGTGGTGCTGGCCGCGTTCGCATCGGTCGACGACGTGTCGACGCTGACCGCACAGGTCGGGCATGCCATGGACCGATTTACCGCAGCCGGTGTCCGAAAGACGTGGGTGTTCCAGGCTTTTGACGATTCCCATGAGGTGTTGATCCTGCAGGAGTTTCCCGATGAGGAAAGTGCGCGGCAGTGGATCGATCACCCTGACGCCACCGCCGAGTGGATGGGCGGGGGAGCGGGAGTGGGCGCCTACCCACCGCTGTTCGTCGGTCGCTATTTCGACTCGATGCGGATCGAGGCAGAGTGATCGGATCACTCGGTGTTCGTGTGCCTGTGTAACGGCATCACCAGCCAGATGGTGGCTGACGCCGTAGCGGCCGGTGCGGCAACGACCAATCAAGTTGCCGCGGCCTGCGGGGCGGGCGCCGATTGTGGGCGCTGTCGCCGCACCGTCCAGGCCATCATCGGCTCGGGCAGTCCGGACCGGTCTGCCACGAGTCGTGACCGCGGCCTGCAAGACACCGAGCCCACGGCACCGCGGTGTCGCCGTGGGCTGGATTCCTGAGCTCGCTTGGCGCGACGGGTGCGGCGTCAAACGCTCGCCCGGCGGAACGTTCTTTAGATCGCCGCGGCTAACGGCCCTTCGACTGCATATTCCCCACGAGTTGGCCCAGCAGCGGCGGGATGTCCAGACGGGGCAACACCACTTCGACGAAGACCATGCTGTCCTTGTGCTCGGCGGCCGCGGTGAGTGCGTCGTCGAGTTCGCCGTAGGTTTGCGCCCGGAATGCCAGGTGATCGGCCACCCCCAGCGTGCCCGGGACCTCGGTCCAGCGCCAACCGACAATGTCGTTGTAGGGTGCCGTTTCTCCGTGGATTGCGCGTTCGACGGTATATCCATCGTTGTTGACCACCACGATGACGGGCGACAGTCCTTCGCGGGAAAAGGAGCCCAGTTCCTGCACGGTCAACTGTGCGGCCCCGTCGCCGATCAACAGCACCGTCCTGCGCTCCGGATGCGCCACCGCCGCACCGAAGGCCGCGGGCAATGTGTAACCGATTGAGCCCCAGAGGGGTTGGCCGATGAACGTGACTCCGTGCGGCAGTACGTGGTCGGCCATCCCGTAGAACGACGTGCCCTGATCGGCCAATACCACGTTGCCGGGGGTGAGGGCCGCGCACAGCCGGTCCCACAGCATGCGTTGCGTGAGCGGCTCGTCGCGCGCTGGTGTGGGCGCCGGTGGCGGGGCGGCCGGAGTCGGGACGGGCGGCGACTTGATTCCCCGGTCAGCGAGGATTGCCGTCAGCGCGGTGAGCGCGGCACCCATTTCCAGCGGCGCGAAAACCTCGTCGGCCACGCTGCACTGATACTGCCCGATGTCGATGGTGCGAGCCGGGTCGATCCGCTGGCTGAAGAAGCCACTGGCCATGTCGGTGAAGACCACCCCCGCCGTCACCAACACCGGGGCTTGCTCGATGGCCGTGCGCACGCGTTCGGCGCTCGCCGTCCCGGCGTAGATACCCAGGAAGTTGGGGTTGCTCTCGTCGAGCAGGCTTTTGCCCCACATCAACGTGGCATGCGGCACGACGTCCGCGTTCAGCAGGGCTTCGAGTTCGTCGACCGCTTGCAGGCGGTGCACCAGCAGGTCGGCGAGCACGGTCAGCTGTTGGTCGCCGATCAGCTTGGTGGCGGCTTCGGTGAACAGGGCCAAGGCGCGGGGGCTGGTGCCGCCGCCGTATCGGGGCAGCGGGTCGGCGGGCGGTTCGGTGGGGAAGCGCGCCACGTCGGTGGACATCAGGATGTAGCCGGGGCGCTTCTGTTCCCGGACCTCGCACAGCACCCGGTCGATTTCCCGGCACGCCGTCGCCGGCATGAGATTGGCTTGAGCGCAGGTGATTTCGCGGCTGATCCGGAAGAAGTGCTCAAAGTCGCCGTCGCCAAGCGAGTGGTGCAATGCCCGCCGGGTGGCCTGGGCGTCTTTCGACGGTCCGCCGACGATGTGCACGACGGGCACGTGTTCGGCGTAACTTCCCGCGATGGCATTGGCGAGCGAGAGCTCACCGACGCCGAAAGTTGTTAAAACAGCTGATATTCCGCGAAGGCGCCCGTAGCCGTCGGCGGCATAGCCGGCGTTGAGCTCGTTGGCGTTGCCGACCCAGCGCAGCTTCGGGTGCGCGACGACGTGGTCGAGAAACGCCAGGTTGTAGTCGCCCGGAACGCCAAAGATCTCCGAGATGCCGAGTTCGGCAAGGCGGTCGAGAAGATAATCGCCGACGGTGTAAGCGGGATCTGTCACGAAAACGACGGTACGCCAGGCGGTGCATGACTTCGAGAAAGTGACTATTCCCGCCGGGCGCCGCCCGCGATATCGTGCGGGCCATGGCAATCAAAGAATCCCGCGAGATCGTCATCGAAGCCAGTCCGGAGGAGATCCTGGATGTCATCGCCGATTTTGAGACGTTGGCAGAGTGGTCCGAGCCGCATCAGAGCGCCGAGGTCCTAGAGACGGGAGCCGACGGGCGGCCCAGCAAGGTGAAGATGAAGGTCAAGGTCGCGGGGATTACCGACGAGCAGGTGGTGGCCTATACCTGGGGTGACAACGAGGTGAGCTGGGAGCTGGTGAGCTCAGCTCAGCAGAAGGCCCAGGACGGAAAATATGTCCTGGTTCCCAAGGGGGACTCCACGTTGGTCAAGTTCGACCTCCTCGCGGACCCGAACGTGCCACTGCCCGGCTTCGTGCTCAAGCGGGCCGTCAAGGGGACGATCGACTCCGCGACGAAGGACTTGCGCGAGCGTGTGCTGAAGGTGAAGAAGGGCAAGTAAGCCCGGTGGTTGGCGGGGGGCCACTGGCCGGGGTGAAGGTCATCGAACTCGGCGGTATTGGCCCGGGGCCGCACGCGGGAATGGTGCTTGCCGATCTCGGGGCCGACGTGGTGCGGGTGCGTCGGCCAGGCGGCCTACAGATGCCCGCCGAGAACCGCGATCTGCTGCACCGTGGGAAGCGCATCGTCGACCTTGATGTCAAGGAGCAGCCCGGTGTGCTGCTGGAGCTGGCGGCCAAAGCCGATGTGTTGCTCGACTGTTTCCGGCCCGGCACCTGCGAGCGACTCGGCATCGGCCCCGACGAGTGTGCGGCCGTCAACCCCCGGCTGATCTACGCGCGGATTACCGGCTGGGGCCAGGCCGGGCCGCTGGCATCGACGGCGGGTCACGACATCAACTACCTGTCGCAGACCGGTGCGATGTCTTCGCTGGGTTATCGCGACCGGCCGCCGTCGCCGCCGCTGAATCTGGTGGCCGATTTCGGCGGCGGCTCCATGCTGGTGTTGCTGGGCATCGTGACGGCGCTGTACGAGCGGGCGCACTCGGGCCTGGGACAGGTGATCGACGCCGCGATGGTCGACGGAGTCAGCCTCCTCGCCCAAATGATGTGGACGATGAAGTCGACCGGTGCGCTGCGCCAGGAGCGCGAATCTTTCCTGCTCGACGGCGGCGCCCCGTTCTACCGTTGTTACGAGACCGCTGACGGCACGTACATGGCCGTCGGCGCCATCGAGCCGCAGTTCTTCGCGGCGCTGTTGACCGGCCTGGGCCTGTCGGCCGACGAGATACCCAACCAGCTCGACGCCGGCTCCTTCCCGCGGATGCGGGAGTTGTTCACCGAGAAGTTCGCCAGCCGCACCCGCGACGAGTGGACCGGGATCTTCGCCGGCACCGACGCCTGTGTGACGCCGGTGCTGACCTGGGCCGAAGCCGCCCGCGACGCTCATCTCACCGGTCGGTCGACGGTGATCACCGCGCACGGCGTCGAGCAGGCCGCGCCGGCTCCGCGGTTCTCCCGGACACCGGCCCCGCCGGTAAAGCCGCCGCCGGCCACCACCACGGCGGTCACCGAAATCGGCTGGTAACGGAGTATTTGCCGGAACCGCGCACGAGTTCACGGCCGCGTTGCTAGCTTGAACTCGGTGGCCGTAAAAGCGTCGCGAGAATTCATCATTGATGCGCCCCAGCAAGTGGTCATGGAGGCGCTGACAGACGTCGGCGCCCTGATGGCTTGGTCACCCCTGCACAAGAGCGTGGAAGTGATCGACTATTACCCCGACGGGCGACCCCACCATGTGCGGGCGACGGTGAAAATCTTGGGTCTCGTCGATAAAGAAATTCTTGAATACCACTGGGGCCCGGACTGGATGTGCTGGGACGCGGACAAGACGTTCCAGCAACATGGTCAGCACGTCGAATGCAACCTCAGGCCCGAGACTCTCGATCAGACGCGGGTGCGGTTGGACGTCACCGTCGAGCCCTCGGGCCCGATCCCCGGATTCATCGTCCGGCGGGCGAGCGAACAGATCCTGGACGCCGCGGCCGAGGGATTGCAGAAACGGGTAATGGGCGACACGTCAGGTCAGGACGCGTAGCTAGCTTCAGGCCTAGTGATTGCTAGTTTGAACAGCAGTGGCCATACAAGCATCGTCCGAAGTCGTCATTGACGCGCCCCCCGACGCGATCATGGATGCGTTGGCCGACATGGGGGCTGTGCCGTCATGGTCCTTGGTGCACAAACGAGTAGAGGTCGTCGACACCCATCCCGATGGTCGTCCGCACCACGTGAAGGTCACGATCAAGGTGGTCGGCATCGTGGACAAGCAATTGCTGGAGTATCACTGGGGGCCGGACTGGATGGTGTGGGACGCTACCAAGACCATCCAGCAGCACGCTCAGCACGGCGAGTACAACCTGATTCGCGAGGGCGCGGACAAGACCCGCGTGCGATTCATGATCACGGTCGAACCGTCGGCGCCGCTTCCTGAGTTCCTGGTCAACCGGGCCCGCAAAAAGATCCTGTATTCCGCCTTGGAGGGGCTACGCAAGCGGGTGATGGACGGCTAGCGGGTCTAGCCGTCGCGTAGCACCGCAAGTCGCCTGATTGCCTCGTCGAGGGTGTCCTCTCGCTTGCAGAACGTGAAGCGCACCAGGTGATTCCACAGTTCGGCCCGCGTGGCGGCCGGATCGCAGAACGCCGACATCGGGATGGCGGCCACGCCGACCTTCTCCGGCAATGCAGCGCAGAACGCGGTGCTGTTGTCATACCCCAGCGGACGCGGGTCGGCGCACAGGAAATACGTGCCGTAGCTGTCGTGGACACCGAACCCGATCTTGGTCAGCCCTGCGGACAGTCGATCCCGGCGGTCCTGTAGCGACGAGCGCAACGTCGCCACCCAGTGGTCTGCGGTGGTCAGCGCCAGCGCCACCGCGGGCTGAAACGGCGCCCCGCCCACGTAGCTCAGGTACTGCTTGGCCGCGCGTACGCCGGCAATCAAATGCGCCGGGCCGCAAGCCCATCCGATCTTCCAGCCGGTGCAGTTGAACATCTTGGCCGCGCTCGAAATGGTGACGGTGCGCTCTTGCATGCCGTCGAATGCGGCGAGCGGTTGGTGCTGGTGGCCGTCATACACCAGATGTTCGTAGACTTCGTCGGTGATCACCAGCAGGTCGGCGGTGACCGCGACCTCGACGATGGCTTGCAGCTCGGGTGCGCTCAGGACGGCGCCGGTGGGATTGTGCGGTGAGTTGACAATCAGAGCTCTGGTCCGGGGGGTGACTGCGCGTCGCAGCGCGTCGGCGTCCAGCGCGAAACCGCGACCGTCGGCAACCAAAGGTACGGACACCCGGCAGGCGCCGGCCATCGCCACCACAGGGGAGTAGGAGTCGTAGAACGGCTCGATCAGCAACACCTCCGAGCCGGGTTCCACCAGGCCCAGCACGGCACTGGCGATGGCTTCGGTGGCGCCGACCGTGACCAGAACCTCGGTGTCGGGGTCGTACTCGATGCCGAAGTGCCTCCGGCGCTGAGCGGCGATGGCCTGGCGAAGTGGTGCGATACCCAGGCCCGGTGGGTACTGGTTGACCCCGTCGGCGATGGCATCCTGGGCGGCTTCCAGCATTTCCGGGGGACCGTCCTCGTCGGGAAAGCCCTGGCCGAGGTTCACCGCGCCGATCCGCGCGGCCAGCGCCGACATCTCGGCGAACACCGTGGTCGCGTAGGGACGCAGCCGCCTGACGGTCATGGTGGTCGAGCTTAAGCGCACCCCTGCTGCGCCGAGCGTCACGTCAGCGTGGTGGTCGGCGGCGAGAGTTGCGCTGGCGTGACGCTCGCGGGCGGAGCGGCACCCGCGACGAGTGTGACAGTGCCGACGCATAATCGGCGCGTCGCGTCGCAGAATTCACCCTCGACGAGCACAGCGGCTTTGACCTGCGAGATCTCGCCCAACCAACAGGTTGGCCGAGGCCCCTGTTAGTGTTTCTCTCCTGGACCTACTCTTGAAGACGGATCCAAACCCTCCCTTTTTGGAACAGGAAACCGACATGTCCGAAGAAGCCTTCATCTACGAGGCCATCCGCACGCCGCGCGGCAAGCAGCGAAACGGCGCGCTGAACGAAGTCAAGCCACTGAACCTGGTCGTGGGCCTGATCGAGGAGCTGCGCAAGCGCCACCCCGACCTCGACGAGAACATCATCAGCGACGTCATCTTGGGGTGTGTCTCACCCGTAGGCGACCAGGGCGGTGACATCGCCCGCGCCGCGGTGCTGGCCTCCGGCATGCCCGTCACCTCAGGCGGAGTCCAGCTCAACCGGTTCTGCGCTTCGGGCCTCGAGGCCGTCAACATGGCCGCGCAGAAGGTGCGTTCCGGCTGGGACGACATGGTGCTGGCCGGCGGTGTGGAGTCGATGAGCCGGGTGCCGATGGGCTCCGACGGTGGCGCCATGGGACTTGACCCCGTCACCAACTACGACGTCATGTTCGTCCCGCAGGGCATCGGCGCCGACCTGATCGCCACCACCGAAGGCTTCTCGCGCGACGATGTCGACAACTACGCACTGCGCAGCCAGGAGAAGGCCGCTGAGGCCTGGTCGGGCGGCTACTTCGCCAAGTCGGTGGTGCCGGTCCGCGACCAGAACGGTCTGCTGATCCTCGACCACGACGAGCACATGCGGCCCGACACCACCAAGGAAGGTCTGGGCAAGCTCAAGCCGGCCTTCGAGGGCCTGGCCGCGATGGGTGGCTTCGACGACGTGGCCCTGCAGAAGTACCACTGGGTGGAGAAGATCAACCACGTGCACACCGGCGGCAACAGCTCCGGCATTGTCGACGGTGCCGCGCTGGTGATGATCGGTTCCGAGTCCGCCGGCAAGTCGCAGGGCCTGACTCCGCGCGCCCGCATCGTCGCCACCGCGACCAGCGGCGCCGACCCGGTGATCATGCTGACCGGCCCCACCCCGGCCTCCCTCAAGGTGCTCGACCGCGCCGGCCTGACCGTCGACGACATCGACCTGTTCGAGCTGAACGAGGCGTTCGCCTCGGTGGTGCTGAAGTTCCAGAAGGACCTGAACATCCCCGATGAGAAGCTCAACGTCAACGGCGGCGCGATCGCGATGGGCCACCCGCTGGGTGCCACCGGCGCAATGATTTTGGGCACCATGGTCGACGAGCTGGAGCGCCGCAACGCCCAGCGCGCCTTGGTGACGCTGTGTATTGGCGGCGGCATGGGCGTCGCGACGATCATCGAAAGGGTTTAAGTACATGGCCGACAACACAATTCAGTGGGACAAGGATGCCGACGGCATCGTGACGCTGACCATGGACGACCCTTCGGGGTCGGCCAACGTCATGAACGAGGCCTACATCGAGTCGATGGGCAAGGCGGTGGATCGCCTTGTCGAGGAAAAGGATTCGATCACCGGCGTGGTGATCACCAGTGCAAAGAAGACGTTCTTTGCCGGTGGTGACCTGACTTCCATGATCCAGGCCGGGCCCGAGGACGCCGGGCAGTCTTTCGACACGGTCGAGACGGTCAAGAAGCAACTGCGGACCCTGGAGACACTCGGCAAGCCCGTCGTCGCCGCGATCAACGGCGCCGCACTCGGCGGTGGATTGGAGATCGCACTGGCCTGCCACCACCGTATCGCGGCCGACGTGAAGGGCAGCCAGCTCGGCCTGCCCGAGGTGACGTTGGGGCTGCTGCCAGGTGGCGGCGGGGTGACTCGCACGGTGCGGATGTTCGGCATCCAGAACGCCTTCGTCAACATCCTGTCCCAAGGCACCCGGTTCAAGCCGGCCAAGGCCAAGGAGATCGGCCTGGTCGACGAATTGTTGCCGAAGGTCGAGGAACTGGTGCCCGCCGCCAAGGAGTGGATCAAGGCCAACCCGGACTCCCACGAGCAGCCGTGGGACAAGAAGGGCTACAAGATGCCCGGCGGCACCCCGTCGTCGCCCAGTTTGGCGTCGATCCTCCCGTCGTTCCCCGCATTGCTGCGCAAGCAGCTCAAGGGTGCGCCGATGCCCGCTCCGAAGGCCATCCTGGCCGCCGCGGTGGAGGGCGCGCAGGTCGACTTCGACACCGCCAGCCGCATCGAGAGCCGGTATTTCGCTTCGCTGGTCACCGGCCAGGTTGCCAAGAACATGATCCAGGCGTTCTTCTTCGACCTGCAGGCCATCAATGCCGGCAAGTCGCGGCCTGACGGCATCGAGCCGGTCAAGATCAACAAGATCGGTGTGCTGGGCGCCGGCATGATGGGCGCCGGCATCGCCTACGTCTCAGCCAAGGCCGGCTATGACGTGGTGCTCAAGGACGTCAGCATCGAGGCCGCGCAGAAGGGCAAGGGCTACTCCGAGAAGCTGGAGGCCAAGGCGCTGGAAAGGGGGCGTACCACGCAGGAGCGCAGCGACGCCCTGCTGGCCCGCATCACCCCGACGGCCGATGCCGCCGACTTCAAGGGCGTCGACTTCGTGATCGAGGCGGTGTTCGAGAGCCAGGAGCTCAAGCACAAGGTGTTCCAGGAGATCGAGGACATCGTCGAGCCCAACGCACTGCTGGGGTCCAACACCTCGACGTTGCCGATCACCGGTCTGGCCACCGGCGTCAAGCGGCAGGAGGACTTCATCGGGATCCACTTCTTCTCGCCGGTCGACAAGATGCCGCTGGTGGAAATCATCAAGGGCGAGAAGACATCTGACGAGGCGCTGGCCCGGGTGTTCGACTACACGCTGGCCATCGGCAAGACCCCGATCGTGGTCAACGACAGCCGCGGCTTCTTCACCTCGCGCGTCATCGGCACCTTCGTCAACGAGGCGCTGGCGATGCTGGGCGAAGGCGTGGAGCCGTCCAGCATCGAGCAGGCCGGTTCGCAGGCCGGGTACCCGGCGCCGCCGCTGCAGCTCTCCGACGAGCTCAACCTGGAGCTGATGCACAAGATCGCCGTCGCCACCCGCAAGGGTGTCGAGGACGCCGGCGGCAAGTACGAACCCCACCCGGCAGAAGCCGTGGTGGAGAAGATGATTGAGCTCGGCCGGTCGGGTCGTCTCAAGGGCGCCGGCTTCTACGAGTACGCCGAGGGGAAGCGCTCCGGGTTGTGGCCTGGTCTGCGGGAGGCGTTCAAGTCGGGTTCGTCCGCACCGCCGCTGCAGGACATGATCGACCGGATGCTGTTCGCCGAGGCGCTGGAAACCCAGAAATGCCTCGACGAGAACGTGCTGATGACCACCGCGGACGCCAACATCGGGTCCATCATGGGCATCGGGTTCCCGCCGTGGACCGGCGGCAGCGCGCAGTACATCGTCGGTTACGAGGGCCC
>JALHRH010000175.1 GCA_022841565.1 Mycobacterium sp. | reverse complement strand
CACCTCCGAGGATCCGCCCTGGGATTTCGCAACCTGACCAACTACATCGCCAGATCCCTGCTGGAAACCGGCGGATTCAAACCCCAACTACACCCTCGATTGTGAAGAGCCCCTAAAGGTCGGCGGCGGGAACAGCGGCAACGGAAACCTTGGCTTCGGACTTACCGGCAACAATCTGATCGGTTTCGGGAATGCCTACTACAACTCGGCGACTGGCCAGTTCACGTTCGCAGGGCTTCACTCAGGTGTCGGCAATGTCGGCTTCGGCAACTCGGGCACCAACAACGTCGGCTTCTTCAACTCCGGCAACCACAACGTCGGCATCTTCAATTCGGGCGCGAATCCGTTTTTTACGAACGGCATCACCAACTGGGGCGTCGGCAACTCGGGCTTTTTCAACGTCGGCGTCGGAAACTCAGGCACGGGAAGCACCGGCTTCGGTAACGCGGGCACGGTCGACACCGGCTGCGGGAACTCGGGCCTACAGCACACCGGCTTCGGCAACGCGGGCTCGTTCAACACGGGCTTGTGGAATTCCGGTGACACGAACGCGGGCAATGGGAATTCGGGCAACACAAACACGGGCTTCTGGAATTCGGGAAACGTGAACTCGGCATTGGTTTCACCACTGACAGCGGCCTGACCAACTCGGGCTTCAGCAACATCGGTGTCGGGATTTCAGGCTTCTTCAACAGGGCTATCGGCGGAGTTACGAACCACAACATCTCGGGCATTTTCAACACGGCCACCGGCAGCATTACAAACGGCAATAGCTCGGGCTTTGGAAACACCGGCTCCCCGGGCATTATCTTTGGTACCGCCCTGAGCGGCGGCAACTCGGGCTGGTTCAACGCGGGCACCCTTAAATCGGGGCTCCTCAATATTACTGGCCTGTATGCATAACTGATCGGATCGGCACGTTGACCGTCCCGACTGATCGCCCGGTTGTGGGCTGACCCAACACGTAACGGTCTTCGTCGCCGCCCCTGGAAGCCGCGTAGCTTCAAATCTTGACCGCGATCCTGACCGCATGCGGCGTTGGTGGATACTTGGCGCTGTGACCTGCATATATCTTGTGGAGCTGCCGGGAATCGAACCCGGGTCCTACGGCATTCCCTCAAGGCTTCTCCGTGCGCAGTCCGCTATGTCTCTGCTCGGATCTCCTGGTCACGCGAACTAGCCAGGATGACGATCCCAGTCGCTGTTGGTGTCCCGATGAGTCCCGCGACCGAACTCATCGGTTGATCCCTCTAGCTGATGCCGGGGTCCGGGGCGAGGGCGTTCCCGGTCCGACAGACTAGCCGTCGCTTAGGCAGCGAGAGCGTAGTCGCGCTGATGTGAATCGGCGCTTATATGGTTGCAACGACGCTTACGGTGGTCTCTTGCCTGCACCGGCACGCTTCCCTTGATTCGATGCGCGAAGTCGAAACCGTTCAGCCCCTCGCATCCCCGCCGATTTCTCAGCAGGAAAACCAATGGTACGCCCCTACCAACAAGCGGCAACGCATTTGTCTTCCCACGCAGCCGAGTGCCCCCGGTCCAATCGCTCCCCGGGGGCACTCGGTCGGTTAAATCCGCCGCTGGCTAGCTGATGCCGACGACCTCTTGCGCGATGGCAGCAACTCGAGTTTGCGCCGCCGAAACGATGCGCTGCCGGTTCTTGTGTGCCTCTTCGTAGGCAATGATCGCCCGGATGTCCTTGGGCGCGGTAAGTTCCTTGACCGCGGCCACCGCGTCGCTGACGTTGAGCTCGTCGTAGCCCTCGATAGGCAGCTCCGAGGCGTCCAGCACACCCGCGGCAGCCCTACCCGTGTGCAACACATCAGCAGCCCGGTCGGCTCCCTCGCTGCGCGTAACTTTCTCCGCCGCGTTCAGCGCAGCGTCCCGCGAAGCGACCAGCGCCTTGCTGGCGATCTCGGTGGCGTTGCTGCCGCGCTGCACCAGTTCGTTGAACGCCGGGCCGGTGGAGCGCAGTGCTTCGAACGTCCTGTCGACGCCGCGGGCCGACCAGGAGACCGGCAGGTTGACCAGCTTCACCGCCGTGCCGACGGCCGCTTGCAGTGGGGTACGACGCAGCGCCGCGGGCCCGCCGAGTGCGTCTTCGGCCAGCACGGTGGTCAGCCAGTCCACGGTCGCCGAGTGGGCGGTGATCAGGCGATCCGCCAGGTTCTCGACGTCTTTCTGCTCAGCTGCGACAGCCAACGCCTTGGTGTAGCGGGCACGATCCAGCAGCTGGTCTTCAAGCGCGAGGTCACCCAGTAGCGCCTCGTCGAACGGTTGAGCCTGCTCCGTCAACGCCTTCACGGCCGCAGCGGCGCGACCGAGGAACGGCCCGATTACGTCGGGGAAGCCGCCCAGGTCCCGGATCGTCGCCTGAATGGCTTCAGCTCGCTGTCGGCCGTTTTCGGCGTTCTGGGTCAGCTCGCGGCGCACCGCCTCGGTGCGGGCCTGAATCACCCGGGTTTCGGCGATCTGGATTTCGGTGTTGGTCAGGTCGAGCAGAGTGCGCAGCTGCGCGAGCAGTCTGGCGGTGTCCGGTGCAGTCATTATCGATTGCGCTCCTTCATTCGTGGGCTTGGTCGGCGCTCACGCGCCCGTAACTGTCGGCTACCCATATGAGCTGCCAAGTCAACATTCACGCGCTAGCTGTGACTTATGTCGCCCCGGCGAAGGTGGTGCGCGAAATACGGTGTCAGATAACGAAGTTAAGGCGCTCCACAACCCGTCCTGCCGCGTCCTGATCACCGGTGAGTGCGATGTCCTGACTGCGTGCCGGGCATAACGGGCGCCCACCGGCCAGCCGGGTGAACTGCAGGGCGTCGACGCGGATCGCCGCCGTCGGCTCTGCGCCGCCGAAGTCGTCCACCAGCTGGGCCCGCCCATCGACGCTCACCAGGATCTCCCGCGGCACCGGCCCGGTCAGCTCGAACAGCACGCGGGAGCCTTCGGGCGCTTTCGCCAGTTTGCCGACGACGTATCCCATGGAGGTGGCGACCTCGTCGAGCGACAACCGCATGGCCGGTCCGAGCAGTTCTTCGTCGGACGACGGACGCTGCAGACCGACACGGATGTCCTGCTCGTGCATCCAGCAGTCGAACACCCGGATCCGCATGAACCGGCCGTAGCTGTCCGGTCCGGCCGGGGTGAAGGAAACCGCGTTCCATTGGTCGGCGGACATGCCCCCCAGTACTTTGCGACGGGCGCCGGTGACCTCGCGGAATTTCGCCAGCACCTGTGCACCGGATTCCCCGCCGAGATGGCGCACCCAGCATTCGTTCATCACCCCGATGTCGTTGCGCACATGCTCAAGCGCCTTGACGTCGATGTCGGGATCGGGCGGGCTGACGCCCTGCAGGAAAGACTCGGTGCCGACGATGTGCGACACCACAGCCTTGACGTCCCAGCCGGGCAGCGCGCTCGCCGTCTGCCACTCCACCTCCGACAAACCGTCCAGCAGCGCATCGAGTGAGTCCCAGACGGCGAACAGACCCGCCAAAACGTCAGACTTGTCGAGCAGGGTCACCGGTCGGTCAGCCATAGAGCGGATCTTAGTGACGGCCGCGTTGAGGTCGGTACCCATCCTGCGGATCGGACCCAGCCACGGAAGTTCGGCCGGGTCCTCGGTCATCAGCCCATGCCCTTGGCCCGGCGACCCAGCTCCCTGATCACCTCACGCTGAGCGTCGCGTTTGGCCAAGTCCTGGCGTTTGTCGTGTGCGTGCTTACCGCGCGCCAGCGCCAACTCGACTTTGACCTTGCCCTCGAAGAAGTACATCGACAGCGGCACCAACGCGAAGTTGCCCTCGCGGATCTTGCCGATCAGGGTGTCGATCTGGCGACGATGCAACAGCAGCTTGCGGTTGCGCCGCGGTTCGTGGTTGGTCCAGCTGCCGTGTCGGTACTCCGGGATGTGCACATTGCGCAGCCAGATCTCGCCGTCGTCCACCGTGGCGAACGCATCGACCAGCGATGCGTGTCCCTCGCGCAGACTCTTGACCTCGGTGCCCTGCAGCGCGATGCCGGCCTCGAAGACCTCGATGATCGCGTAGTTGTGCCGGGCCTTGCGGTTGCTGGCGATGATCTGTCTGCCGTCGCTGCGCGGCTTCTTCGCCACCGCTACCGCCGGATGTAGAGGCGCAGGGTCGCGTAGGCCGTCAACCCCGACATCGCAACGCCGAGCAGCAGCAGTATGGGCGAGATGTAGACGATGTCGGCGTAGTCGACCTTGGCGATCAGATGGGCTTGATAGAACTGGCTCAGCGCGCCCTCTAGGAACACCGCGCGCACCAGGATCAGCCCCACAATCGCGATCACCACACCGATCGTCGCGGCCAGCACTGCCTCCACCAGGAACGGCAACTGCGTGTACCAGCGACTGGCCCCGACCAGACGCATGATGCCGATTTCGGTGCGGCGCGTATAGGCAGCGACCTGCACCATGTTGGCGATCAGCAGAATCGCGCCGATGGCCTGCACCAGTGCGACCGCGAACGCGGCGTTACTCAGGCCGTCCAGCACCGCGAACAACCGGTCGATCAGTTGTTTCTCGTTGAGGATGCCGCGCACACCCGGTTGACCCTCCATCGCGGCAGCGAACTCCGCGTGCTGGTCGGGATTGCTCAGCTTGACGATGAACGACGCGGGGAACGAGTCTTTGCCGGCAACGTCCTTGAACTCCGGAAACTTCTTGATCGCGTCGGCGTAGGCGTCCTGCTGGTTGATGAAGCGAACCGACTTGACGTCTTGGCGGCCCTCGATCTTGTCGCGCAACGCCTTACATACTTCGCCATTGCAGGTGGGGTCATTGGCCGAAACGTCCTCGGTGAGGTACACCTGGGTTTCGACGCGGTCGAGGTAGATGGCCCGCGAGTTGTCGGCCAGCCGCACCACCAACAGACCCCCGCCGAACAGGCCGATGGAGATCGCTGTCGTCAGGATCATCGCGATCGTCATGGTGACGTTGCGACGAAGGCCGGTGACGACCTCATTGAGTAGGAATCCGACGCGCACTCAGCGATCCATCCCATAGACGCCGCGCTGTTCGTCGCGAACCAGCCTGCCCAGTGACAACTCGACCACGCGTTGGCGCATCGCGTCCACGATGTGATGGTCGTGGGTCGCCATCAGCACCGTTGTGCCGCTGCGGTTGATCCGCTCCAACAAATCCATGATGTCCTTACTGGTGTCTGGGTCCAGGTTGCCGGTGGGCTCGTCGGCCAGAAGTACCAGCGGCCGGTTGACGTACGCGCGCGCGATGGCCACCCGCTGCTGCTCGCCGCCGGAAAGCTCGTGCGGCAACCGGTTGGCCTTGCCCGACAAGCCGACGGTCTCGAGCACCTCGGGCACCACCCGGTTGATCGCGTCGGTGCGCCGGCCGATGACTTCCAGCGCAAAGGCAACGTTGTCGTACACCGTCTTCTGCTGCAGCAACCGGAAGTCCTGAAAAACGCAGCCCATCACCTGACGCAGCTTGGGTACGTTGCGTCCGCGCAGCTTGTTGACGTGAAACTTCGAGACCCGAATGTCGCCGGTGGTCGGCGTGTCCGCTGCCAGCAGCAGCCGCATGAATGTGGACTTTCCCGACCCGGACGGACCGATGAGGAAAACGAACTCACCCTTGTCGATTCTGACGTTGATGTCATCCAAGGCCGGACGAGCCGACGATTTGTACTGCTTGGTGACATGTTCCAGGGTGATCATCACGGCACGCCAGTGTAGCCGGGTGGTTCGCCGGGGCGCGAAACTCAGCGCGCCGGGGGCGTTGGACTGGTCCCCGGGGTGGGTGATGTCCCCGGCTCGGGCGAAGGAGCGCTCGGAGTCGTCGTTGCCGGGCAGAAGGGTGGCGGTAGCAGGCACGGCAACCCTGGTGTAGCCGTGGTGGTCGGCGACGGTGTTGTCGTCGTCGTCGTCGTTGGCGGTGGCGTCGTCGTAGGCGTGGGCCTCGGCGTCGTCGTGACGGGCTGCTGGACCCGGGTGCGCGGCACCCAGGTGTAATTCGGGTCCGGCACGAAGCCCGGCGGCACCACCTGGCCGGGTGGCGTGTTGCTGCGTGGCGGCTCCGGATGGGGGCGGTAGGTGGCGTAGGTCCACCAGAGCGCAAAGAACGCCACGATGAGCACCACGGTGGACGTGCGGACGCGGCCACCGAACAGGTGGCTCGGCGTGCGGCGCTCGCGACCATCACGTATCCGCTGCAGCAGGTTCAGTTCGAATTTCATCGCGGGGGCACCGATTTGTCTGCGCCAGTTACCTCGCTGGCCGCCGACATACCGGCGTCGTCGACCACGCCGACGGTCGCGTCGGCCGCGGTCACAATGCCGGCGCGGGCCAGCGCGCGGATGACAAGAACCCGCAGCAACCGGCCGGCCTCGAACTGCTTTCCAGGAAGCGTGCGGGCTACCAGGCGCAGCGTGACGGTTTCCAGTTCAATGCTCTCCACACCCATCACGGTCGGAGGATCCAGCAGCAGCTCGCCCAACAGCGGGTTGTCGCGGGCGCGTTCGCACTCCTGGTGCAACACGTCGTTGACCCGGTTGAGGTCGGCGCTCGTCGCCACCGGGATATCCACCACGGCGCGTGCCCAGTCCTTGGAGAGGTTGACCGATTTGACTATTTGGCCGTTGGGGACGGTGAATACCTCGCCGTCCGCAGACCGCAGCCTGGTCACCCGCAGTGTCACGTTCTCGACAGTGCCGGTGGCGTCGGTCGTCGAACCCTGAATGGTCAGCCTCACCAGGTCGCCGAAGCCGTATTGGCGCTCGACGATGATGAAGAACCCCGACAGCAGATCTTTGACGAGCTGCTGGGCACCAAAACCCAAGGCGGCACCCACGACGGTGGCAGGAGCGACCAGCCCACCCACCGAGAACTGCAGAACGTCGGCGATCTGCATCATGACCATGATCGCGATGAACACGATCGACACCCAGCGGATCACCGATGCCACGGCCTGCCGGTGTTTGGTGGCCTCCGAGCGCACCAAGGCGTCGCTCTCGGTGAACCCCACGTCGAGTTGCCGGGTGATCCGCTGGGCCACCCAGCTGACGAAACGTGCCGCCAGCACCGCGGCAATGACCAGCATCGCGACGCGCAGCCCCCTGGTGATGATCCACTCACCAATCGGGCCGCGCCAAAAGTCGTGCCATCGCTGCGCCGCCGAGGCGATATCTGTCACGTTGAACGCACGGTTATCAGTCGTCATCTTTTCTGTTGCGCCACCGGATTCCGGCTTCCAGGAACCCGTCGATGTCTCCGTCCAGGACGGCCGCAGGGTTGCCCACCTCGTACTCGGTGCGCAGATCCTTGACCATCTGGTAGGGGTGCAGTACGTAGGACCGCATCTGGTTCCCCCAGGAGCTGCCGCCGTCGCCCTTCAAGGCGTCCAGCTCCGCGCGTTCTTCGGAACGCTTGCGCTCCAACAACTTTGCCTGAAGCACTCGTAATGCTGAAACTTTGTTCTGCAGTTGCGACTTTTCGTTCTGGCAAGTCACGACGATACCCGTCGGGATGTGGGTTAAACGAACCGCGGAGTCAGTCGTGTTGACCGACTGGCCGCCGGGACCGCTGGACCGGTAGACGTCCACGCGCAGGTCGCCTTCGGGGATTTCGATGTGATCGGTGGTCTCCACCACCGGCAGCACCTCGACTTCCGCGAACGACGTCTGACGTCGGCTTTGGTTGTCGAAAGGGCTGATTCGCACCAGCCGATGGGTGCCCTGTTCCACCGACAGAGTTCCGTAGGCGAACGGGGCGTGCACGGCGAAGGTCGCGCTCTTGATGCCGGCCTCTTCGGCATAGGACGTGTCGAACACCTCGACCCCGTATTTGTGCTGCTCGGCCCAGCGGATGTACATGCGCATCAGCATCTCGGCCCAGTCGGCGGCGTCCACACCGCCTGCGCCGGAGCGGATTGTGACCAATGCCTCGCGCTCGTCGTACTCGCCGGACAGCAAAGTGCGCACTTCGGTGGCCTCGATGTCGGCGCGCAGCGACTTCAGTTCGGCGTCGGCTTCGGCCAAGGCGGCCTCCCCGGCAGGCCCCGGTTCCTCGGCAGCCATTTCGTAGAGCACCGGCAGGTCGTCAAGCCGGCTGCGCAACTCCTCGACCCGGCGCAACTCCCCCTGCGTATGCGACAACTCGCTGGTCACCCGCTGGGCGCGAGTTTGGTCGTCCCACAGCTTGGGATCGGACGCCTCCTGCTCGAGTTGCCCGATCCGGCTTCTCAGACCCTCGACGTCAAGCACCCGCTCCACCGTCGTGAGGGTGGAGTCAAGTGCGGCGATATCTGCTTGACGGTCAGGTTCCACAGGCGACAACGTTACCGGCACCACCGTCTAGCATCCTTCTACATGCGTCCCTATCACGTCGCCATCGTCGGCTCCGGGCCGTCGGGCTTCTTTGCCGCCGCGTCTCTGCTGAAGGCGGCCGACACGTCCGACGAGATCGACGTGGCCGTCGACATGCTGGAGATGCTGCCGACGCCGTGGGGGCTGGTGCGTTCCGGCGTCGCACCCGACCACCCCAAGATCAAGTCGATCAGCAAACAATTCGAAAAGACGGCCACCGATCCAAGGTTCCGGTTTTTCGGCAACGTGGCCGTGGGCGAGCATATCGACTCGCACGAATTGGCGGAGAAGTACGACGCGGTGATCTACGCCGTCGGCGCTCAGTCGGACAAGCCGCTGAACATCCCCGGGGAGCACCTGGCGGGCAGCATCTCCGCGGTCGATTTCGTGGGCTGGTACAACGCCCACCCACACTTCGAAGATAAGACACCGAACCTTTCCGGCGCGCGAGCACTGGTGGTGGGCAACGGCAACGTCGCCATCGACGTCGCCCGCATCCTGGTGACCGACCCCGACGTGTTGGCGCTCACCGACATCGCCGATCACGCGCTGGAGTCGCTGCGTCCCTGCGGGGTCGAAGAGGTGGTGATCATCGGCCGGCGCGGCCCGCTGCAGACGGCGTTCACCACGCTGGAGTTGCGCGAACTCGGCGAGCTGGAAGGGGTCGACGTGATCGTCGACCCGGCTCAGTTCGAGGGCATCACCGACGAGGACGCGGAGGCAGCGGGTAAGACCACCAAACAGAACATCAAGGTGTTGCGGGGCTACGCACAGCGCGAGCCCCGCCCGGGACATCGACGAATTGTGTTCCGGTTCCTGACATCTCCGATCGAGATCAAGGGTGCGGACCGCGTCGAGCACATCGTTTTGGGCCGCAACGAACTGGTCACCGATGAAAGCGGATGGGTGTCGGCCAAGGACACCGGAGAGCGCGAGGAACTGCCCGTGCAACTGGTGGTCCGGTCGGTCGGTTACCGCGGTCTACCCACCCCCGGCCTGCCGTTCGACGAAAAGCGCGGGACCATCCCCAACACCGGCGGTCGGGTAGACGACAGTCGTAACGAATACGTCGTCGGCTGGATCAAGCGCGGGCCGACCGGAGTGATCGGCACCAACAAAAGCGACTCCCAGGAGACCGTGGACACGTTGATCGCCGACCTGGCCGGCGCACGGCTGGCGGACTTCCCCGATGACCACGCCGACAGGCTCTCCGCCTGGCTGACCGAACGGCAACCCAAGGTGATCACGTCTGCGCACTGGGACGTCATCGACCAGTTCGAGCGCTTAGCCGGCGAGCCGCACGGACGCCCCCGGGTCAAGCTGCCCAGCCTCGCGAAGCTACTGCACGTCGGGCACGGCTGATCACGGGTCGACGTGGCGGTCGCGAGCGCGGCCGTGGCGATCGCAAGCGCGGCGGAGCCGGGCGAAGCGGGTCGCCACTTAAGGACGGGGCCGGGCGCAGCGGGCCGCCACTATCCCAGTAGCACTCCGGGATTGAGGATTCCGGCCGGGTCCAGCGCGTGCTTGGCCGCACGCAGCGCCGCGGCGAACGGATCGGGGCGCTGTCGGTCATACCAGGGTCGGTGGTCGCGACCGACCGCATGGTGATGGGTGATGGTGCCGCCGGTGGCGCTGATCGCTTCGGAGACAGCGGCTTTCATCTCGTCCCACTGCGCGTCCAGGGAACCCCAGCGCCCGGCGGCGTAAATGCCGTAGTAGGGAGCCGGGCCGTCGGGATAGACATGGGTGAACCGACATGTCACTACGCCGGTGCCACAGACCTTCTGGATCGCGTCCGTGGCAGCACCGGTCACCGCCGCGTGCAGGGTCTCGAATCCGGTCCAGGTGCAGGCGGTTTCGAATGTCTCGGCGATGACGCCGCGGCGCACCAGGGCATCTCGTTGATAGGGCATGCGCAGGAACGACGAGCGCCAGTTGGTCGAAGCGTCGGCGGGGTCGTTTTCCGCTGCGTCTTCTGTTCTCTCACTGTCGGGTTCGCGGTTGCGTCGCGAGATGACCGTGCCACCGTGTTCGGCCGTGATCTCCAACGCTCGGTTCAGCCACGGGTCGATCGGATGATCAGCGGATTCGAAGGCCAGCACCAGCAACCCGCCGGTGACCGGTGCGCCGGCGTTCAGGAAAGCCTCCGCGGGGTCGAGCAGTCGACAGTTCGCCGGAAACAGGCCGGCTTGCGCGACGGTGCGGGTGGCGGCGACAGCGGACGTCCAACTGTCGAACCCCACCGAGGCGGTAACCTGCCAGCGCGGGCGGTACTGCAACCGCATCCAGGCTTCGGTGATCACGCCGAGGGTGCCCTCAGAGCCGACGAAGAGCCGGTCCGGGGACGGTCCCGCGCCGGAGCCGGGTAGCCGGCGGGACTCGCTGATACCCGCCGGCGTGACCACGCGCACCGATTCGGTCAGGTCGTCGATGTGGGTGTACAGGGTGGCGAAGTGGCCGCCGGCGCGGGTGGCCAACCAGCCACCGAGGCTGGAGAACGCGAACGACTGGGGGAAGTGCCGCAGCGTCAGATCGTGGCGACGGAGTTGGTCCTCGATCCACGGCCCAAGCGCGCCGGCCTGGATCCGCGCGGCCCGGCTGACCTGATCGACCTCGATCACCGCGCTCATGGCGCTGACGTCCAGGGTGACCGCGGGGCGCTCAAAGCGCGGCTCCACACCGCCGACGACAGAACTGCCACCGCCGTAGGGGATCACCGGAATCCCTTCGCGCGAACACCAATCCAACACGTCTACCACGTCCTGCTCACGTCGCGGTCGCACGATGAGGTCGGGCAGATGGTCGAGACGCCCCTGCAGATTGCGCGCGACGTCACGGAAGGCCTTGCCCCGGGCGTGGCCGGCCCGATCCACCACCTGCGGCGAACACAGTGCGGCCAGGGACGGTGGCGGAGTGATGCGTGGGCCCGGCAGCCCCAGCGCATTGGGGTCAGGCGGGCGGTGGTCGGTGAGGTCGTGGCCGGGCAGCATCGCGGCTACCCGCGCCACCAGATCTTTCGTCTCCTGCTCCGTGAGGGCCTGCTCGAGCGTGCCCCAGCCCCACCAAGAACGCATGCCGGTGGCGTTAGCGCTTGCGGAGAATGAGGGCTCCGCCGGCGACCAGTAGCACCAGGGCCAGGATGATTCCCCAGCCGGCGCCGACGAAGTACCAGGTGACGGCTACCAGCACGAACGCCGGGGATACCGCAAACAGCGCAATCCCGGGGTGCTGCTTGATTACTGCCAGAGCGCTTTTGGCCCGAATAGGGTCCAATTCCTTGCCTGCCATCCGTTCAGGATGCCAGGTGCGTGGCGCAATGCAAACGGGTTCAATCGGGTTCGTCGTCCTCGGGTGTGAGCAGTTTCTCGGGGTGGTGGAAGGTGTTGACCCGCGGTTGGCCGTGATCGAGGTGGGCGGGTGGGAGCCATTCGGTGTCGCCGTGGGCGTTGGTGCGGGTGGTCCAGCCTTTTTCGGCGAGGCG
>JALHRH010000174.1 GCA_022841565.1 Mycobacterium sp. | reverse complement strand
CCAAGTCCGACTTCTGATCATGAGAGGACACCCACGCATACAACCCGAACGAAGCGGGTACCAACTCGGCCACCGTGTCCGGGGACACCAACACCGTGCGTTCGTTCACCCGCACCGCTGGAACCGGCAACGTCCCCTCCCGAAACCACCGATACGCCGTCTGCGGATGAACACCCTAAGCACGCGCACACTGAGTCAGATTCACACCAACCAGGACACTCACTAGAACGTGCGTCTACTCACTACAACTCAGTATCTCGGCAACTGCTCGCAACCCCGCAGCGCCCGCCGCCACCGCACCGGCCGTCGCCTGTATCCGAGCCGTCAACGCCGCCGCGCCGAGATCAACCGCGGCGTGGACCCCGCTCACCGCCGCCGCGCTGGGTTGACATGGCCGACCCGGCGACGGTGGCGCCAGGATGCCGAGTTGAGTGCTGAGCCCATGCCATTGGCTCACGGTGGCGCTTAAGCAGTCGGCATCGACCCGCAGCGCAACCGATTGCATCCCGCGAAGTGTATTAGCCGCGGTAAATGCCGCAAGTCAACTCATCGTCGAGCCAACGCGCCCCGACGCAGACAGACCGTCGGGCGCCGCAGATCGTCGACAGGACCGGCGGGATCTGCGGCTTCGGCACCCAAGTAGCGGGCCTCACTACGCCGACAGATAGGCGACAGCCTCCAGCATGCGTTCGCCCGCGGTACGCAGCTCCGCGACACTCGGCCCCGCCCGCAACACCTCACGCGACACCGCGGGCCACAGCTGGCGCGACGGCGCGCCACCGAGGCCGGCCAGCGCCTCGGGTCGCCCGCCTTGGGCCCCCACGCCCGGCACCAGCACCGGGCCGCCCACTTCGCTCAGATCGGGCGCATCCAGGACGGTGGCGCCGACGACCACGCCAACCGATCCGGCGCCGGCGCCTTGGTTGGCGAGAGCGACGTGATCCACGATCAGCTGAGCGACCGTGCGTCCGCCGGCATCGGCGCGCTGCACCGTCGGCCCCTCCGGGTTGGACGTGGCCGCCAGGACGAACACTCCGCGGTCATGTGCGGCGGCGACTTCCAGCAGCGGCCGCAAGGACCCGAACCCGAGATAGGGCGAGGCCGTGACGGCGTCGGCGGCCAGTGGCGAGTCGCCGGCCCACGCTGTCGCATAGGCCGCCATGGTCGACCCGATGTCGCCGCGTTTGGCGTCGGCCAGCACCAGCACGCCGTTGGCCCGCAGCGCGGCGGTGGTGCGCTCGAGAACTGCGAACCCGGCCGACCCGTAGGCCTCGAAAAACGCCACCTGGGGTTTGACCATGGCGAACCCGGCGTAGGCCTCGACGCAGACATCGCAGAACGCGGCCAGGCCGTCGGCGGTGCCCGGCAGCTCCCAGGCCCGCAACAGCTCGGGGTGCGGATCGATGCCCAGACACAGCGGCCCGCGGCTCAACCGCGCCTGCGCCAGCCGCGCCCCGAAACCGGTCACTTCCTGGTACCGATGGCGCGGTGCAGCTCCTGCAGCGACTGCACCCCGATGTCGCCGCGGATACCGGCTTCGATGCCCTGCACCGCGGCCGACGCACCCTGAACCGTGGTGATGCAAGGAATGTTGACCGCCACCGCGACCGACCGGATCTCGTAGCCGTCCACCCGCGGCCCCGAGTTGCCGTACGGCGTGTTGATCACCATGTCGACCTCGCCGGCCCGGATCGCGTCGACCGCCGACATCGCCGGCCGGCCTTCCTGCGGATCCTCGAAATGCTTGCGGACCTCATCGCACGGAATTCCGTTGCGGCGCAACATTTCCGCGGTGCCCTCAGTGGCCAGAACCCGAAAGCCCAGATCGGCCAGCCGTTTCACCGGAAACACCAGTGATCGCTTGTCGCGGTTGGCAACTGAGACGAATACAGTGCCCTGCGTCGGCAGTGAGCCGTAGGCGGCGGTCTGACTCTTGGCGAAGGCGGTGCCGAAGTCACGGTCGATGCCCATCACCTCGCCGGTAGACTTCATCTCCGGACCGAGCAGGGAATCAATCGCCGCACCGTCAGCACGTCGGAACCGGTTGAACGGCAGCACCGCCTCCTTGACCGCGATCGGGGCATCGGACGCCACGCTGCCGCCGTCCCCGGATTCGGCCAGCATGCCCTCGTCACGAAGCTGGGAAATGGTGGCGCCCAACATTACTCGCGCACACGCTTTGGCCAGCGGGATCGCAGTGGCCTTGGATACGAATGGAACGGTACGGCTCGCTCTGGGATTGGCTTCCAGCACATACAGCACGTCGTCCTTCAGGGCGTATTGCACGTTGAGCAGACCCACCACGCCGATACCGTGCGCGATGGCCTCGGTCGCCTTGCGCACCTTCTCAATGTCGCTGCGGCCCAATGTCACCGGCGGCAGCGCGCACGCCGAGTCGCCGGAGTGAATTCCCGCCTCCTCAATGTGCTCCATGATGCCGCCGATGTAAACCTCAATCCCGTCGCACAGCGCGTCGACGTCAATCTCGACCGCGTCCTCGAGGAAGCGGTCGACGAGCACCGGATGTTCGGGGGACAGCTCGGTGGCCCGGGTGATGTAGCCCTTGAGGGTTTCGTCGTCGTAGACGATCTCCATGCCGCGACCGCCGAGTACGTAGGACGGCCGCACCAGCACCGGGTAGCCGATCTCGCCGGCGATGCGGCGGGCCTGCTCGAATGTGGTTGCCGTGCCGTATCTGGGCGCGGGCAGCCCCGCGGCGTTGAGCACGTCGCCGAACGCACCGCGGTCCTCGGCGAGGTCGATGGCCTCCGGCGGGGTACCGACGATGGGAACTCCGGCGTCAGCGAGCCGTTGCGCCAGCCCGAGAGGGGTCTGACCGCCCAGCTGCACGATGACCCCGACCACGCCCGGTCCGCCGGTGCCGGACTGCTCTTCGGCGTGGTACACCTCGAGAACGTCCTCGAAAGTCAACGGCTCGAAGTACAGCCGGTCGGCGGTGTCGTAGTCGGTGGACACCGTCTCCGGGTTGCAGTTGATCATGACGGTTTCAAAACCGGCCTGGCTCAGCGTGGTTGCGGCATGCACGCAGCTGTAGTCGAACTCGATTCCCTGCCCGATGCGGTTGGGGCCAGACCCCAGGATCAGCACCTTGGGCCGCTCGGTCTGCGGGGCCACCTCGGTCTCGCCGGCCGGGTCGAGTTCGTAGCTGCTGTAGTGATACGGGGTCTTGGCCTCGAACTCGGCGGCGCAGGTGTCCACGGTCTTGTACACCGGGTGGATGCCCAGCCGCTCGCGCAGCGACCGCACCCCGTTTTCACCGGCCAATTCCGGTCGTAGCGCCGCGATCTGGCGGTCCGACAACCCGCAGTGCTTGGCATGCCGGAGCAGTTCGGCGTCCAGGACGGGGGCGTCGACGAGTTCGGCGCGCAGCGCCACCAGTTCGTCGATCTGAGCGACGAACCACGGGTCGACGCCGCTGGCCTGGGCCACCTGCTCCACCGAACCGCCGCGCCGCAACGCCAGTTCGATGTCGTAGAGCCTGCCCTCGGTGGGAGTCTGCAGCCGGGTCAGCACGTCGTCCAGGGAACCTTCGGCGTCGGGTTTGGTCCAGAACCCGGCACGGGTGGTTTCCAGCGACCGCATCACCTTGCCGAGCGCCTCGATGAAGTTGCGGCCCAACGACATCGCCTCGCCGACCGACTTCATGGTGGTCGTCAGGGTGGGGTCGGCGCCGGGGAACTTCTCGAAGGCGAACCGCGGTGCCTTGACCACGACATAGTCGAGCGTCGGCTCGAAGCAGGCCGGCGTCTCCTTCGTGATGTCGTTGACGATCTCGTCGAGGGTATAGCCGATGGCCAGTTTGGCGGCGATCTTGGCGATCGGGAAACCGGTGGCCTTCGACGCCAGCGCACTCGAGCGTGAGACCCGCGGGTTCATCTCGATGACGATGAGGCGGCCGTCTTCGGGGTTAACCGCGAATTGGATGTTGCAGCCGCCGGTGTCCACGCCAACCTCGCGCAGGATGGCGATGCCCAGATCGCGCATCCGCTGGTATTCGCGGTCGGTCAGCGTCATCGCGGGCGCCACGGTGACCGAGTCACCGGTGTGCACGCCCATCGGGTCCACATTCTCGATCGAGCACACCACCACCACGTTGTCGTGGCCGTCGCGCATCAGTTCGAGTTCGAATTCCTTCCAGCCGTAGATCGATTCCTCGATCAGCACGTTGGCGCTGGGGCTGGCGGCCAACCCGGCACCGGCCATCCGGTCGACCTCCTCGACCGATCGAGCCATACCCGAACCCAGCCCGCCCATGGTGAAGCTGGGTCGCACGACCACCGGCAGCCCCAGTTCGGAGACCGTCTCCCGAACCTCGTCCATGGTGAAACACACTCGGCTGCGGGCAGATTCGCCGCCGACCTTAGCGACGATGTCCTTGAACTTCTGTCGGTCCTCGCCGCGCTGGATGGCGTCGAAGTCCGCGCCGATGAGTTCGATGTCGTAGCGCTGCAGCGCCCCGTTCTCGTACAGCGCGACCGCGGTGTTGAGGGCCGTCTGCCCACCCAGGGTGGCCAGCAGGGCGTCGATCTTGTTGCCGCGCTCGGCCTGCTGCGCCATCACCCGCTCGACGAACGCCGGGGTGATGGGTTCGACGTAGGTGTGATCGGCGAATTCCGGGTCGGTCATGATGGTGGCCGGGTTGGAGTTGACCAGACTGACCTGCAACCCCTCCGCGCGCAGCACCCGGCAGGCCTGCGTGCCGGAGTAGTCGAACTCGCAGGCCTGGCCGATGACGATCGGCCCGGAGCCGATCACCAGCACGTGGTTGAGGTCTGTCCGCCGGGGCACTAGCGGTTCCCTTCCATGAGGTCGACAAACTGATCGAACAGATACTCCGCATCGTGCGGCCCGGCAGCGGCCTCCGGGTGGTACTGCACCGAAAAAGCCCGTCCGTCATCGAGTCTGACGCCTTCGACCACCCCGTCGTTGGCGCAGGTGTGGCTGACCGTCGCTGCGCCGAATGGCGTGTCGAAGGATTGACCGGCCTCCCCTTCCAACGCGAAGCCGTGATTCTGAGAGGTCACCGCGACCCGGCCGGTGGCGTGGTCGATCACCGGGATGTTGATCCCGCGATGACCGAACACCATCTTGTAGGTCGACAACCCGAGCGCTCGACCCAGGATCTGGTTGCCGAAACAGATTCCGAACAGTGGTATTCCGGCGCCCAGCACCTCGCGGGTGAGCGCAACGGTGGCCTCCGCGGTGGCCGGGTCGCCGGGGCCGTTGGAGAGGAACACGCCGTGGGGCTTGATCGCGGTGATCTGATCGAAGGTTGCCGAACTGGGCAGCACATGGCTGCGAATTCCGCGACGGGCGAAGTTGCGCGGCGTGTTCGTCTTGATACCGAGGTCCAGCGCAACCACGGTAAAGCGTTCTGCGCCATCGGGTTCGACGATGTAGGTCTCGGGAGTGCTAACCTCGCCGGCCAGGTCAGCGCCCAGCATCGGCTGCTGTCCGCGGACCCGTTCGACCAGCTGCTCGGGCTCGGCCAGCGCCGCGCCGGAGAACACGCCCGCCTTCATCGAGCCGCGGCTGCGCAGGTGGCGCACCACCGCCCGGGTGTCGATGCCGGCGATACCGACAATGCGCTGGCGGACCAGCTCAGCCTCCAGCGTGCTGGTGGCACGCCAGTTGGATGCGCGCGGCGACGGGTCGCGCACCGCGTAGCCGGCCACCCAGATCTTGTCGCCGCGGCTTTCGGCGTCTTCGTCGTTCCAGCCGGTGTTGCCGATCTGCGGAGCGGTGGCCACCACGATCTGGCGGTGGTAACTGGGGTCGGTCAGGGTTTCCTGGTAGCCGGACATGCCCGTGCTGAACACGGCTTCGCCCAGCGTCTGACCGATCGCCCCGAATGTGGTGCCGGTAAAGACGCGGCCGTCTTCGAGTACTAGCAGGGCTTTACTCATGGCCGGGTCCCCCCACTGCCTCGTTGGCGCGACTCACGCGGCCTCCTCCTCTATCCAATTCACGTACTCGTCACGGTTGTTCGCCCGGAATCCGGTATCGATCTCGGTGCCCGACGGCAGCCGCCACCGGATAACCAGAATTCCGTGGCGCGACACCACCTTCCCGGCGATCCCACGTTCGGTGCGGATGGCGATAAGGGATGTCTCCGGAATCCAAATCGGCTGAGCGCGGATGCGTTCAAGCAATATTCCCTCGGAGTAACGGGTCAACACCGCCTTACTGCGGTCGCCCAGATCATCAACGGCGACCCGGTCGTTCCATTCCGGTGCCAGGGTGCAGCCGCAGTAGAGGCCGCGGGTGGTCACGGAGGCGGCGCCGACCTCGTCGGGCATTTCCGGCAGCTTCCCGATCAATTCGGCTTGCCGCGCCGCCCGTCGCCGCCAGCCCCGCATCATCAGCTGGATCACCACCGCGAGCAACACCACCAGCACCGCCGAGAAGATCAGCGACCCTACCAGGGTGCCTGAATTCATACCGGGCTCTTCCCGTCCCGGGCGGTGATCTTCCCGCGCAACAACGTCGCCGTGACGGTCGCCGGCAGCGTCATCGACTCATACGGGGTGTTGTCCGACCGGCTGGCCAGCTCGGCCCCGGTGACCGTCCAGCTGCCCGCTGGGTCGACGACGGTCAGATTCGCCGGCTCGCCCACCTCGAGGGGGCGGCCGTGGTCGGGCAGTCCGACGATGCGGGCCGGGTTCTCGCTCATCACCCGGGCGACATCACGCCAACTCAGCAAGCCCGGCTGCACCATCGTCTGCACCACCACCGACAGCGCGGTCTGCAGGCCCAGCATGCCGGGTCGCGCGGCGGCGAACTCCACGCATTTCTCGTGCTCGGCGTGCGGGGCGTGATCGGTTGCCACACAGTCGATGATCCCGTCGGCCAGCGCCTGCCGTAGGGCCAGCGCGTCGGAAGCCTCGCGAAGTGGCGGGTTGACCCGATTACGCCCGTCATAGCTGACCAGTCTGGCGTCATCGAGCAACAGATGATGCGGTGTGACCTCGGCAGTAATCGAAATACCTTGCCCTTTAGCCCATTTCACAATTTCTACGGTGCCGGCCGTCGAGGCATGGCAGATGTGCAGCCGGGCGCCTGCATCGCGGGCCAGCAGGGCGTCGCGGGCGACAATGGATTCTTCGGCGGCCCTGGGCCATCCGGCGAGTCCGAGGCGGGCGGCGGTGGGCCCTTCGTGCGCGATGGCGCCGACGGTAAGCCGCGGCTCTTCGGCGTGCTGGGCGATCAGCACACCCAGGCCGGTGGCGTATTCGAGCGCCCGGCGCATCACCAGCGGATCGTGCACGCAGATGCCGTCATCGGAGAACATCCGCACCTGCGCGGCGCCGGCGTGCATCATGCCCATCTCGGTCAGCTCGACTCCGGCCAACCCGACGGTGACCGCACCGACGGGATGCACGTCGACCAGGCCGATCTGGCGACCGCGGTGCCAGACGTGGTCGGTCACCACGGGGCTGTCGGCCACCGGGTTGGTGTTCGCCATCGCGAACACCGCGGTGAATCCGCCGAGAGCCGCTGCCGCCGAACCGGTTTCGATGTCCTCAGCGTATTCGCGGCCCGGCTCGCGCAGATGGGTGTGCAGGTCGACGAAGCCGGGCAGCAGGGTGTGGCCGGTGGCGTCGATGACATCGGCCGTATCGGGGATCGCAAGGCTGGGTCCGATATCCGCGATCTGACCTTCGAAACCGGGAGCGTCGACCAGGACGTCGACCCGGTCCCCCTCGCCGTATAACCGAACGCCCCGGATCAACACAGTCATGCCACACCCTCTTTGTCCACGGCCTCGGTCCCGACGAGCACATGGAACAGCACCGCCATCCGCACATGGACTCCATTGGAAACCTGTTGCAGCACAGCCGATTGCGAAGAGTCAGCCACCGAGGATGAGATCTCCATGCCGCGCAGCATCGGTCCCGGGTGCAGCACCACGGCGTGATCGGGCAACAGCGCCTGACGCCGGGCGGAGAGCCCGTACAGCGTGGAGTACTCCCGCACCGAGGGGAAGAAGCCGCCGTTCATGCGCTCGGCCTGGACCCGCAGCATCAAAACGCCGTCGGCAGCGGGTAGTTCGGCGTCGAAATCGCCTGAGACGGTGACCGGCCACCCGTGCACGCCGCGCGGCAACAGAGTCGGCGGGGCCACCAGGACGACCTCCGCGCCCAGCGTGTCCAGCAGCATCACATTGGAACGGGCTACCCGGCTGTGCAGGATGTCGCCGACGATCACGATGCGACGCCCCTCGATCCCGCCGAGCCGCTGCCGGATGGTCAGTGCGTCCAGCAGCGCCTGGGTGGGGTGCTCGTGGGTGCCGTCCCCGGCGTTGATCACCGACGGGGACCCCTCGGCGACTCGGGTCCAGTCCGCCAGCAGGTGCGCGGCTCCCGATGCGGGGTGCCGGATGATCAGCGCGTCGGCACCGGCGGCCCGCAGCGTCAGCGCGGTGTCGCGCAGCGACTCGCCCTTGCCCACCGACGATCCCGATGCGCTGACGTTGACCACGTCCGCGCTCATCCACTTGCCGGCCACCTCGAACGACACCCTGGTGCGGGTGGAGTTCTCGTAGAACATCGTGACCACGGTGCGACCGCGCAGCGTTGGCAGCTTCTTGACGTCCCGGCCGACCAGCGCCTGCGCGAAGCGGTCGGCGTCGTCGAGGATCGCGGTGGCCTCGTCGCGGGTCAGGTCGCCAGCGGCCAGCAAGTGCCTTGTGGTCATCGGGTGATCACCACGCCGTCTCTCCCGTCGTCTTCCTTGAGTTGCACGTGCACACTTTCGTTGCGCGAGGTGGGCACGTTCTTGCCGACGTAGTCGGCGCGTATCGGCAGCTCGCGGTGACCGCGGTCGACCAGTACCGCCAGCTGTATGGCCCGCGGGCGGCCCACGTCACGCAGCGCATCGAGGGCGGAACGGGTGGAGCGCCCGGAGTACAGCACATCGTCGACGAGGATCACCAGCGCCTCGTCGATGCCCCCGGCCGGGATCGAGGTCGTTTCCAGGGGCCGCGGCGGTTTGCTCATCAGATCGTCGCGGTAAAGCGTGATGTCCAGCGAGCCGTAGCCGACGTGCACGCCGCTGTATTCGGCGATGTTGGCCGCCAGCCGGCTGGCCAGGGTCACCCCCCGCGTCGGAATCCCCAGTAGCACCACACGGGGAGAATCCGGGTTGTCCAGCGCGGTCTTCTCGATGATCTGGTGCGCCATACGGGAAATGGTGCGACCGACATCGGCCGCTGACATCAATTCCCGCGGATCGCTGGCACCCATGCGAGATCTTGACCTCCTTCTCCGCCTCTCCGGACGGATCGTTAAAGGGGGTTTGTAGAACACTCTCATGCCCTACCAGCTAGGAGGGTATCAGTCGCATACCAGCTTGAGCCGCCTTCACTGCCCCGCCTCGTGGCCCCCTCCTGTGGTCCACTAGCTACTCAGCGTCGAGCACAGTCGATGTCAGTGGGCCGTCCTAGTCTTTTGGCATGCCCGTCCAGGTCAACTTTCTAACTATCGACCCGAGTGACGCCATGCCGGAAGGATTCCCCGGCAGTGGCCCCGACAGCGGTACGGAGTGGATGCATTTTGCACAGGCGTTCTACCCCGAGATCTTTAAACTCATCGGGGACGGAGATTGGCCGAACAACCCAGTTGGCCAACTCGCAGTCCACTGGAACGTTGCAAGGGGACAGGCTGCCGCACGTCTGATCAACCTGGCAAGTTCGCTGAACCAGCTACTGATCCACGTGTCGCCCGACGAGGTGCGCCAAGTGCTCAGACCCAAGATCGCGGCTCTTTTTCGCGGCAAGGAGATGGTGTTCGAGGAGAACTTGGCCGAGCTCGAAGTCGGCTCGGTATTGTGCTGCAACTTCGAGCGGTTCAGCCTTGAACCGCTCGTGCCGCCGGAATTACGAACCGCCCCTTATAAACCACCGTCACCCGATTACGGAATCGAAGTTCCCGAGGGTCTCGTCCTTATCGATGCGACTGTTTGGCACTGGGAGAATCTGGCCGCCTGGCACCGAATGCGAATCGCGATCGATGACCGGCTTTATAGCGAGGTAGACAAGCGCAAAGTCGGGCGTGATGTCCTACTCCATTTGCCGATTAAGCCGTCGAAAGATGCCCCGCAAATCCTCGCTAGCAAGGAGATTTGCGGCAAGGTCGCCGACTCTGAGACTGGCGAAGAGGTAATCGACGTTGGGGCCTCGCGTCCAGCCCGAATCTGTTGGACCGAGTTCGAGCCGCCCTCGGCTGCCGGGTGGAATCCTGCAAAGATTCCTCGGTTTACCGAGGCTCCTGTCGATCCGTCGCTGGTCGTCAAGAACCACCCGTATGTCATCGTGAGTGCCAAATTCCCTGGACCTCCTCACAACGGCTATCTCCACTTCATGACTGAACTGTGTTTAACGGAGGAAGACGTACAGAAAGGGCTTAGGTCGTTGCGGGAAGCCCTCGACAGGAAGAAACGCCAGGCCAGTGCTCGCCCAGACCTGCCCTACGTAATCGCGGTTCACATGTATAGCGGCACCGCGAAATGGGACGAGTTCGTGCCGTTGATCGAAAAGAGAATCTGGCCGAACGAACGGTATCGGTGGTTGTCGGGCATTCTCGCGCATGAGCCCGAGGCAGCGCGCCTGTCGTCGACGCCGTTTACAGGCCCCCCTTGCCTCTTTCCAATTCCCAACCCGAACGCAACAGTTCCGATGCCCGAGTCGATGCTTAAATCGAATGACACTTCGCAAGCCTAGTAACTGCGGAACGGCCTGGGGCCGGATCAATTACGCAGAATGACGTACTCGGCCCGGGCTGTCCGTGCCGAGCCGTTGTAGATGCGAGCTTCACCGTCGATTCCGTATCGACGGCCTTGCCACTCCACGGCGCTTTGTGCGCCGAGCAGATGGGGATATCCGACGAGGCGCAGCCGGTACCTGGACGTTGTGACGCCGTCCTTCTCGCTCTCAGCTATCGACTCGATTGGCTGCACAGAGGCTTTGACGACGACACCGACCGAGCCGGGTCGGGTGATCTTGTTGCCGTCAGTATCGATCACCATCTCTTCGGGGTAGACCGTGACGACCTCGGTCCCTCGGTTAAGTAGCGACACGTCAGCCCCCCGTCCCGAACGCTGAACCTCGCACTGGCGCAGGGAGGTTGGGCACGATAGAGAACATCTTTCCGACGACCACGCCGAGTACTGCCCACTCGTCCGAGGTGATCCTCAGCGTGTTGTCGGCTACCTCGGCCGACAACTGGTAGCTGTACTGTCCGTCGTTCTCGGACCGGATGCCTTCGGGGTTGCGGACGACTCGATAGACGGCCTCAGCCTCGATGTCCCGAACGTCGTCCTGGTCGATCTGGCCTGCCTCGATTTGGCCGGCCAGGTCGGGCACACGCCGCAGAATCAACCGCTCGACCTGAGCCAGTCGGCGCTCGACAAGCGCCGTCTCGGCGGCGTCCAGCTCCCGCGCCAGCAGCGCGGCTACGTCAGCAGCGGTTGCGTAGGCCATCAGTGGCTCTTCTGGTAGGTGCGGGTGTACTTCGGCCTGCCCAGCGGAGTCGGGATGAAGGCGTGAGGGGCCAGCGCCCCTGCGCCTGTTGCCTTGGTCGGTGGGCCTGCGTTGCTATTTCTGCGAGGCAATCGCCCGCTCCAATCTGTCTAGTAGTGGGGCTGAGGCCGGGTTGGCCAGCAGCCCTGCGGCTTGCTTGGCTCGCATGTCTGCGAGGAACTCAGCGTGCGAGCGCGGGTCGGGGTTGGTCAGGCGTCGGCGGAATACGTCGGCGAACGACACGGACGGCTGCCTCTGGGCAACCGCCTGTTGACCGGCGTTCAGCATGAGCACTATGGCGGCGTTGGCGGTGAGGATGTGGGGGTATGAATTGACCCCGCCGGGCGGTGTCCGGCGGGGTCGGTGGTGTTCAGGGTGTCGGGGT
>JALHRH010000173.1 GCA_022841565.1 Mycobacterium sp. | reverse complement strand
TCTGGTTCTCACTAGCGTTTGGCATTCGACGCTGGGACGAGGGGCTCTATGTTCGGTACCGTCAGTATCGACTTCTGAGACAGTCTCGCGTGGCATGACACTGTTCAGCACCCATCCCCCGCCGTCAAATAGTCACCGTGACGTATCACTCTTTAGCAAACCCAGCGTAGCGGTATCGGCCATGGTCACGGGGAGCAAAACTTCGACCAGAGCAATTCTACATTACAACGTCACAACGTTAGATCCGTCCACATATTATTGTGTAAAACATTAGAACGATAGTGCGTATGATCAAATCATTGTGATATCCTTATTTCGCTAGTGCGGTCAAGTGCTATACTGAGCATTCGGTTGATCGGTTGATCGGTTGATCGGTTGATCGGTTGATCGGTTGATCGGTTGATCGGTTGATCGGTTGATCGGTTAAAGTAATTTTCGATAGAAGGACATAAGGACGATGGCCAAGATTCTCGTCACACATTCGCGCAAGGGCGGCGTGGGAAAGAGCACCAGTGCTTACGAGGTTGCGTACATACTTGACGCGGTACTGGTTGACTTGGAACACGACATCGCCGGCGTCACGTCGATCTGGGGGGATCGCCCGCTCGACCGTGTCAGCGTCCCGATCCTTGATGCTCTAGAGAGTGGTCGGACACCTAAACCGCTCAAGGGATACCGAAAGCCCCGCCTGGTGCCTGGGCATCCGCACCTTGATAGGGAGGCGCCAAGCCGGGAGCAGATGTCCGAGGCTCTGCTGAAGTGGGCGGCCGAGTGGGACACCGAGTGGGTCGTCGTTGACACCCACCCAGGAGCCGCCGAGCATACACACGGTGCGCTGGCTGTGGCCGATGTCGTCCTCGCGCCCACCACTCTGGACTTGCTTGATCTACGCGGCCTGGAGCAGCTGGTCGATGAAATGCTTGACTATCCCATCGTCGTTCTGCCGACCAAGGTGCGTCCAATCCCATCAGGGATCGGTCTTAGGAGACTCGACCAGATCGTAGAGAACAATGAGGTGCAGGTGGCTCCGCCGATTCCGTTGGTGAGCGATCTCCCGAAGCGCACGAAGCGCATTGCGATCACTTCCGAGGACCCGCCAGCAAAGCCGCTACGGCTCCTGGCGGAGCGCTACAAGATGGTCGGTGAATATGTGAAGGAGTACGCGGCGAGATGACCAGTGGACTGGACATGATGAAGGCGGCCCGCGACAAGAAGAAGGGTTCCCGGGTTGGCAATGAGATGCCCCCGCCGCTGCACCCCGCTCGGTCGACTCCGGTCAAGCTTCCGTGGGCACCTGAGGCCGCCGCGGAGGTCGAAGACTCACCCACACCCGCACCCGAGGCGGTCGGAGCTGCGCCAGCTGCGGACTCGCCGGTGCCCGCTGCTCCCGCGGGGCCGGCGCGTACGGCGGCGGCCCCGGTCCGGCGTCAGCAACAGAAACGTCCGGCAGCAGATCGTGCGGTGAGTTCTGAGCTGATCCCGACTACGGCGTACCTCGAAATGGACGAGGATCGCTTCATTCGCCGCACGATCGAGGCTGGCCGATATGGCAAGCCGAAGGTCACCTCGGCTAGCGCGGTCATCCGCTACGCGGTGCAGTACCTGGCTCGGCACATGACCCCGGAGGAAGTCGTTGCGGCCATCCGAGAGGCGGCGCCGGAGACCTCGAACCAGGGCAGAATCCGCCTTTAACCGTTCTACCGTTCTACCGTTCTATGGGTAGATGTGAGGCGGTGTGCGGTTTACCGGAGCATTTGAAAGCCGTGCGGTTCCGCGACGCGCGTGTTCGTGTATGACATATGTTATAGTGGTGTCATACAGACAGGAGCGCCGTGTGGCCGTCATCAACATCCGCGTCGAGGATCGGATCCGCGACCAGCTCAAGAATCTGGCTGACGCCGAGGGGCTCACGCTGAGCGAATACGTCCGCGATCGCCTCCTGGAGGTGATCGTTCCCCCCGACTACCGGCCATCGGACGACTACGACGGTGAGCCGGCGCCGGAGACCATGCGGATCGCCGACCGGCAAGTGCTGTCGTTGCTGCACCGCATCCTGGCGCGTGTGCTGCCTGAAGATGCCAACGGCGAAGACGGGGACGAGGCGTATCAGCTTCAGCGTGCAGAGGTGATCGAGAAAGGCTTCACCGGGGAGTACTGGAGGGAAGTCGCTGGGTTCCGGACCGAGTTGTCCAAGCTCGACTGCGACCGCGTCCTCGACATCCTCGACATGTTCCGCGTGATCACCTACAGCATCGCGAGGCTGGCGAAGAAGGGAACGCCGGTCAGCGAAGACCTGGAGTACGAGCTGGAATTCCAGGGTTTCGACTACCAGGACAAGCTCGAAAGCCACATGGCCACTTATGTCGAGTTTTTGATGACTGACGATCGATGGACCGAACTGCGACCTCAGCTGGAACGCAACGGTGGTGGCAACTCCCACCACCGGACACTCGGCGCCTACATGCGCATGCTCGCTGAGTACCGCCGCATCAAGGACGCCCGCGGCCGAGGGTCCCGCCGGGACGACTACTTGCTGTCTACCGAGGAGTTGAAACAGATTGCCGCCGCCCGAGTCCACCCGTCACACCGTGGGTAGCTCAGTCGGGCTGGCCGGGCCGAACCGTCCCCGCGTCGAAATACGGTGTCTAAGTGGCGAGTAAAGCGTGGGTGCAGCAGAGCGGCGCCGTGACCCTGCTGGCCGATGCGTACCGGCGTGCACGCGGCGGCTATGTCGCATTCCTCGACGAAAGCTTTGAGCTGGGAGCCAACCGGCGGACCTTCTACCTGATGTCGGCCGTGGTCGCCCATCGCGACCAACTGGAGCCGCTACGCGACGGCCTCGTCGACGTCGTGGGTGACCGGTTCTGGCACACGACGGACAGTCTTCTCACCGAGGACGGGCGCCGGCAGGCAGTAGAGGTGGCGCAGTACCTGGGTGAGGAGAACGGCACCGAAGTGTGCATCGTGTCCTGCCGAATGCCCCTGGGCGATGACGGCGGAGACGCTGCGCGCCGTGCGTGCTTCGGGCAGCTCGCCGCGAGCCTGTGCACCGGGACGCAGCCGTTGGTCGGCGAAGTTCACCTGATGGTGCTTGAGCAGCGTGAGACGCAACATGAGCGCAGTTTCGATGCCAAGATCGTCAAGGACTTGCGGGCGGAAAAGGTGATCTGCCGTCAGTGCCAACTGAAGCAGGCTTCTCCGCGGGACGAAAAGTTGCTCTGGCTTCCGGATCTGGTGTCCTCCGCGGTCCGGCGCAGCATCACTCACCAGGAGAAGGATCTGCTGGAACCGATCGAACACATCACTCGGGTGCTGAACTGCCCCTAAAAGCAGAGCAACCCCGGCGCGCCGTAGCCACCAACCGGGGTCAGACAGATCGTGGGGCCGAAACCGCAGAATCCGTACCTTGCTCCTGACGAAAGTATGCCACCTGCGGCACACGAACGTCCAGGGTTAGCGCTGTCACAAGCACCCCGAAGGTTTCGCCCGAGCACGTCTAATCAACGAAGGCCAGATCGTGGGTGCGCTGCTGTGAGATTTATGAGGCTTTCGCCTAAAACAGTTGCTTAAATGACGTAAACATGCCTGTGTTGCGCTGATGCCGCTGTTGTTCTACCGGTGTCATACTGGGAGATGTACGATTCCAGCATCGGGGTCTTGACCACGGGCACATCAGGAGGGTCATCATCACCGCCGCGCCGTTAGACGAGGACGCCGCCGCCGACTTGGCGCGGTCCTTGCTCAGCGACGGCCATCCCATTGCTTACGTGATGGCCGAGACCGGGCTGTCGGAAAGCCACGTTGAGATGCTTGCCAGCAGCACTGTGGAGCCTGACGTGAAGCGCCTGGCCAAGTACATGAATGTGCGGCTCGCCGAGCTAGGGATGAGCCAGTTGGAAGCGAGCAAGCTCGGCTTGGTGTCGAGGTCGACGCTGAACCTCCTCGGTAAAGATGACCGGATCCCCGGCCGCAGCACGTTGTCCAAACTCGATGAACTTCTGTCCTGGCTACCCGGTTCTGCGCACGCCACGATGTACGGCTCGGAACCCAAGACACGTGAGGCAAGCGTCGGCAAGCGGCAAGGGCCTGTCGTTAACCGCGACGCCGAGGACGATTACGACAATCTGCGCATGTGGATCGAGAAGCGGCTCCTGGAGTTGCAGATGAGCAAAAGCCGCCTGGCCGCTGTCGGCGGCCCGGGACGTACGACCCTGGCAACGATGGGTAAGCGTGGGTACAGCCCCAACGCCGAAACGCTGGAGCGCATCGACACCCACCTGATGTGGGAGCCCGGCTCGGCGTTGGCTGCGCTTAAAGGCGGCAAGCCCGTGAATCGGCGTATCGAGGTGAAACCGCACCCCGCGATAGTCCCGATCCATTCGATCGTGGACCGGCTCAAGTTGCTCAAGACCCGCATCGAACGCCAGCAAGAGACCCTCAACCAGCAGGCGCGGGATATCGATCAGGCGCTGGCACAGGCGCATCTGGTCATCGAAGACTTGACCCCGCCGCAACACCGCGCAAATTTCCCGGCGTCAACATGACGTCGGCGCCCTACGCAGGGCATTCAGGTGGCCAGCCAGCAGGGCAGTCCTGCCGGCCCGCTCACCGGGCACGGGCACGGCTATTTCCGCCGATGCCGCAGATCAGGAGATGTACTCATGACTAGCGGCATCGGGAGAACACTATGGCCCGCCAAAACGGCGACCAACAGCGAGATTTGTTCAGCTTCGAGGAGATTGACGACACCAGTGACCGAGTGGATGGGCCAGGCGGTCAACGAGGTGTACCGCCAGTGGCTGGAGCTACCTCAGGACTGGACACCGCAGCACAAGAATCGGTTTCTGCGCGAGGAGACCGCCCGACTGGACCGGTTGGCAGCGCAGATGGCCGACGACCTGGCGGCGTCGTCGATTCAGGAATGGACCGCACGCCACGGCCAGCATCCGGACTATCAAACGACCGTGAAGTTACGCCAGACAGCGTTGCAGAACGCCCGCGAGGCGGTCGTGCGCCAGGAACTCTACGATCAGATTCCGGAGCCCCCGGAACAGACGGTGGACTTCGACCCGCCTCTGCATCAGCCGCTGCCGCCCAGTCAGGTGCCGTGGAATCAGCGGTGGAACGACGCGCGGTATCGCAGCGAGCCGGGGGAGCGGATCGAAGCGCTGACCGAGATGGTGTGGCCCGCCCCGCAGTTTTCGGTGATGTTCCGCATCAAGGCGGCCTACCTCCTCAGCGCCCGCCTGGAGGACGAACTCCCGGTTCCGGACGGTCCTCAGCATCCCCTGGCCACCGACCTGGCGCCCCTGGTGTACGAGGATCTTCGGGCCGACGGTTACCCCGTGGAGTAACTGAGCCCGAGCCCCAGCTGTCGCTGTTCGAGGACTTCGACCAACCCACAGACCCCGCCACGATCGATCCCGGCGGCACACCGCTGCCAGCGGCGCGACCACCGGCGACTCCCGCTGCGCCGCCGTCGGCCACCGATGTGCCACCAGTGCCGACCACGGCGGCTGTGGCCGCGACCAGGACCGGCGCGTCTACCGACATCCCCAGCTCGCAGCAAGCACCTACCGCAGAGCTGGTGCCATCACAACCGCCAGCGCCGGAGATCCCCGCTGTTCACGTCGAGGAGCCGGCGCAACCGTTTACGCTCAGCACCGAAATCCGGGTGCCCTCGGGGACCAAAGCGCGCATCCACGCCAACCTCGCTGCCATCGACGTCCTCGAGCGGCTCAACCGTGAGGACGGACGCCCCGTCACCACCGCCGAGAAGGAGGTGCTCGCGACCTGGTCAGGATGGGGCGCCTGCGCCGAGCTCTTCGATCGCCGCAACGACACCTACGCCACCGAGCGCGAACAGCTGCGCCAAACGCTGGGCCCCGATGCTTACCGCGCCGCCGAGGCGAGCATCCTCAACGCCCACTACACCGACCCGCTCATCGCCGCGGCCATGTGGGATGCGCTGCGCCAGGCCGGGATGCACGATGGACGAGTCCTCGAACCGGGCTGCGGGGCAGGAACATTCATCGGCCTCGCCCCCAAGGGCGCGGTCATGGTCGGCGTCGACAATGACACCGTCACCGCCGCCATCGCCGCCGCCCTCTACCCACACGCGCAGATCCGCGCCGAAGGCTTCGAAACCACCCGCGTCCCGGCCGAATCATTCGTCGCCACGATCGGCAACGTCCCGTTCGGCAACTTCACCCTGGTCGACCCCGCCCACAATCCGGGCCGATTCAGCATCCACAACCACTTCATCAACAAGGCAATCAGCCTCACCGCCCCCGGCGGCTACGTCACCGTCTTGACTAGCCGCTACACCCTCGACAGCGTGGATTCCCGGGCGCGACGCGCCATGGCCGCCAAAGCCGACCTCATCGGCGCGCTACGCCTACCGTCGAGCGCCTTCAAGCGTGTGGCCGGCACCGAAGTCGTCACCGATATCCTGGTCTTACGCCGCAAAGACACCGGTCAAGCCGCCGAGGACGACCTGACCCGCTGGATCGACACCGAAGATATTCCCTTCGAAGACATCGCCCACCTCGTCGACCGCAACGTCTTTGGCGCCCAGAAGGCCGACGACGCCTTCCACGTCAATGAGTACTTCCTCAACCATCCCGACCACGTCCTGGGCGCCTACGCCCTCGGCCAAGGGATCCACGGCTCGCCCACCCTCAAAGTCGTGGGGGAGCAGCCCACCCGTGAAGCCCTGGCGCAGCAGGTACGTCAGCGCCTGTCCGACATCGTCGAATACGCCCTAACTCACGATAAGGGGCTGACCGCCACCGCGGACTCCCTCATCGAGGTCGATGACAGCGTCTTTGACGCCGGCTTGTTCACCGCTGCCGAACGCGTTGACCAGCCACCCATGGACACACTGCGCTACTACCCACCCACCGACAGCATCCAACGTTGGAGTGGCCACAGTTGGGAAGAACAACGCACCCCGAAAAGCCGTCTGCGCGAGACCCGTTCGTTGATCGAACTGCGCGACGCTGCGACCGCGGTCATCGCCTCCCAACGTGACGATCAGCCCCTTGAGGTGCGCGAGCAGCTGCGCGCGCACCTCAACAAGCTCTACGACTCTTATGTCGCCAAACACGGCCCGATCAACCGCTTCAAATGGATTTATCCTGCGCCCCCGACCCAGGAGGCTCACGACCGCAAAGTCGCCAAGGTCGAAGAATCGTGGCGCAAAGCCCGTGGTGCCGAAGGGGTGCCCTACCGCGGTCCCGTTCCCGAGCACCTGCTGGAGGACTGGTCGCAGAAAGCGTGGGAGCCCGCCAGCCCCTACAAGCGGCGCCCCCATCTTGATGGCGGCATGAAATACGATCCCCGGTGGGCCAACGTCGCGGCCCTGGAGATCTTCGACGAACAAACCGGCGAGGCACTCAAAGCTCCGATTTTCTCCGTTGACGTCCTCAATGTCCGTGCCGTCCCGGACACCGCCGCCACCATCGAAGATGCTCTCGCCATCAGCATCGACCAGCACCAGCGCATCGACATCGCCTACATCGCAAATCTATTGGGCACTGATCAGGCCGTCGCCGCAGAACAACTCCGTGGACTGGCCTACCCGTCGCTGGATGATCCCGACGAGCTAGTCCCGGCAGCGACCGCGCTGTCGGGCAACGTCCGCGAGAAGCTGGCTGCCGCCACTGCCGCGGCCCAGCGTGATCCGGCCTACCAGGATTGCGTCAGCGCGCTGCGGGAGGTGGTTCCGCGCGACAAAGAAGCCTCCCAGATCAAGACTCGCCCGGGCGCACCGTGGATCGACGCCAAATACGTCGCCCAGTTCGCCCGCGAAACCTTCAGCGCCCCCACTGTGGTCGCCGACCACGTCGGGGGCACCTGGTCGGTGGAATGCGCACGCTACCAACGTGAATCGGTTTTGATGACCGAGACGTGGGGTACCGCCCATAAAGACGCGATCGAGCTGCTCGATGCGCTGTGTAACTCTAAAGCGATCACCGTCCACCGCCCCGCTGAGGAGGTGGCTGAAACCGGTGGCCCCAGCATCGATTTCGAAGCGACGTTCGCTGCCCAAGCTAAAGCCGCCAAGATCACCGACGAGTTCCAGAAGTGGATCTTTGATGACGAGCAGCGTCGCGAGGAACTGGTCGCCGAGTTCAACAAGCGTTTCAACAGCCTTGTTGCCCCGAAACATCGGGGCAACAAACTCACCCTGCCGGGTCTATCGGACCGGTTCGAACCGCACTACTATCAACGAGACGCCGTCGCCCGCATCATTGCCGAACCCACTGTGCTGCTTGATCATACGGTCGGTGCTGGGAAGACGGGGTCCATGCTGATGGGTGCGATGGAACTCAAGCGTTTGGGCCTGTGCAAGCAGCCATGGATCGTGGTTCCCAACCATATCGTGGAACAAGTAGGCCGCGAAGCCGCCCAGTGGTACCCGGCAGCTCGCATTCTTCTCGGCACCGCCGGCACCGACCCCGACGGGCGCCGGCGCTTTGTCGCCCAGTCAGCCACCACCGACTGGGACATGGTCATCATGCCCCAAAGCCTGTTTACTGCGATCGGCGTTAGTGAAGACACCCAAGTCGACTACGTGCAACGCCAGCTCGACGAGCTAGAGAATTACGCCGAACGCGCCGAGACCTCAGTCAGCAAGAAGCGCGTCGAACAGCAGAAGAAGCGGCTCGCGACGCGCCTGAGCGACCTGACCAAGCAGGAGCGGAAAGACACCGGCCTGAAGTTCGAAGAAACCGGTGGCGACTACCTTTTTATCGACGAAGCCCATATGTACAAAAACAAAGGGCGCCTGAGCAATATCGAGGAACTGTCATGCCCGGCGGCCGCGCAGCGCGCCGAAGACCTCGCCATGAAACTGGAAGTACTTCGACGTCGCCGCCACGACGAGGGCCGCGCCGCCGGCCTGCGCCCCGACCAGGTTGTCGAGCGCGTCACCACCTTCGCCACCGGCACCCCCGTGGCCAACTCCCTCGGCGAACTCTGGGTCATGCAAAACTACCTGCGCCCGGATCTGCTGGCCGCCGCCGGTGTCGCCGACATCAACGACTGGGGTGCGACCTTCACCGCCCCGGTTAGCAGCGTGGAAGTCAACGCCACTGGCACCAGCCTGCGGACGGTGACCAGGGTCGGAAAATTCTGCAACCTCCCCGAACTGCTGGCCCTGTCGTCAATCTTCACTGACGTCGTCACCCGCGACCAAGTCCCCGTTGAACTACCACACCTGGCCGGAGACCGCCGACGGGTTGTGAGCATCACCCCTTCCCAGGAAGTCAAGGACTTCATCACCGACTTGGGCTGGCGTCTCGATCACCTCGACCCCAAGCGTCCCGACAAGGACAACCAGCTCAAGATCGCCAACGACGGCCGTAACGTGTCCTTGGACCCACGCCTGGCCAACCTGGACCCGCCGGCGATCTCGCGCGCCACCGAAGTCGCCGACGACATCATGGCGTTGTACCGCGCCAACATCGACAACATCTACCGCGACCCCGAAACCGGGCAAGAGATGCCGATCCGAGGGGCCTTCCAGATCGTGTTCTGCGACCGCGGCACACCGTCGAAGGACCCTCGCCAGTTCACCATCTACGCCGCGATTCGCGACGAGCTCGTCGCCCGCGGCATGCCCAGAGAATCCATCGCGTTCATCCACGACGCGGTCAAACCGGCCGACAAGCTCAACTTGGCCCAGCGATGCCGGACAGGCGAGATCTCGGTGCTGATCGGGTCCACCGAGAAAATGGGCACCGGCACCAACGTTCAAACCAGGCTGCGAGCCCTCCATCACGTCGATGTTCCCTGGCGGCCGGCCGACCTCGAACAACGCGAGGGCCGAATCATTCGACAAGGCAACCAAAACCCCGAGGTCGACATCGTCAACTACGTCACCGAAGGGTCCTACGACACGGTGATGTGGCAGAAAGTTGAAGCCAAGGCCCGCTTCATCGAACAGATCAAACGCGGCGAAGTCGACATCGACGAAATCGAGGACCTCGGGGGAGGAGATATTTCCGGTGCCGCGGCCGAAACTAAAGCCATCGCCACCGGAGACCCCCGCTACATCAAGCAAGTCCAACTCGCCGAGGACGTCAAACGGCTCTCCGCGCTCGAATCCGCCCACCGCGATGCCGCAGCCCGCCGCCGACATCAACGCCGAGACACCGAACGCGAACTCACACGGGCCCGAGAAGAACTCGACATTCTTGAACCCGTGCTCGAGAAGATCGCCGCCCACGCAGACCAAGCGCCCACTGTCGTCGTCGGCGGCCGATCCTATGCCGAACGTAGTGAAGCAGCCATCCCGTTCGCTGCGGCCTGCCGCGACGCCTACGCCGCGCTCAGGGACAAGTCCAGTTTTAGCACCCGACCCCTGGACGCCACCCTCAACGGAATCAGCATCACCGCGCGACGAAGCCACCTCAAAGGCGAACTGCAACTTACTCTAGATGTGCCGTCGACCACCGTGGGTATCGAGGAGGCCGACCTGTTCGCCACTTTGCCCAGAGCCGCCGGAACCAACCACATCACCAAGGCGCGCGGGCTCTTACAGCGAATGGAGAACACCTATAAGGATATTCCGCACTTCAACACTCGACTCGAGCGTCGCGCCGCGACCCTACAAAACGAGCTCGACGACTACGACAGCACCAGCCTCGGGGACTTCGAGCACGCCGACGAGCTAGCCGCCAAACGCCTCGAACTCGAGACCCTCAGCGCCCAGCTCCGTTTGGAAGCGCAAAGCGAGGCCGCCCAAGCGGCCTCAGCGGCAGCCCGCGAACGCATGCTCGAAGCGGGCCGCCAACCAGGATGGACGCTGGACATCAATCCCACTCCCGCGCTGATCGCCGACGCCGGTCTCGTCGATGCCGAGAGTTACCGCGCCGCCCAGCGCCTCGTCGAACGACACCGCGCATCCGAATACCGAACACAGCGTGAAGCTACAGATCACGAGCAGGACCGCCAGCGCAGCAACGATGACGACGACCGGAGCCTGTGAAGCAAAACCGGGACGGGTTGCCGCATCCCTTGCGCGCAGCCACCTGCGTACCGATAAACAGGCATATAACGCAATCGATGAACATGCGAATCTGCAATGAGTGTACGATCGAAGATGACAGTATGGACGCCGACGCCTCGGTCTGCCGTACGCATCGAACTACGTTGGGGGAGAGGGCATAGATGAGTCGTAGTGCCGAAGTCGTTCGAGCCCACCATGGTGACACCGCCCTGGCGTGAGGGCGAGCGAGGAGTCTACGCGTGAACACTGCGCTACACGACGCGACTGATCAGGTCGCCCCATGAGCGATCGGCGTCGACATCCCCAGGAACTGTCCCGCCGCGGTGTTACCGTTGGAATCGGCGTCACGGGCCGGACGGCTTCCCCCCTGCCTCCGATGTTCATCGAGCAATCTCCCGCGACGTGGACGCTGCCCGTGACGCCAACCACGGCTTGTCACACCCGGGAGATACGCTTCCCGCTATTCAGCGCGACGGCTGGGATGGTGATCAGATGAGCACAGAAATCGTTGTCCGCGATCCCTGGTGGGAGTATGCCCGTGGGTGCGCGGCCGCGTTGACCTCGGGCGCGCCGGCCCCGTCGATCGCCGTGTACGGCCCGATCCTCAACGACGACGAGCATGCCCGGTTATGCACCACGGCGATCTCCAGTCGACTCGTTGCCGGAGATGGAAGCTACCAGCGGTCCTCGACCTTTGTCGTAGGCAGCCCCTTGCTGATGGCCGGAATGCTTGCGGCGCAAGGGGTTGCCAATAGTCGACGCCGCAAGCAGGCCCAGCGTGATGAAGTCCCACAATGGTGCGAACAGCGCCTGTGCACTGTCATCGTCACCGACGAGCGACTGATGTGCAGTCGCTCAGGCGGGACGTTCACCGACTTTTGGTTCGGCTACGTCACCGAGTTCTATCCCGACTTGCATTCGCGCACAGTGACCTTCGCCTACGGTGAGCGCTGCGTGCCGCTGCAGCTGGCGGGCCCGGCCACTGTGGCGATCGCACT
>JALHRH010000172.1 GCA_022841565.1 Mycobacterium sp. | reverse complement strand
CAGATAACCAGTCCCGGCGGGACCGCCTGGGATGGGCAGGCCGCCGGATCTGCCGTGCAGATGGCCCACACCGACACGGCGGCGGTGTGGGCTGCTGTCGACCATGCACACCAGATGGCCGATGTCGCACACCGCGGCGGTGAGGATCTGCGCGGGGCCCGCGCAGAGGCGCTGGAGGCGATCGCTGAGGCCGAGGACGACGGCTTTGGAGTCGGTGAGGACTTGTCGGTCACCGATATCCGCGCGGCGAACTCACCCGCACGGCAGATAGCCCGTCACCAACACGCCGAGACCCATCGCAGCTTCATCGCCCACCGCGTCGCCCGGCTAGCTGCCGCCAACGCGACCATCGCCACCACGCTGCATACCGGTGCCACGCACATGGCGGCCATGGCGCCCGCGCACTGGCACCAGCCCGTCACCGACCCCGTCGCTTCCGTCCCCGCCCAGCCTGCGCCCACCGTTGACCGCCGCGCCGGCGTCGTCCGCGCCGTCGACAACCACTGGAAACAAGACCCGCAACTCCCCGTCCCGCTCGACCCGAAAGACATGACCGCAGCCGAAGCGCGCGCCGCCTGGCAAGCCGTCAACGCCGACATGGCGGCCTACAACGCCCGATGCGGACGCACCTTCGTCTTGCCTAACGAACAAGCCACCTACAACGCCTGCCTCGCCGACCGCGGCCCCCTGCTGGAACGACAGGCCGCGATCCGAGCACGGTTACGGGACTTAGGCATACAAGTAGAAGGAGAGCCCCCTCCTGCTCCCGATCCGGCGGGTCCACAACCAAGCCGAGGGCTACCTCCGGACGGCATTACCCCTCCTGCCGACGGAAACGTACAGGTGGGACCGGCCAGCCGCCCTAGCGAACAGCCCCTCGGCGGCCAGAGCCTCTGGGACGAAAAGGGTGGCGAGTGGCGCTACTTCTCCGGCGACCGATGGCACAATGCGCATTGGGATTACAATCCGCACGATACGCCAAACTCTCGGTGGCAAAACATTCCTATCGGAGATCTCCCGGCCCACAGATGATTGGAAGAAGAATGACCGTCTTTCGCGTAAAGCCCGATAGTTACTTTGGTGACGAAGCCGTCCTAGCTTATGCGGATCGGGCAGGAATGCGTATGTTTAATTCGGCTGTGCTCTCAGCATTGAAAGACGGCGAAGCGAGTTTCGAGGTCGACGGAGTTGAGCATCGGATAATCCGGCAGCGAAATGCGGCTGACGTCGAACAGGGTTCGCGAACCGTTACGTGGCGATTCGACGATGCAAAGCTAATAGAAATTAGCGATCTAGTAGCACCACTGATTGATGACGAGGGCGCGGGTCATCAGTACCTAGATATTAATAGCCCAGCTTCGACACTTACCTTATCTGTTGACGAGTACATCAACGTGTGACGGGCGAAGTTGTCACCGCTTGGCCAATGCCCTCGTTAGATCGAGAAATCCGTGAGCAACGTTCTCGACGTGATTTCACCGGGAACCGCGCGCTCTTTTCGTGGAGGAGCTGACGCGTCGTAGCCCTGCACTTCTTGCTGGAAACAGTCGAGTTGCGGCATTCCGGGGCCGCGTGCTGCCATAGTGGCTCTTCGATTTTGACCGGGCAATCAGCATGATGTCTGGGTTGCGGCCCGCTGTTTGCGGGTGCAGTGGAATCGGGCTCTTCACAGATGAGGGTGTAGAGGTGGTCGGCGCGTCGTTGCCGGGGTAGGGGTCGAGGTCTCCGAGGATGAAGGCTCCTACACGCCTCATCTGGAAGACCTCGACATGCCTGACGCTACCTTCGTCTGCCCTGATCTGACCACGTTCTGCCGCCTTGATGAGCTCGGGCTGGAAGTGATCGGTCAACGAGTGCAGGCAGACCGGGCGGCGCTGTCCTGCAGGATCACCGACGAGGACTCGTGGTGTCGCCGCTGCGGTGAGCAAGGCACCCCACGGGATACCGTGACCCGTCAGCTGGCGCATGAACCGTTTGGGTGGCGGCCCACCAGACTGCTGGTCACGATCCGCCGCTACCGGTGTGCCGGCTGCTGTCATGTGTGGCGCCAGGACAGCACGAAGGCGGCCGACCCGCGGGCCAATCTGTCCCGCCGCGCTCTGCAGTGGGCACTGGAAGCCCTTGTGTGCCAACACTTGAGCGTGGCCCGGGTCGCTGAGGCACTGGCGGTGTCCTGGAACACCGCCAACAAAGCGGTGCTCGCCGAAGGCCAGCGCGTCCTGATCGCCGATCCTGACCGCTTCGACGGGGTGCGGGTGATCGGGGTCGATGAGCACGTGTGGCGGCATACCCGACGCGGCGACAAGTACGTCACCGTGATGATCGATCTCACCCCAGTCCGCGACAAGACCGGCCCGGCCCGGCTGCTCGACATGGTCGAAGGCCGCTCCAAACGAGCGTTCAAGACCTGGCTCGCCGAGCGCCCGCGATCCTGGCGCGACGCCATGGAAGTCGTTGCCATGGACGGATTCACCGGATTCAAAACCGCCACCACCGAGGAAGTGCCCGACGCGGTCGCGGTCATGGACCCGTTCCACGTGGTCCGCCTGGCCGGCAACGCCCTCCACGAGTGCCGGCGCCGTGTCCAGCTGGCCACCTGCGGGCACCGGGGCCGCACAACCGACCCGCTCTACGCCTCGCGGCGGACCCTGCAGACCGGGGCCGACCTGCTCACCGACAAGCAGCAGACCCGGCTGCAGACCCTGTTCGCCGCCGACGAACACGTCGAGGTCCAAGCCACCTGGGGCATCTATCAACGCATGATCGCCGCCTACCGCGAACCCGACCGCACGACCGGCCGCGCCCTGATGACCAGCCCATGCAACGACACGCCCTATGAGAGCGAAATCACAACTGCCCGTTTAAAATGGAAGAGCCGCCATAGTTGAAATGAAAAATTGCTGCGATTTGATCCAGCTCTTCTGGCTGAACATCGCGCTAGCGCTAGCCAGGCGCCAACCAATGAAAGTGCGCTTGCGCGCGTACTGGTCAAGAGCTTTGGGCCGGACCGGGAACCGACTGCCTACGGACTGGCAGTCGAGCGCTCGATTACCTCCTTCTGTGAGGCCTGGTCAATGGATGAATAGCATCAATAAGATTCATGACACGCCGGGCAACTGCGGCTACAGAACAGCTAATCCGTAGCCGAGCAAAGACAGTGATATTCAACACCTGTCGTCGTCTTGTCCGCAGTGCCCATTGTCAGCCACCATCATCACCGGGCTCGAGCGTCATCGCGATGAGCGCGTCAGGGCTCAGCGAGTCGATTACTTCGTCACTCAGCGATGCGCTTGACGTGTCCTTTTCCGGCCGGCCGGCCAACAGCAGCAGTTTGTCGAGTAATCCGCTTCGCCGGAGCTCGCTGATTGGAATCGTGTGCAGTAGCGACCAAATCCGGTCGTCGTCGGATTCGTTGCAGGAGCGGCCCGACAGTTGTTGCGCGAGATGCTCGGCGAGGGCGATTGGGGTGGGATAGTCGAAAATCATGGTGCGCGATAGTGACAACTCCGACAGGGCGCTCACTGTTTTCAGACGATTACGCAGTTCAACACCGCTCATCGAGGTGAAGCCGAGGTCTTGGAAGGCCCGCTCGGCATCGATGTCGTCGCGGCCGTCGTGCCCGAGAACAACGGCTGCGTGAAAACACACCAACTCAACCAGCCGGCGGTGCTGATCATCGGGATCCAGGTCTTGCAACCGTTCGGTGCTCGGGGCGGTGACCGGGGTATCGTCAGCGGTCCCCACCCAATAGCGTCGCCGCACGAATCCGTAGGTCGGTAGCTCCACGCGTCGTGCTCCCAGACCGTCGAAGGTGGCGAGCCAGTCGACATCCACTCCCGTGCTGAACAACCTTCCTAAGGCGGTGAGCAGGGCGTCGGCCTCGTCACGACCATCCATCAGCGTCACGACCGACACGTCCTGATCGGCCGCCAAACCGGCGCCGGGCCCCACTTCGATGAACACCCCGCCACCGAGGCCCGCGGCCGTCTGCACTCCATCGGCGAACCGCACCGGATTGCGCACATGATCGACCCAATACTGTGCCGACCCGTAGCCGTCGCCAGCCAGCTCTCCAGTGGCGTTGGAAATCAACCTGATCCGCGGCTCCGAGACATTCAGGTCGGCCAGGCACGCCAAGAACTCATCGAGCATCGGCTCCATCAGCGTCGAATGGAACGCATGCGACACCGCGAGCCGGTGCACCCGGCAGCCCTGGGCCGCCAACCGCTCCGCCACCGCGCCCACCGCGGCTTCTGAACCGGACAGCACCACCGAATCCGCAGCGTTCACCGCCGCCAGACTGACGCGCTCCCCCAGCAACGGCGCCACCTCCGCTTCACCCACGGCCGCCGCAACCATCACCCCACCCGCGGGCAAACCGGCCATCAGCCGGCCACGAACGGCCACCAGCCGCGCCGCATCCGGTAATGACAGCACCCCGGCCAGGTGGGCGGCGGTGACTTCACCTACCGAGTGGCCCAGCAACAGATCGGGTGCCACCCCGCAGGATCGCAAAAGCGCGGCCATCGCCAGCTGGATCGCGAACAAGCTTGGCTGAGCGAACTCGGTACTCCGCAGCAGTGTCTGATCGCGACCCCAGATCACTTGTCGCAGCGGCAATCTCAGGTGCTGGTCGACCGCGGCGGCAACCTCGTCAAAAGCCGCCGCGAACGTCGCGAACCGGCGGTAAAGCTGCCGGCCCATGCCCAAGTACTGCGAGCCCTGCCCGGGAAACACCAGCACCGTCCTGCCTGGTGTGCCGGCCCGGCCGACCACCACGCCCGAGCCCGGGGCGCCCGTCGCCACACCTTCCAGACCCGATATCAACTGCCCGCGGTCGGAGCCGACCACGACGGCCCGGTGCTCGAACTTCGACCGCGTGGTCACCAAAGACCAACCCACGTCGGCAATCCCACCCTCAACCGGCTGCCCGGCGAGGCGACCCGCCTGAACCATTAGCGCCTGCGCCGACCGCGCGGTAAGCACCCATGGGACGGTCACGCCGTTGATCGGCGCGGCGCCAACCTGTTCCGGCGCAGGCGCTTGTTCGACGATCACATGTGCGTTGGTGCCGCCCATCCCGAATGACGAGACGCCCGCGCGCCGGGGCGCCGCCTCCCACGGCGTCAGGGTGGTGTTGACGCGCAACCCCAGCGCCGCCAGATCGATCTCCGCGGTGGTGAAGTTCAGACTTGCTGGAATTGTCTGGTTTTCGAGGCACAGCACCGTTTTGACCAGACCCGCGACGCCGGCGGCCGCGCCGGTGTGGCCGACATTGGTCTTGACGGATCCGATGGCCACCGGGTAGTGCCGGCGCTCACCGAAGACGGCGCCCAGGGCCCTGGCCTCCACCGGGTCGCCGACGTCGGTCCCCGTTCCGTGGGCTTCGACGTAGTCGATCTGATCGCAGTTCAGTCCAGCGCTGGACAACGCACCCCGGATGACCTCAGCCTGAGCGGCGACCGAGGGCACCGTCAGTCCAGCACCGTCGCAGCCGGCATTGCCGACGGCACTGCCCGTAATGACGGCGTGGATGGGATTTCCGTCCCGTACGGCAGCGCTGAGAGGCTTCAGCAAGACCAGGCCGGCCCCCTCGCCGCGCACGTAACCGTCGGCTCGCCGGTCAAACGCGTACGTGTGGCCGGACGGCGAGACCGCCCCGAATTCCCGTTCCAGCAGCGCGGTTTCGGGTGCCAGGTTGAGATGGATGCCACCGGCCACCGCCATTGTCGATGCCCCCGTCCGCAACACCGCACAGGCTTCGTGAACCGCCACCAGAGACGAGGATTGGCCGGAGTCGACGGTCATGCTGGGGCCGCGCAAGCCGAAGACATACGAGACTCGGTTGGCGATCATCCCCCGGCTCAGGCCCGAAAACATATGGTGGTCCACCTGGTGGCCTACCTCGCGTACCGTGACCAGCGTGTAGTCGTCGCTCATTGCCCCGAGGTACACGGCGATCTGCTCACCTCGCAGCGTGTCCGGCACCAGAAACGCGTCTTCGAACAGCTCCCAGGTCAATTCCAGGGCCAGTCGTTGCCGTGGGTCCATTGCACACGCCTCGCGCGGCGACAGGCCGAAGAAAGCGGCGTCGAAGTCGCCCACCCCCGCAAGGGGTTCGGTGACTTCGCGTCCGTCGCGCAGCACTTGCCAGAATTCGCGCGGGTTGGCGGCAGCCGGGAATCTGCACGCAAGCCCGATGATGGCGATGTCCGTCGGTTGCACGGCCACCCTCTCAGGGGGTGAAGTCGTCGTCGAGGAGGGTCAGAAGCTCGCTCTTGCCGGCGGCGGAGTCGTCCGTGGGGGCGGGCGCGGCGGTCAGGTCGGCAATGAGGCCGCGCAGCCTGGTGGCGACTTGCGTCTTTTCGTCGGCCGTCCAATCGGGTTGGTGTACCAAAGTATCCAGTTCGCTGCTGATGTCGTTGAAACGGGTCAGCGGACTTGGTGGTGCACTGGGGGTGGGCGCGCTGGCGGCCAGTTGGTCGGCGAGGTACTCGGCCAGGGCGACGGGGGTCGGGTAGTCGAAGATCAGGGTGGGCGACAGTGTGAGCCCGGTCGCAGCCTTGAGGCGGTTGCGCAGCTCCACGGCGGTCAGAGAATCGAACCCGAGTTCCTGGAAGGCCTTGTTGCCGTCAATATCGATGGCACTGCTGTGGCCCAAAACCGTTGCCGCATTGCTCGATATCAGATCGGTCAGGGCCTGTTGACGTTGTTCGGGCGGTAGGGTGTGCAGCCGCTCCACCATTCTGCTGGCCACCGAGAAGGTGTCAGCGGCATGGATCACACGCCGGCTCGGCCGGGTTACCAGTTCGCGCCAGAGCGGCGGCAGATCGGCCTCGCTGGTCAAGGCTGTCGTGTCCAGCCGGGCGGCCACTGCCACGGCATGATCGGCGAGCAGGGCGGCATCGAGCAGCGCAAGTGCCTGTTCGGTGGGTAGCGGCGACAACCCAGCCTGCCTCATCCGGGCGAGGTCTCGGTCGCCCAGGTGGCGGGTCAGCGCGCTGGTCTCTGCCCACAGACCCCAGGCGATCGAGTTGCCGGACAGGCCTTGTTCACGACGATAGCTGGCCAGCCCGTCCAGGAAGGCGTTGGCCGCGGCGTAGTTGCCCTGTCCCGGACTGCCCACAATGCCGGCGAGCGACGAAAACATGACGAATGCGGCGAGATTCGCGTCGCGGGTGAGCTCATGCAGATTCCACGCCCCGTCCACCTTGACCCGCAGCACCGCGTCGAGCCGCTCGGGTGTCAGCGACGTGATCACTGTGTCATCGGTTATCCCGGCAGCATGGAACACGCCCTTCAGTGGGAACTTCTTCGGTATCTGCTCGAGCACCGCGGCGACGGCGGCGCGATCGGTGATGTCGCAGTCTGCGACGGTCACTTGTGCGCCGGCCTGTTCCAGCCCGGCCACCAGCTCGTCCGCACCCTCGGCCAGCATCCCGGATCGGCTCACCAGCACCACATGTGCGACTCCGTAGCGGTCCACCAGGTGTCGGGCCACCGCTGCCCCGGCCATCCCGGTGCCGCCGGTGATGACCACGGAAGCGCCGGTGAACGGCGACAGCGGGCCGGCAGGTCCGTTGGGGACGGTCAGCACCACCTTGCCGATGTGGCGGGCCTGGCTGACAAATCGATACGCCTGTTGCGCGCATCGCACATCGAAAACCTTGATCGGCAACGGTTTCACCGCACCGTCCGCCAGCAACCCGAGTATCTCGTCGTACATCTGCGCCATCAGATCGGGCCCGGCCTCGAACAGGTCGAACGCCTGGTAGCGAAGCCCGCGGTGCTGATCGGCGACGGCCTGCGCATCGCGGACATCGGTCTTGCCCATCTCGAGGAAACGTCCGCCCGGGGCCGTCAGCCGCAGCGACGCATCGAGGAACTCACCGGCCAGCGAGTTGAGAACAACGTCCACCCCGGCGCCGTGCGTGACCGCACGGAACTTCTCCTCGAACTCCAGCGTCCGGGAATCGGCGATGTGCTCGTCGTCGAAACCCATGGCCCGCAACGTGTCCCACTTTCCGCGGCTGGCCGTGGCGAACACTTCAGCGCCCCAATGGCGGGCCAACTGCACGGCAGCCATCCCCACTCCACCGGCCGCGGCATGCACCAGCACCCGCTCACCGGCCTTGAGTCCGCCCAACACCGATAGGCCGTACAGCGCCGTCAAGAACACCACCGGAACACTGGCGGCGGTGGCCAACGGCCAACCCGCCGGTACCCCGGTCACCAGCCGCTGATCCACGACGGCTTCGGACGCCCCCGCGCCCAAGTGGCCCATCACAGCGTCGCCGACCGACAACTCGGTTACCCCGGGACCAACCTCCACGATCACCCCGGCACCTTCGACTCCCACCTCCCCCGAACCGGGATACATGCCCAGGGCCAACATCACATCACGGAAATTGACACCCACCGCTCCCACGGCAACCCGGACCTGCCCCGGACCCAATTCCACCCGTTCACAACGCCGGGCGGTCAGCTCCTCCAGAGTCCCGCCACCACCAGCACTCAACCGCCACCTGCCATCCGGTAGCTCAAACACCGACGACGCCGCCCGCACCAGCCGGGCGCCGTACACTACGCCGGAACGCACCAGGAGTTGTGGTTCCCCGTATCGCAGCGCCTGCTCAACTGACACCGAATCATCGGAATCGATCAACACGATCCGACCCGGATGCTCAGCCTGGGCGGAGCGGACCAGGCCCCACACCGCGGCGCCCGCCAAGTCCGACACGACCCCGTTGGGTAGCGCCACCGCACCACGCGTCACGACGGCCAGCACCCCGTCGGAGTCCAGGTGGTTCTGCAGCACCCGCAATGCCTCATGCGCGGCACCCGACACTGCGGCAGGGAGGTGGGCATCCGATGGCAGCTCCCAGACGGACTTCACGTCAACAACGCCATTACCGTTGTGCTGCAACGGCGTCCACACCGCTTCCAGCAAGCCGGCACCAGTCGTCGATCCCGCCGGGGCGGCCGCCGCCAACGCCTGCTCGGAAACCGGTCGCACCACCAGCTCCCGCACGGACAACACCGGCAATCCCGCGGAATCGGCCAGCTCCACCGACACTGAACCGGCACCGGTGGGAGCCAGCCGGACTCGCAGCCGCGCTGCCCCTGCGGCGTGCAGCGTCACCCCCTGCCAGGAAAACGGCAATGCCAACTGCTCGCCGCCCTCGACGAATCCCCAGGCGTGCAACGCCGCGTCCAGCACGGCGGGGTGAATCCCGAAGCGCCGCACGTTGACCCCCTCGGGTGCGACCACCTCGGCAAACACCTCGCGTCCGCGTCGCCACGCCGCCCGCACACCTTGGAACGCCCGCCCGTAGCCGTAGCCCCGCGCGGCCAACTGCTCATATACACCCGGCGCATCGACCGCCGCGGCGCCGACCGGAGGCCACGTCGACAAATCGGCTCCGCCCCGGATGCCCTCGGGACCCAGTACGCCTTCAGCATGCAACACCCACGAATCGCCGCCCCTGACGGCCGAATACACCCGGACGCCGTGGCGTCCGGCATCATCGGCGGCAGCAACGACAACCTGCACCGGCACCCCGCCACTGGCCGGTAATGCCAACGGCGCCAACAGGGTCAGCTCCTCAATGACGGGGGCACCGGCCTCGTCGCCGGCCCGCAACACCAGTTCCACGAAACCGGCGCCCGGAAAAAGCACTACGCCGCTGACGACGTGATCGGCCAACCACCCTTGCACCGCGGGTGACAGCGAGCCGCTCAACACCACACCACCGACGTCCGGCCGTTCCACCACCACACCCAGCAGCGGGTGGCCACTCCCGGCCAAGCCCACGGTGGCCAACTGGGTCGGCCCAACTCCGGGCTCTGCCAACCAGAAGTGCTGCCGGGTGAACCCGTAGGTCGGCAACGGGACCCGCTCAGCGCCGAGTCCGGCGAACGCCTCGCGCCACTGCACGCCGACACCGGCGGTGAACAGCCGACCGAGTGCGATCAACAGCGAATCGACTTCGGGACGGTCCCTGGCCATGAGGGTGGCCGATACGGGTTCATCCGCCAGGGATTGCTCGGCCAAGGCCATCAGTCCGCCACTGGGCCCCAGCTCGACAAAGACCTTGGCGCCCAACGACTCCGCCGCCCGGATGCTGTCGGCGAATCGCACCGGCCTACGCACGTGCTCGACCCAGTATTCGGCCGATCCGTATCCGGGGCCGGCCAGTTGACCCGTCACGTTGGACACCAGGCTGATCTGCGGTTCGGAGGCGGCCACCCCGACAAGTGCCGACGCGAACTCAGCGAGGATCGGTTCCATCAAAGCTGAGTGAAACGCGTGTGAGACGGCCAGCCGATGCACCCGCCGACCCCGCGCGGCAAGCGCTTGCACCGCTGCGTCCACTGCGGCCCGCTCACCCGAAATCACCACGGAATCAGGCGCGTTCACAGCGGCAATGCCGGAGCCCGGACCTAGCTCCGCGAGCGCCTCACCCTCGTTGGTGGCCACCGCAACCATCACTCCGCCGGCCGGCAGCCCAGCCATCAAGCGGCCACGGGCCGCCACCAGCCGCGCCGCATCCTCCAGCGACAACACCCCTGCCACCTGCGCGGCCGCGATCTCGCCGACCGAGTGGCCGAGCACGAGGTCCGGCACCACATCCCAGGACTGTAGCAGCGCCGCCAACGCCACCTCGACGGCGAACAACGCCGGCTGGGCGAACTCCGTGTTTTCCAGCAACGCCGCGTCGGTACCCCAGACCACCTGCTGCAGCGGCAATCTGAGGTGGCCTTTCAACGCATCGGACACCGCGTCGAACGCCTTGGCGAAGACCGGGAACCGCTCATGAAGCCCACGGCCCATGTCCAGGTACTGCGCGCCCTGCCCGGGAAACACGAACACCGTCTGACCCATCGGCCGGCTACGGCCTACAGCGACGTCCCCGGACGGCTGGCCGGCGGCCAAGCCGGCGAGAGCCTCCAAAAATTGCGCACGTCCGGTGCCCACCACCACGGCACGGTGCTCGAACAGCGACCGCGTGCTCACCAAAGACCAGCCCACATCCAGTGGGCGCACCTCGGCGTCGAAGCGCAGCTGCGTCCACAGCCGCCGCGCCTGATTGGCCAGGGCCGCGCCCGAATGTGCCGACAGCACCCACGGGGTAGGACCGGTGAACGGTTCTGGTGCACCAGATTGCGGCGCCGGAGCCTGTTCCAGGATGACGTGGGCGTTGGTGCCGCTGATCCCAAACGACGACACACCGGCCCGACGCGGCCTTCCCTCCGCCGGCCAGGGCCGCGCTTCGGTCAGCAATGACACCGCTCCCGCCGACCAATCCACATGCGGGGTGGGCGCATCCACGTGCAGCGTCTTGGGCATCACCCCGTGCTGCATGGCCAGCACCATCTTGATCACCCCGGCCACCCCTGCCGCCGCGGACGAATGACCGAGGTTGGACTTGATCGACCCCAGCCACAGCGGCTCCTGGCGGTCCTGGCCGTAGGTGGCCAGAATGGCCTGCGCCTCAATCGGATCGCCGAGTGTGGTGCCGGTCCCGTGGCCTTCGACGACATCCACGTCGGCCACCCCCAGCCGTGCGGTGGCCAACGCCGCGCGCACCACCCGCTGCTGTGACGGGCCGTTGGGCGCGGTGAGCCCGTTGGACGCGCCATCCTGATTGACCGCTGACCCCCGCACCACCGCCAACACCGAATGCCCCAGCCGCTGCGCATCGGCCAGCCGCTCGACCACCAGCACGCCGGCGCCTTCGGCCCACGACGTGCCGTCTGCCGCAGCCGCGTACGCCTTGCAACGACCGTCGGCGGCCAGCGCCCGCTGACGGCTGAATTCCACGAACCCGCCGGGGGTGGCCATCACCGTCACCCCGCCCACCAGCGCCAGACCGCACTCCCCGGAGCGTAACGACTGCGCGGCCAGGTGCAGCGCCACCAGTGAGGACGAGCACGCCGTATCCACCGATACCGCGGGGCCCTCCAGACCCAGCACGTAGGCTACCCGACCTGAGGCCACGCTCAACGTGGAACCGGTCAGGCCGTAA
>JALHRH010000171.1 GCA_022841565.1 Mycobacterium sp. | reverse complement strand
GCTCAACACCACTTTGGAGTTCGATCTGAATGCCAGCACGATCGTGGCCCGGCCGTGGACCCGGCATCCGTTGTGTGGATGTTGAGCGCGTTTACGCCACGACCCCGATCGTGGCGACCCGCTGCACCCGGCCCATGCCGCGCTTGCGATCGCCACTACCCCGATTGTGGCGACCCGCTGCACCCGGCCATGCCGCGCTTGCGATCGCCACTACCCCAGTCGTCCCTGCTCGGGAACGCTCGACGAGATCGACGCGTAAGCCCGGCCGAGGGCGTCCAGCACATCCTCGGTCAGGGTGCGCTCGTTGCGGTGCTTGTCCAGCGTCTCGATGATCGCTCGGAACAAGGCGTCGGCGGCGTCGTGCTGCGATTGTTTGGCTGCCATGGCTGTTGCGGTCCACCCTCCGGACGTGGGGTCGGTGCGTCACACGGATGCGCGACCCGAAGAGAGTACATACCGGAAAAGAACGGCCACTGTTGATGCAGACGATGCGTGGGCCGTCGTGGATGATGGGTATGTGTCAGAGATCAAGCGCGGCCGCGCGGCCCGCAATGCAAAGCTCGCCAGTCTGCCGGTCGGTATGGCCGGCCGGGCGGCTCTCGGCTTCGGCAAGCGGCTGACGGGCAAGTCGAAGGACGAAGTCAACGCCGAGCTGATGGAGAAAGCGGCCAACCAGCTGTTCACCGTCCTGGGAGAGCTCAAGGGCGGCGCGATGAAGGTCGGGCAGGCGCTGTCGGTGATGGAAGCGGCCATCCCCGAGCAGTTCGGCGAGCCGTATCGGGAAGCGCTGACCAAGCTGCAGAAGGACGCTCCGCCGCTGCCCGCCGCCAAGGTGCACCGGGTTCTCGACGCGCAATTGGGCACTAAGTGGCGGGAGCGCTTCAGCTCGTTCAACGACACCCCCGTCGCTTCTGCCAGCATCGGCCAGGTCCACAAGGCCATCTGGTCCGACGGCCGCGAGGTGGCCGTCAAGATCCAGTACCCGGGCGCCGACGAGGCGCTACGCGCCGACCTCAAGACGATGCAGCGGATGGTCGGGGTATTCAAACAGCTCTCGCCCGGCGCCGATATCGAGGGTGTGGTCGACGAACTGATCCAACGCACCGAAATGGAGTTGGACTACCGACTGGAGGCCGACAACCAGCGCAAGTTCGCCAAGGCCTACCAGGACCACCCCCACTTCGTGATACCGCACGTGGTGGCAAGCGCGCCCAAAGTGGTGATCCAGGAGTGGATCGAAGGCGTGCACATGGCGGACATCATCCGGGACGGCACCCCCGATCAGCGTGACCTGATCGGCGTGCGGCTACTCGAACTCACCTTTGACGCACCACGCCGGCTGGAAATGCTGCACGGCGACGCCCACCCGGGCAACTTTATGCTGCTGCCCGACGGTCGGATGGGTGTCATCGACTTCGGCGCCGTGGCGCCGTTGCCGGGGGGCTACCCTATCGAGCTCGGCATGACTATTCGGCTGGCCCGCGACAAGAACTACGATCTGCTACTGCCGACCATGGAGAAGGCCGGGTTCATCCAGAAGGGTCAGCAGGTGTCGGTCCGCGATATCGACGAAATGCTGCGCCAATACGTCGAACCCATCGAGGTCGAGGTGTTCCACTACACCCGCAGGTGGCTGCAGCGGATGACGGTGAGCCAGTTCGACCGCTCGGTGGCCCAGATCAAGACGGCGCGGCAGATGGACCTGCCGCCCAAGCTGGCGATCCCGATGCGGGTGATTGCATCGGTGGCCGCGATCCTGTGCCAGCTGGGTGCGCACGTCCCGATCAAGGCACTGTCCGAGGAGTTGATACCCGGCTTTGCCGAGCCGGATGCTGTTGTCGTCTAAGTCCCCCGTCGCTCCGACTCGGATCCCTGCCCGCTTCGACTCCGCAACACGAGGAAGTGCGCAGCGCGGTGACCCCCGAAATCGTCGCGGCGTGGCGTCGTCCTGGCAAGCTGACGACGGGCTTGCTCGAGCACGGGCGTGTCGGGGTCCAGTACTTCGACGTACCGCTGGTGAGCGGCCACGGACGCGACGGCCGCCTCGATGAAGTCGTCGACCGCTTCGAGGTGGGTAGCCTTCAGCGCCGAAGCGAACAACCACCGTGGCGGCGCGGCCAGCGTGTCGTAGGCCTGTTCGACCGCCTTTGCGAACTCGATGTGGTCGCGTTGATTCGGCACTCCAGGCGCCCACTCCGCTTCGCCATAGACGGTGACCACGACGTCGGGTTGGTGTCGGATCAGAGTTGCGGCAATCCGGTCACGCAGAGCCACAGTGTTGCGGATGTCGCCGTCGGGTTCGTCCCAGAATTCGAGTTCGTCGACACCCACGATCGCTGCGGCCCTCCGTTGTTCGCGCTCCCGCAACGGTCCTGCTTCTGCCGGTGTCATACCGGCAATCCCCTTTTCGCCGCGACTGGCCAGCACGTAGCGCACGCTTCGCCCTGATGACGTCCACTTCGCGACAGCCGAGGACATCGCGGCTTCCGGATCATCGGGATGGGGCATTAAGACGATCGCGCGTTGCCACTCGGAAGGGAAACTGTCTGGCATGATCACGCCGGTTCGGACGGGCGGGCCAGAGCAGCGAAGTACTGCCGGACTGTCACCGGGCGGATGGTCGGGAACTTTTCGTTCAACAAGGGGCCGGGGCCCCCGCGTCCGCTTAACATTCCGCGCCAGTACATGAGCGGAAGCCACGACGTCATATCGGTCGGCCCCTCTGACATCCGTTGGGCGATCTCGGCATCCAGATCGGGCAGTGCACCGAGTGTGATCGTCTTGATGTCGTGGCCGAGGCCTTCGGCAACGGCGTCAACTAATTCATGAAATGTCACCATGTCCCCGGCGACGAACAATCGTTGTGGCAGTTCGTCATCGGCGAGCGCGGCTTCTGCGACGTACGCGGCAGTATCGGTGTATGTGGTGAACTGCATCTTCTCGTTGCCGTCGCCCCACAGGTACGCCTCGCGTTTTTCCAGGTCCGCCGCGCGCAGAAAGCCGAGCAGGACGCCCTCGTCCAGAAAACAGCCCTGCAGCACGTGTACGACCTGGACAGACCCACGCTCCTGGTCTGCGCGTCGCGCGAACTCCCGGCGCCAATCGGAGTTGATATTCTCGCCTTCGCCGAGTCCGAAGAAGTTAAGGCTGTAGTCGGATGGGATGAAGCGCTTAGCACCGGATGCGCTTGCAGCACGCAAGAATTCGAGCTGCCGATCGATGATGACGTCGGGGCCACCCTGCACCGCCGACACAACGGTGTCCACACCGGCGAACGCGGTTTCCTCGTCCTGGGTGACATGTGATGCCGCCGAGATGTCAGCTCCGAGCTTGGCGCGACTGCCGGGCCGGACGAGCACTCGAAGATCGGCCGACCGCTCAAGCAGAGCTCTGGCAATCTGTGAGCCGAAATTGCCAGTCGCTCCCAGCAACAAGACCGTACTCATGTGCCGATTCTCCTATTTCTTCCGAGCGCGGCGCCGGGAATAGACTCACGTTTCCGGTAGGCGTGGAGTTGCCACCGGCCAGTTGTCAACATGCCGAAGCTTGTACGCAGCACACTATCAATATGTTGATAGTCTGTCCATCGTGAATGGGAGGGCCGCCCGTGAGCCTCGCCGAAGCCGACCGCCATGCGTCGTCGGTTGACGTAAATCCGGACCGGCACATCACTTACCTCGTCGCCAAGGTCAGCAATCGCCTTCAGCGCGAACTTGATCGAGCCCTCCAAGCCGTTGGACTGACGCTCATACAGTTCAGCGCGCTGGCCCACATAGCTCGCCGACCGGATTTGAGTAACGCCGACCTCGCCCGTGCCTTACTGACCTCCCCTCAGGCAACCACCACATTGGTCAGCCGACTCGTCAAGCACGGTCTGGTGCAGCGAACGACACCGTCACGAGGGAAGGTAAGCGCCGTCAGGTTGAGTGAGGCCGGGATGCGGAAGCTGGAAGCGGCCGAACGCATCGCTGTGGCCGCTGAACAACGCGCTTGGCGCAGCGTGCCTGCGCGCCAACAGGACAACATCAGCGTCGCACTGGAGCGTCTCTTGGCCGACCTCGAGCAAGCGCCATTTCCCCACTAACGACTGAGCGACGGTTGCGCAGCGTGACGTTGTCGGTAGCCTCAGGCGGCCTCCTTGCGGGGACGGCCACGCGGACGCTTGCGGCCGACAATCGAGCCTCGCTCGAAGATCTCGCCACCCCACACGCCCCACGGCTCGGCACGCTCCAGTGCCGCAGCCAGGCACTGGCGCCGCACCGGGCAGTGCACACACAGTGTCTTGGCACGCTCGAGGTCGGCCGGGGTATCGGCGAACCATAGGTCGGGATCACCTGCATGACACGGCAGAGCCGGCTGCGTCCGGCTAGGGACGGTCATTGCCGACATGTCCACTTCTCCTGCTTCCTGGTCGTTGGCTGTCTTTGTGCACTGATCCGGACCAGAGAAGTTGCCTTCTCAGACAACAATGGCCACGGATCGACTTCGCGTCCGTGGCCATGTGGCGAAACTGGGCTACTTACGTCTCTACGTTGAGCCTCACGGACGCTTCCGTCGCGGTGGCGACACGGTGCTTACCCGCGGCCGCCGGGGTAGCGGCGGCATGGCGGGTGACAGCGCGTACGCCGTACCAATTCATTTCGATCATCGCGAGCCACCCTCCTTCCGTGTGCGCTACGAGCAGCCAGCCAAATGCGGTTTCGAGACTAAACGGTACCAGCCGGGTCGGCAACCGATTTTCTGACCTGCGGATATGCCGTTTCAGTGAGCTTGGCGAACGAGCTCGAGCACATCGGGTCCGTATTGTTCGAGCTTGCGGGCCCCGATGCCTGGTATGGCGATCAGCGACGCGTTGTCGGTGGGCCGCAGCTCGGCGATCGCGATCAGGGTGTTGTCACTGAATACGACGTAGGCCGGCACGTTCTGTTCTTTGGCGGCGCCGCGCCGCCAGTCTTTGAGCGCCAGCAGCAGTTCCTCGTCGATGTCGCCGGCGCAGGTTTCACATCGTCGCAGCATGATGGCGGCCGGTGTGGCGAGGTCCTTGTTACAGACCCGGCAGCGCACCGGACCCTTGGTGCGCCGCGACTTGCCGGGCACGGCCTCCGCCCGGGTCTGCGGAGCGATGCCGTTGAGGAACCGGGACGGTTTGCGGCTCTGACGACCGCCCTGCGACCGCGCCAACGCCCAACTGAGCGCCAAATGCGTTCTGGCCCTGGTGACTCCGACGTAGAGCAGTCGGCGCTCTTCCTCGACCGGCTCGCTGTCGGGGCCATGGGCCAGCGCGTGGGAGATGGGCAGCGTGCCGTCGGCCAGACCGACTAGGAACACCGCGTCCCACTCGAGACCCTTGGCCGCATGCAGCGAAGCCAAGGTGACGCCCTGCACGACCGGTGGATGGCGGGCGTCGGCCCGCAATCGCAACTCGGCCACCAACCCGGGCAGCTCCAGCCCGGGACGCTGCGCCGCCTCGTCGTCGACCAGTTCGGCCAGCGCGGTCAGGGCTTCCCAACGTTCGCGGGCTTTGGTCCCCGTGGGGGCCTCGGTCGTCAGCCCGAGTGGTTCGAGGAGGCCGCGAACGACGTCCGGCAAAGGACCTTCGTTGTCGCGGCCCGCCGCGCGCTGCAGCGCGAGTAAGGCCTGCTTGATCTCCTGGCGATGGAAAAATCCCTCTCCGCCGCGGACCTGGTAGGCGATACCGGCCTCGGTCAGCGCCTCTTCGTAGACCTCCGACTGCGCATTGACCCGATACAGGATCGCGATTTCCGAAGGGGCAGTGCCGGATTCGATCAGTCGGCCGATGGAGGCCGCGACCGCGGCGGCCTCAGTGCGCTCGTCGGGGTGCTCGCGGAACGACGGCGCCGGGCCGGGTTCGCGCTGGCCGATCAACTGCAGCTTGCTGCCCGCGACGCGACCCCGGGCGCCCGCGATCACCCGGTTGGCCAGCGACACGACCTGCGGGGTGGACCGGTAGTCGCGTTCCAGACGCACCACCGTGGCGTCGGGGAAGCGCCTCGAGAAGTCCAGCAGAAAACGGGGTGAGGCGCCGGTGAACGAGTAGATGGTCTGATTCGCGTCGCCGACGACCGTCAGATCATCGCGGTCGCCCAGCCAGGCCGACAACACCCGCTGCTGCAGTGGCGTGACGTCCTGGTACTCATCGACCACAAAGCAGCGATAGCGATCCCGGAATTCGGCTGCCACCGCGGCGTCGTTTTCGATCGCCGCGGCAGTATGCAGCAGCAGGTCGTCAAAATCGAGCAGGGTGACGTCCTCGTCACGGACTTTGAGTGCCTCATAGGCGGTGTAGACGGCCACCACCTTCTCGGCGTCCAGTGGAGTGTCCCGACCGGCACCGGCCACCGCCCCCGCGTACTGCTCCGGGGTGATCAGCGACGCTTTGGCCCACTCGATCTCGCCGGCAAGGTCGCGCACGTCGTCGGTGCTGACGTTGAGCCGACACCGGCTGGCCGCGCGGGCCACGACGGCGAACTTGGTATCCAGCAATTCCCAGCGGGTGTTACCGACCACCCGGGGCCAGAAGTAGCGCAGCTGGCGGTGCGCGGCGGCATGGAAGGTGAGCGCCTGAACGGCGCCGACCGGTGTGCCGCCCTGCGCCGCAGCATCCAGAGCGCGCAGCCGGGAGCGCATCTCACCCGCCGCGCGCTGGGTGAAGGTCACCGCCAGCACCTGTCCGGCGGCAACGTGACCACCGGCGACGAGCTGGGCAATGCGGTGCGTGATGGTGCGCGTCTTGCCGGTTCCGGCACCGGCGAGCACGCAGACCGGGCCGCGCGGAGCGAGCACGGCTTCGCGCTGCTCGTCGTCGAGCCCCGCGAGCAAGGGATCGGCCATCAGCGGCATGGCCTCCATCTTGGCAGTGACGGCCGACAAACCCGCCATGTCACGTTTCTCGGCGGGCCGATCCTGGAATGGTCCATCGTCGGGCTACGTTATCGAGTCATGACCAATGCTGCGCTGACCATGTACACAACCAGCTGGTGTGGCTACTGCTTCCGGCTCAAGACCGCGCTCAAAGCTCAAGGCATCGCCTATGACGAGGTCGACATCGAACGGGATTCTGCTGCTGCGGATTTCGTCAGCTCAGTGAACGGGGGCAACCGCACGGTTCCGACCGTGAAGTTCGCCGACGGGTCGACGATGACGAACCCGAGCGCAAGTGAGGTCAAGGCGAAGCTCGCGCGCTGACTTCCGCCGAACGGGAGCGCAGTTGACGCGCACTCGGCAGCCGGTCGCCCTTACGATGAGGACCATGGCAGCGGCGCTGGTCCGGCAGGCGGTTCTTGTTCTGTTCTGTGCGATCGCCGCGATCGCCGCGCTCACCGCGTGTTCACACCAGAACACCCAGGCCACTCCGAGCAGCACGACGGCCACGGGAGTCGACGCACTGATCGTCAGCGTCGAAGACGTGCGCCGCATCGCCAACTATGAAGAACTCAGGATGCATGCCCATGCGGACCTGAACCATCCGCCGGCCGGCGACGTGAACGCACCCGGACCCTGCCGGGCGGCCGGCACCAGCGATCTCACTTTCGCGGGCGGCTGGACCGAGTTTCGTAGTGCGGGCTACAGCGGGGTGACCGACGACATCGACCCGGGCGGGCGATCGAAGGTCGACTCGGTCAGCCAGGCCGTCGCGATCTACCCGGACGCACAAGCGGCACGCTCCGCGCTCGATCAGCTGGAAGCCGCACTGAACGCCTGCGTCGCATTGCATGACCCGAAGTACGCATTCCGGCTCGACAAGCCGGAACCACTGAGTCTGCGGATCACCGACAACGGGTGGAGCCACCAGTACCGCGCCAGAAAGTCGGTACTGATGTCGGTCGGCGTGTTGGGCATCGAACCGGCGGAGCGGATCGCCAGCACGATCCTGGACAACATCTGCGACCGCATCAAGTAATCGCCTGGGAATCTCCCGCCCAGGATTCGATGATCACCCGGGCGATCGAAATCGAGCCCGGCAACAGCAATTTCGACTCCGACGCGCTGGACCAGTCGCCGGCGTCGAGCGCCGCACGAATCTCGTCGCGGGTGAACCAGGCCGCCTCGGCGATCTCGCCGTCGTTGAACGAGAACGATTCGTCCGGATCGCCCAGGGCGTGAAACCCGACCATCAGCGAGCGCGGAAAGGGCCAGGGCTGGCTGCCGAGGTAGCGCACCTCGCGCACCTTTAGGCCGATCTCCTCGCGGATCTCACGGGCGACACAGGCTTCGAACGATTCGCCGGCCTCGACGAATCCGGCCAGCAGCGAGAACATCCGCTGCGGCCACACCGCCTGACGGGCCAGCACCGCCCGCTCGCCGCCGTCGTGGACCAGGCAGATTACGGCGGGGTCGATGCGCGGGAACTCCTCGTGGCCGGAGAGCGGGTTGACTCGCGCCCAGCCGGCGCGGGCCGGTTTGGTGGGCGTACCGTCCACGGGGCTGAAGCGGGCGTTGTCATGCCAATTGAGCAGTGCCAACGCCGACGATACGAGTTGGCTGCTGGTGTCGTCGATGATGCGCCCGAGCCGGCGCAGATCGAGCACCTCGACGTCTCCGTCGCCAGGTGGCTTCAGCGCGCCCCGGATCGCCCAGACGTGACGGCCGCCCTCGATGCGACCCAGGAACACCGCGTCCGGCGGCGGCTTATCGCCTAGCGCGGACGCCGGGCCGAGCAGCACTTTGCCGTCGGCGGCCAGCACCTGGTTGCGGGAATCGACCCGCAACAGGGCGGCGTCGGGCCAGCCGGCCGCGGCCGCTTCGATGTCGGTGCGCAGTTGATCGGCGCGATCGGCGCCGACGCGCGACAACAGCGGAACGTCGCGCAGCCGGAAGTCCACGTGCGGCTCTATCGTTCGTCCACTAGGTGGCGCACATACAGCAGCCGGTCGCCGGCCTCGATGGCGTCCACCTCGGGTGCCCCGATACGGAGCAACTGCCCGCCGCGGACCACGCCCAGGACGATGTCGCGCAGATGCCGGGGTGACCCACCCACCTCGGACGTCTCCACCTCGCGTTCGGAGATGGCCAGACCCTGATCGGGAGTCAGCAGGTCCTCGATCATCTGCACGACGCTGGGGGTGGTGGTGGCCAGGCCGAGCAGGCGGCCGGCGGTTTCGGAAGACACCACCACCGAGTTGGCCCCGGATTGCTGCAGCAGATGCTGGTTTTCGGCCTCGCGGATGGACGCGACGATCATGGCCTTGGGCGAGATCTCTCGCGCCGTCAGCGTGACCAGCACCGCGGTGTCATCGCGGTTGGCGGCGACGATGATCGAGGCGGCGTGTTGGGCGCCGGCCAGCCGCAGCACATCGGACTTCGTGGCGTCGCCGTGGACGGTGACCAAACCGGCTGACGCCGCTCGCTCCAGGGCCGACCGATCGGTGTCGACCACGACGATTTCGCTGGGTGTCACCTCGTCACTGAGCATGGCGGCGATCGCCGTTTTGCCCTTGGTCCCGTAGCCGATGACGACGGTGTGGTTGCGCACTCTGCTCCTCCAACGCTGGATCTTGAAAGCCTGCCGAGACGTCTCGGTCACGACCTCGAGGGTCGTCCCGACCAGCAAGATCAGGAATGCGATCCGCAGCGGCGTAATGATCAGGACGTTCGTCGCCCGCGCCAGCTCGGAGACCGGTGTGATGTCGCCGTAGCCGGTTGTCGACAGCGTCACCGCCGAGTAGTACAAGCAGTCCAGGAAGGTCAGGTTGTCGCCTCGCGCGTCGTGGTAGCCGTCGCGATCGAGATAGACGGTGACGGCACCGACCAACAGCGCCACCAGGGCGATGCTTATCCGGCGGGCGATGATTCGCGCGGGACTGGCATGACTCTGGGGGATGCGCAGCACGCCGACAAGCGCGTAACTGGGCTGAACGGTCAATCTCTCATCGAGACGCCGCAGCCGCCGCCAGCTACCTTTCGCCACGGAGTCATGTAACCACGATCAGCCGCCGCGAGGGCGACCGGAGTCGACCAGCAGCCCGGCCAGCTCGTCGGCGTCAGGCAGCTCATCGGGCACGACGGTGGTCCCGCTGCGGACGTAGTGAAAGGCCGTACGCACCGACGACTGCGGGCAACCCTGCAGCGCCGCCCACGCCAACCGGTACACCGCGAGTTGGACCGCAGCGTGGCGCGTGGCTTCTGGGCCGCGCGGCAGCTCACCGGTCTTCCAGTCCACCACGGTTACGCCACCGTCGGCGTCGGCGAACACCGCGTCGATGCGCCCGCGCACCACGGTGTCACCGATCGGCATCTCGAACGGCACCTCGACCGCGATCGGGGTGCGCGCCGCCCACGGCGATGCGGTGAACGCCTGTTGGAGGGCGGCTAGCTGCCGAGGGTCGCCCACGTCGGAGTCCGCGGCGCCGGGCAGATCGCCCAGGTCGAACAACAACTCGGCCCCGTAGAATCGCTGCACCCACAAATGAAAAGCGTTGCCCAGCAGAGCGTGTGGATCCGGGCGGGTCGGTAGTCGATGGATCAGCCGCTGCGCTGCGGCGCCGGGGTCGCGCGCCAGATCCACCAGGCCGCTGACCGACAGCTGGCTCGGCAACGCGCGCACCAGCAGTGGGGCCGCCTGCGCCCGCTCGGCCAGCAACGCGTCAACATCGGCGGCCCAGCCTTCGACGTCGCGAACCGCCCTCTGGACTTGCCTCGACATCGCCGTGCTGACCAGCATAGCGCCGCGTTCCACGTCGGCACGGCGTTGCGACAACGGGTCGGCGGGCCAGATGGCTTCGCCCACATTGTCCTGCAACGGGTTTCGTTCCCCGTCGGCCGGCGTCGGCGCCCATTGCTGGACGATCCCGCACGCCTGGCCGTCCTGCCCGGAACGTTCGATGACGTCCTTGAGTTCACAGAGGAATTCCGACGGTCCGCGTGGCTTCTGGCCGGTGGCACCCCACTGGTGCCCCGATATCAGCAAAGTGTCCTCGGCTCGGGTGACAGCTACGTACAGCAAGCGCCGTTCCTCGTCGACGCGTCGCTGATCGAGCTGGTTGCGGTGCTCGGAGAGCTTGTCCGACAACTGCTTTCGGTTGGTCACGGTCGATGTGTCCAGGACCGGGATGCCGAGCGCACCGGCTGCGGCGCGATCACCGCGCAGCAGCGGCGGCAGCTCGCCGACGTCGGTGAGCCAGCTGCCTCGCGATGCGTTCGATGGGAATATCCCGCCGGACAGGTGCGCCACCGCCACCACCTGCCATTCCAGGCCCTTGGCGGCGTGCACGGTGAGCACCTGGACCCGCTCGCGGGACGCGATCGGCTGCGCGGGTGTCAAACCGTTCTCTACCTCCGCGGCGACGTCGAGGTAGCCGAGCAGGCCGGCCACCGACGCCCTCGTTGATGCGCCGGACCGCTCGGCGTAGCCGGCGACCTCGTCGGCGAAGGCGTCGAGGTGCTCGGCACCCGACCATTCCCCGGTGGCGCTGGCACGGACCTCGCAGTCGACACCCAGCACCCGACGCACCTCGGCGACCAGATCGGGCAGGGAACGACCGAGGTGCCCCCGCAGCACAGTCAGTTCGGCGGCCAGGGCCGCGATCCGTTGGTATCCGGCTGCCGAATAGCCGCCGGGCGGGCCGGGGTCGGAGATGGCGTCGGCCAGGCAGGGCGCATCCGTGTCGGGGCCGGTTGCCTTCGCGATCGACTCGGCGCCGGGCGGTTCGGTTGCCCGCTCCGCAGCGCCCAAGTCCTGAGCGCGTCGCCACAACGCGGCGATATCGCGGCCACCCAGGCGCCAACGCGAACCGCTGAGCACCCGCATCGTGGCGGCGCCGGCCGTCGGGTCGGCGACCAGGCGCAGCATGGCCACCACGTCGGCCACCTCGGGAACGGACAACAGGCCCGCCAGACCGACGACTTCGACGGGAATCCCGCGGCTGCGCAACGCATCGGCGATGGGAGCGGCGTCGGCGTTGCGCCGCACCAAGACCGCTGCCGTGGGCGGCGCGATCTGCTGGTCGCGGGCCCGGCGGTAGTGCTCCTGCAGGTGATCGGCGATCCAGTCGCGCTCGGCCGCCACGTCCGGGAGTAGCGCGCAACCGACGGTGCCCGGCGGGGCCTGCGG
>JALHRH010000170.1 GCA_022841565.1 Mycobacterium sp. | reverse complement strand
GCCACCGACTACTCCGATGAGTTGATGGAGGAGATGGTCCGGCTGCAGGAGGATCTGGACCACGCCGACGCGTGGGACCTGGATTCGCAGCTGGAGCAGGCCATGGACGCGCTGCGCTGCCCGCCGCCCGAGGAACCGGTTACCAACCTCTCCGGCGGCGAGCGTCGCCGGGTGGCGTTGTGCAAGCTGCTGTTGTCGAAGCCCGACCTGCTGCTGCTCGACGAGCCCACCAACCACCTGGACGCGGAGAGCGTGCAGTGGCTCGAACAGCATCTGGCCAGCTATGCCGGGGCGATCCTGGCCGTCACCCACGACCGCTACTTCCTTGACAACGTGGCCGAATGGATCCTTGAGCTCGACCGCGGACGCGCCTACCCGTACGAAGGCAACTACTCGACCTACCTGGAGAAGAAGTCCGAGCGGATCGCGGTTCAGGGCCGCAAGGACGCCAAGCTGCAGAAGCGGCTGCAAGACGAGTTGGCCTGGGTCCGCTCAGGCGCCAAGGCCCGGCAAGCCAAGAGCAAGGCGCGGTTGCAGCGCTACGAGGAGATGGCCGCCGAGGCCGAGAAGACACGCAACCTCGACTTCGAGGAGATTCAGATCCCCGTAGGGCCCCGTTTGGGTTCGGTGGTTGTCGAAGTCGAACATCTCGACAAGGGCTTCGAAGGCCGGACCCTCATCAAGGACCTGTCCTTTACCCTGCCTCGTAATGGCATCGTCGGTGTGATCGGCCCTAACGGCGTCGGTAAGACCACGCTGTTCAAGACCATCGTCGGCCTCGAACAACCCGACAGCGGCACCGTCAAGGTCGGCGACACCGTCAAGCTGAGTTACGTCGACCAGGCTCGTGCGGGTATCGACCCGAAGAAGACGGTGTGGCAAGTGGTCTCGGACGGACTCGACTACATCCAGGTCGGTCAGACTGAAGTGCCGTCGCGGGCCTACGTGTCGGCATTCGGGTTCAAGGGACCTGACCAGCAGAAACCCGCGGGCGTGCTGTCCGGTGGCGAGCGCAACCGGCTGAACCTGGCGCTGACGCTCAAGCAGGGCGGCAATCTGATCCTGCTCGACGAGCCGACCAACGACCTCGATGTCGAGACCCTGAGTTCGCTGGAGAACGCGCTGGTCAACTTCCCCGGCTGTGCCGTGGTGATCTCCCACGACCGGTGGTTCCTGGACCGGACGTGCACCCACATCCTGGCGTGGGAAGGCGACACCGACAACGAAGCCAAATGGTTCTGGTTCGAGGGCAATTTCGGCGCATACGAAGAAAACAAAGTGGAACGACTCGGCGCCGAAGCCGCGCGTCCACACAGGGTGACCCACCGCAAGCTGACACGGGACTAATGTCAGTCTCGCCACCCGACGGTGCGGCCCCACGGGCCGCACCCGAGTGGGCGTCGAGCATCACCCGCGACGATGCGGCCGGGAATACCGCTGAGGAGTGGGGCATTGACCGAGCGGTATCCGTCGCGAGTGGGGAGCAATCGGCATGACGATCGATCCCGGGGCCAAAGAAGACGTCGCCGCGTGGACGACGTTCACGCACAGCGCCGAAATTCCCGAGTGGGTAATCCAGGCCTACATTGACAGCTGTCGGGGACCGCACGTCGACGGACCCGACCAATCGCGGGGGTCAACCTCGGTCGTCACGCCCGCCGTGGTGATGGCGCACAGCCGACTCGCTCAACACCGCCCGGCCGGCGAAAGCGCGGTCGCCGTCTACCTGGCCGACGACCCGGCCGGCTTCGGGCCCGCGCTGCAGGTGGTCACCGACCAGGGCAGCATGCTGATGGATTCCGTCACCGTGCTGCTGCACCGCCTCGGCCTGTCTTGCACGGCGATCATGACGCCGGTGTTCGAGGTGCGCCGCGACCCGACAGGGGAGATGCAGCGCGTCGAACCCAAAGCCGACGACGCGTCTCCCTATGTCGGAGAAGCCTGGATTCACGTCCAACTTTCTCCGTCCGTCGACCGCAAGGTCCTCGCCGAGGTCGAACGGCTGCTGCCCAAGGTCCTCGCCGATGTACAACGGGTGGCCACCGACGCAACCGCGATGATCGCCACCATGACCGAGGTGTCCTCGGCCATCGACGACGATCCCGAAGGCCGCTACGAAGCACCCGACCGGCAGGAGGTCGCGGCGCTGCTGCGCTGGCTCAACGATGGGAATTTCCTGCTGCTGGGCTACCAGCGCACCCGGGTGCAGGACGGTCTGGTGGCCGGCGACTCGTCCACTGGCCTTGGTGTGCTGCGGGCCCGTTCGGGCACCCGGCCCCGGCTCACCGACGAATCCAAGCTGCTGGTGTTAGCGCAGGCCGCCGTGGGCAGTTACCTGCGCTACGGCGCGTACCCGTATGCCATCGCGGTCCGCGAGTACGCCGCGGGCAATGGCGGGGCGACTAGCGGCGACGTCTACGAACATCGCTTCGTCGGATTGTTCACCGTCGCGGCCATGAACGCCGACGTGCTGGAGATCCCGATGATTTCCCACCGGGTACGCGATGCGCTCACGCTGGCCGGCAGCGACCCGAGCCATCCGGGCCAGTTGCTGCTCGACGTCATTCAGACCGTCCCGCGGCCCGAGTTGTTCACGCTGAGTGCCGAGCGGCTGCTGGCCATGGCCAAGGCAGTCGTGGATATGGGCTCGCAACGACGGGCGTTGTTATTCCTGCGCGCCGACCGGCTGCAATTCTTCGTCTCCTGCCTGGTGTATCTGCCCCGAGACCGCTACACCACCCCGGTGCGCTTGCAGATCGAGGACATCCTGGTCCGCGAGTTCGGCGGCACGCGACTGGAATTCACCGCGCGGGTCAGTGAATCCCCTTGGGCCCTCATGCATTTCATGGTCCGGCTGCCGGAGGACTCGCTACCGGGCTCCGTCGACGTCTCCGAAGCCAACCGCACCCGCATTCAGGCGTTGCTGAGCGAAGCCGCCCGAACCTGGGCCGACCGGTTGACCGCCGCAGCCCCGACAGAAGCTGTCAGCCACGCGGACGCCGAGCACTATGCGAGCGCTTTCCCCGAGGCGTACAAGCAGGCCGTCACCCCCGCCGAGGCCATCAACGACATCGCCGTCATCAAGGAACTCAGCGATGATTCGGTCAAGCTGGTGTTCTCCGAAGGTGACGAACACGGCCTGGCGCAGCTGACCTGGTTCCTCGGTGGTCGCACCGCTTCACTGAGCCAGCTGCTCCCGATGCTGCAGAGCATGGGCGTCGTCGTGCTCGAAGAGCGACCCTTCACCGTCACCCGGCCCGACGGGTTGCCGGTGTGGATCTACCAGTTCAAGATCCAGCCCCATCCGACCATCCCGCCGGCATCGACCGACGAGGAACGTGAGGCCGGCGCGCAACGTTTCGCCGACGCCGTCACCGCAATCTGGCAGGGCCGGGTCGAGATCGACCGTTTCAACGAGCTGGTCATGCGGGCCGGGCTGACCTGGCAGCAGGTGGTGTTACTGCGCGCCTACGCAAAGTACTTGCGGCAGGCCAACTTCCCCTACAGCCAGTCCTACATCGAGTCGGTGCTCAACGAGCATCCCTCGACGGCACGGTCGCTGGTCGCCTTGTTCGAAGCGCTTTTCCACCCGGGATCGGCGGGCAGCGGCCGCGACGCGCAAGCCGCGGCGGCGGCCGTCGCCGCCGACATCGACGCGCTGGTGAGCCTGGACACCGACCGCATCCTGCGCGCGTTCGCCTCCTTGGTCCAGGCCACACTGCGCACCAATTACTTTGTGACACGCGAAGGTTCGGCTCGTAGCCGTGACGTGCTGTCGGTCAAGCTCAATGCGCAGCTGATCGACGAGCTTCCGCTGCCGCGTCCCAAGTTCGAGATCTTCATCTACTCACCCCGTGTGGAAGGTGTGCATCTGCGGTTCGGCCCAGTCGCTCGTGGCGGCCTGCGCTGGTCGGATCGCCGAGACGATTTCCGCACCGAAATATTGGGCCTGGTCAAGGCGCAGGCGGTGAAGAACGCCGTCATCGTGCCGGTCGGAGCGAAGGGTGGTTTCGTCGTCAAGCGACCACCGCTGCCCACCGGCTCGAAAGGTGGGGCCGCCGCCGATCGCGACGCCACCCGCGCCGAAGGAGTCGCCTGCTACCAGCTGTTCATTTCGGGGCTGCTCGACGTCACCGACAACGTCGACCACGCCACGAAAGCGGTCAACCCGCCACCGCAGGTGGTACGCCGCGACGGCGACGACGCCTACCTCGTGGTGGCGGCGGACAAGGGCACCGCCACGTTCTCCGACATCGCCAACGACGTCGCCAAGTCTTACGGCTTCTGGCTCGGTGATGCGTTCGCATCGGGTGGATCGGTCGGCTACGACCACAAGGCCATGGGCATCACCGCCAAGGGGGCGTGGGAGGCGGTCAAGCGGCATTTCTGGGAGATCGGCGTCGACACCCAGACCGAGGACTTCACCGTCGTCGGCGTGGGCGACATGAGCGGCGACGTCTTCGGCAACGGCATGTTGCTGAGCAAGCACATCAGGCTCGTCGCCGCCTTCGACCACCGGCACATCTTCTTAGACCCCAACCCCGACTCGGCGACGTCGTGGGTGGAGCGGCACCGGATGTTCAACTTGCCTCGGTCCAGCTGGGACGACTACGACAAGTCGCTGATCAGTACGGGTGGCGGGGTCTACAGCCGGGACCAGAAGTCGATCCCGATCAGTGCGCAGGTTCGCGGTGCCCTGGGGATCGACGGTGACGTCTCCGAATTGGCCCCGCCCACCCTGATGCGGGCCATCCTGCAGGCGCCGGTGGACCTGCTGTTCAACGGCGGTATCGGCACCTACATCAAAGCGGAATCCGAGTCCGACGCCGATGTCGGTGACCGCGCCAACGACCCGGTGCGGGTCAATGGGCACCAGGTGCGCGCCAAGGTGATCGGTGAGGGCGGCAACCTGGGCGTCACGGCGCGGGGGCGGGTGGAGTTCGACCTGTCGGGCGGCCGGATCAACACCGATGCGTTGGACAACTCCGCCGGTGTGGACTGCTCCGACCACGAGGTCAACATCAAGATCCTGATCGACTCGTTGGTCACCGCCGGCAAGGTCACGGCCGAGGAACGCACGCCGCTGCTCGAGTCCATGACCGATGAGGTCGGCAGGCTGGTGCTCAACGACAACACGGACCAGAACGACCTGATGGGCACTAGCCGGGCCAACGCGGCCAGCCTGCTTCCGGTACACGCCGACCAGATCAAGTACCTGGTGGCCGAGCGCGGCGTCAACCGCGAGTTGGAGGCCCTGCCTTCAGAGAAGGAGATCGCCCGGCGCACCGAGGCGGGCCTCGGGCTCACCTCACCCGAACTGGCGACCCTGATGGCGCACGTCAAGCTGGCGCTCAAAGAGGACTTATTGAATACCGATCTGCCGGATCAGGACGTGTTCGCGTCCAGGGTGCCGGCCTACTTCCCCAAGCCGTTGCGAGAACGGTTCACCCCGGAGATCCGGACGCACCAGCTGCGCCGCGAGATCGTCACCACCATGGTGATCAACGACATGGTCGACACGGCCGGCATCAGCTACGCCTTCCGGCTCGCCGAAGACGTCGGTGTTCCTCAGATCCATGCCGTGCGCACCTTCGCCGCCACTGACGCCATTTTCGGTATCGACCACGTCTGGCACCGCATCCGCGCCGCCAATCTGCCGGTCGCCCTCTCGGACCGGTTGACGCTGGACACCCGACGGCTCATCGACCGCGCCGGGCGCTGGCTGCTGAACTATCGTCCACAGCCGCTGGCCGTGGGTGCCGAGATCAACCGATTCGCCGCCAAGGTCAAGGCGCTGACGCCGCGGATGTCGGAATGGCTGCGCGGCGACGACAAGGCCATCGTCGAGAAAGAAGCCGCGGATTTCACCGCTCAGGGCGCCCCGCCGGACCTCGCCTACCGGGTGGCGGCCGGGCTGTACCGCTACAGCCTGCTCGACATCATCGATATCGCCGACATCACCGAGATCGAATCAGCCGAGGTTGCCGACACTTACTTCGCGTTGATGGATCGCCTGGGCACCGACTCGCTGCTGACGGCGGTGTCGGAGCTTCCGCGCACCGATCGCTGGCATTCGTTGGCGCGGTTGGCGATTCGTGACGACATCTACGCTTCGCTGCGGTCGTTGTGTTTCGATGTTCTCGCGGTGGGGGAGCCGGATGAAACTGGTGAGCAGAAAATTGCCGAATGGGAACACATCAGCGCCTCCCGGGTGGAGCGGGCACGCCGCACGCTCAACGAGATCCGGGAAAGCGGCTCAACCGATCTCGCGACGCTGTCAGTGGCGGCCCGGCAGATTCGCCGCATGACGCGCACCAGCGGAAGGGCGTCCGCGGGGTGAGCATCGGCTACGTCGCAGCGGTGCCGGTGCGTTGGTCGGACATCGACATGTACCAGCACGTCAACCACGCCACCATGGTGACGATCCTCGAAGAGTCGCGCGTCCCATTCCTCAGGGAGCCGTTCGGTGCTGACATCACCACCATCGGCTTGCTGATCGCCGACGTCCGGGTGACGTACAAAGATCAGCTGCGCCTTGCCGACTCGCCGCTGCAGGTGACCATCTGGACCAAACGGTTGCGGGCGGTCGATTTCACACTGGGCTACGAAGTGCGTTCGGTCAACGCGGATCCGGAGTCCAAGCCGGCCGTCATCGCCGAGTCGCAGCTGGCTGCCGTACACATCGAGGAGCAGCGGTTAGTGCGCTTGTTGCCCCGCCATAGAGAGTACTTGCAGCGGTGGATCCGGTAGCCGAGCGCGGACTGTGGCTGGAAGCCGCAGCGCACCGCGCGGACCTGGCCGTCTTCGTCGAGCACGCGATGCGGCTCGACGAAGCCGCGATCATCCGCATCCGCGCCCGGTCCGCGGGATTGCTGACGGCATGGGTCGCAACGGGTTTCGATGTGCTGGCCAGTCGTGTGGTGGTCGGTAAAGTCAAACCCAAGGACATGTCGGTCGCCGCCGACGGGTTGGCTCGCGGGCTGGCCGCCGCCTCCGAAACCACGGGGTACGTGGATCCGGGCTTTTCGATGGATTCGGCGTGGCGGGGTGGGCTCCCTCCCGAATCCGGCTTTACTCACCTGGACGACGTACCGGCGAAACTAGTGCTGGACTTGGCGCAACAGGGCGCGCAACTTGCCAAAGAGCACGGTGGCGCCCACGGGCCGCCGGTGTCGCTGCTGGACCAGGAGGTCGTCGAGGTGAGCTCTGGCGACGTGGTGGTCGGGTTGCCGATGCGCTGTGTATTCGCTTTGACGGCAATGGGTTTCTTACCGCAATCGTTGATCGACGACGACGAAATCGTGCGGGTCCGGATCACGCCGGCGTGGTTGCGCGTCGATGCCCGGTTCGGCTCGGTGTACCGGCGACGCACACATGCGGCGCTGGTGGTGCATTGACCCGACCCCTAGGTGCCGTACACCATCCACAATGGCAGCACCGAGTTCAGATAGTCCATGAACTTCTTCAGGCCGACCCGATGCTGGCCGTAGCCGTAGGGGTCTTCGGCGTATTCCGGAAAGGCGATCCCCAGCCCGAATAGGCCGGGGGCGATGATGCCGTTCTGCGGGTTGTAGTGCAGCGGTCCCCATTGCGGCGTCGTGGGCAGCGCCCTGGGCTCAAAGCCGACGGTGTAGATGGCGTGGTCGCATTCCTGCAATCTCTCGTCAAATTCGGGACTGGAGACCCGGTACCGCTCTAACCGGTCGGGATACCCGCCGTCGATGTTCTCCCGGGCCCATTGCGCCGCGCGGCCTTTGAGTCCGGTGTCATCGAACAAGATCCAATCATCCAGGTATACGGCGTATTTGAGTGGGCTGCGGTAGAAGTTGAGCACCCTCGCCACTGGTAGCCGCAAGAGGTGCGGCAGGGCGATCATCGTGGAGTGCGAGGACCCGAAGACCGCGACGGTCGCCCCGTCCAGTTGCTGCTGCGCGAGCTGTGCGGGATCAAGGGCGACCTCGACCGGTATTTCCTTGAGGTGCGGGTATGACAGGCTTTTGGGAACCGCGCCGACCGCGAGAACCACGTTCCGTGATTCCACATCACCGAGTTCGGTCTCGATGCGCCAACGTCTTTGCGCCAAGGTGAGGGTGGTTGCCGTCGTCTGGAAATCGTTGACCCGTTCCCGCAGGTGTCGGGTAACCCACAGCAACGGATCAGCCACCAGGGCCAGGGCGCACGTCTGGTCGGGATCAGTCGCCTGGAGCGGCGACGGCGGCGCTTCGGAGAACCGAAATGCTTTGCAGCCGTTCAGGTATTCCAGAAATGTCCCGGCAATGGTGTTACTCGATACCGCCCGCCACTTCTGGCCCAGGTCGCCCGCCGCGAAAACCGGATCGATCCACGCGATCTTTTCTTCGGGAATCCCGTGATCGAGCAGTCGTCCCACGGCGGCGATGCCCGCAGGTCCGGCTCCGATAACGGTCCACGCATAGGGTGCCATGTACCACGTATAGACGAGCGGGCAGCGAGGAGCGAATTGGCGTCAGGAAGATTCGTCTCCGGGCTGGACCTTTCGACGCGATCATCCTGGCGGACAATCGGCCGTCCCGTGGATCTCGCCGGCCGCGGACTCCTGGTTGAGTGCTCCCAGCAACGCCCGCGGCGGCATCGGCGACGCGTGGCTCGACGTCCTCGACGCCTCGGGGCTCGTCCGCGCCGCATTCCCCGACGACGGATTGCTGGATGACATGGCGACGCTTGACGGTCTCGCCTTCGCCTCCGCCGAAGTCGATCCGCGTGAGCGACGTCTACGAGCACACGGCGTCTTGGCCGAGGGAGGTGTGGTCGCAGTGGAGTGCGGCCTTCGCCCCGGGCGGCGAAGTCATCGCGCGCGGGCGGGGTCGCAAGGTCCAGCAGCTGGCACTTCCGATGCGACCCCCGGCTGTCAGCCGCGGCATGGGCAGTGCGGTGCGCATTGTCGAGGCAAGTGCTGCGGCTCCACTACCGGCTTGATCCGATCGCCGGCCGGTCTAGGGCTCACCGACACCGTCACCCTGATCGCTGGCACACACGTGCCGCCGGGCCCGGTGGACACCGCACGTACGTATATCGGCGACGACGAGCTCGCCGGCTGGCCCCGCCAGCTGCCGATCGATGGCGAGCCCGCGACGTCGTCGCGGCCGTCAACGCGTATGGCCGGTGGCTCGCCCGCTCCGAGCTCCCGAAGCTGTTCGTCAATGCCGAGCCTGGTGTGCTCGGCATCGGTGCCGCGCGCGACTTCTGCTGCAGCTGGCCCAACCAGACCGAGGTGAGTGCGGCCGGACCGCACTTTGTGTCGGAGGACTCGCCGGACGAGACCGGGCGCGCCATCGCGCGCTGGTACCGCCGGCTGTGACGGCAGTGCGCGGAGTCCTTCGAGATCAACGGATGGTGGCAGACCGTTGCACCACCACGGCGACCGCAGCCGCAACCAGGTCGGGTTGGTGAACCTGAATGTAGTGATCGCTGCCGGTCGCGAAGAAGTGTGGTGTTTGCGGTCGCAGCGCGACCAGATTGGATGCGGCCTGCGGCCAAACCTTTTCAACCTGTGCGGCCAGCCCCGCTGGGGCGCTCGCGGGAAACGGGAACGGTGCGGTCTTGGTCAGCACTGCAATAGGGATGGCCGGAAACGCAGGGGCAGCGAGCACCTGGGCAACGCTGGTGTCGATGTCGACAATCTCGAACGAAGACGAGTCCGTGAACTGCAGCAAGGGTTCGTTCAATAGCTGCCGATAGGCAGACCAATCCGAGCCCATGAGGGTCGGTATCTCCACAGCGAAAGCGTCGACGAACACCACAGCGCGCACCTGATCGGAGTAGGTCTGGGCGTACAGCCGAGCAAATAGCCCCCCTAGCGAGTGTGCGACCAGGACGTAGGGGCCCGGAACTGCTGCGGCGGCAAGTAATTCATGCAGGTCGGCTACGACATCTCGGGCGTTGCGCGGCATCGCAACGGGTGAGCTGCGGTCGGTAACCTCGGGCGGGTTGGAGTAGCGTAGCGTACCGGGCCGGTCGTAGGCGCAGACCCGGTGGTTGCTGGCGAGCGCGGGCAGCACGGCCGGGCCTACCGCCGGCGCCGTGGCGTCGCTAAGGTTCCACGGATCCGACGAATCGTGGTAGCCCGCTTCCAGAATGATGGTCGGCCCACCCTTACCGTGACACTCGAGATAGAGGTGACGGCCATTGTCAATGTTTACGGCACCGGCGAAGTCGCCCTCTGCGCCCGATGCCGGTGCGGTGCGGCTCGTCACCGGCTGGGCGCCGCAACCCACCAGCGCAAGCGGCATTGCGGTAGCCAATACGAAACGGCGAATTGCGTTTCTGGTCATCCGGTCTCACCCAACCCCTTTTCGCTTTTGTGCCATCCTGGCTCGGTCCCGTGACCCATGGTGGATTATGCCAGCTGGCGGCCATCATCAACCGGGAATCATTGTCGCCCAGGCAATTATCGCGCGTTCGCGCGACGCTGCGGGAGATTGGCACGCGTCATCGGCGGGTGCAAAACAGTAAGTCGCCGGGACGATAGAGCTGCGCCGGACGGCCACCGTCAGGAGTAGTGGTCGGCCCGGTGGGAACGAGAAACCCCGCAGCTCCGGTGGCTTGCGGCAAGACATTCGGGGCACGGCGAGCCGTAGCCGGACCAGCGTGAAGTCACACCCTAATCACCGATAGGGCGGGACATGCGAGCGCAATCTGGTCAAAATCTGTGTCCTGCGTGACAACAGGAAGTCCGTGCTCGATCGCGGTTGCCGCGATGAGGGCGTCGGTCAGCTTGACTGCCCGATGCACGCCAGCGGCTCGACAGTCCGCGACGAGTCGAGCCCAAGAAACCATTACCGCTTCACTAACTGGGATCGGGTCGGCCGCGCGCGCCAGCGCGAGCGTGTCGGCACGTCGTGATCGAGTCACTGAATCGCCGGCATTGAGCACGCCGAGTTGCAGTTCACCGATCGTGATCACCGAAAGCGCTACGCGTTGGGGCAGCTTCGCGATTGCGCGGCCGCTTTCGCGTGCGATAAACACCGATGTGTCCAGTAGGGCCGCTTCGACCTCGACCTCGGTCACGGGTTGTCGAGGGTCTGACCGGCGAGATCTTCGAGTTCCTCGGTCAGGCGCGCGTCGGCCGAGCGTTCGGCGAGCTCGTTACGTAAGGCGCCCGTTTGACCGGTCGCCAACCTCCGATGGGACACGGTCTGGGCCTACGTGGCCACAGCGCGGTCCGCGGGTCGACTGTCAGTCCACGAATCGGTACTCGACGTCGAGTGAGCGGTAAGTCCGCTCAGCCCGGCGGTCACGAGTAAGCAGCTTGCGGTGATTGGCGAGGGCGGCTTGACCGACGAGGGCGTCATAGACCGATCCGCCGACAATGTCGAGGCCGGCAAGTCGCTCGCGAAAGTTGCGGGTCCCGGTTGCATCGAGCCAACAGTCTTGCGGGAAAGCCGCAACCAGTACCGAAGCCGCTTGGCCGGCGCTCAGGCGCAGTGGAAGTGGTAGCCGGGTCAGCACCGAATAGGTCTCGAACGCGGCATGCCCCGCCAGCCCAGGCCGAAGCTCAACCAGCGCTCGGCGGCAGACCCGGTGGGCTTCGTGCGTCGGGTCGAGAGCGGCGACGGCAACACTGGTGTCGCACGCCCAGCGATCATCGTTGGATGTCATCGCGAAGTCGGCGAACGTCGTCGTCCGTCACCACGACACCGTCGACGTCGCCAAGGATCGGCAGCCCGTCGCTGGTGTCGATCGAGCGTTGCTGCCGCCGAACCGGCTCAATCCGAAGGCCGGACCCGTCTCGAATCAGCTCGAGCTGCGTGTCGGGTGTGATACCCAGTGCGACCCGCAACGCTTTCGGTATTACCAGGCGTCCGACTCGGTCAACAGTCACGTACACGGCACCAATTGCCATTCAGATGGCAAAATGGGATCGCATTGCCAGATGATCAAGAGCGCGCCGAAGACGTCGTTTGCGGCGACGACGCCGAGCGCGTCAGCGTTGGTCGTCCGCCGCACCTGATCGGTGGTACTGGTCGTAGAAGATGCCGAGACGGTCGATCCGCCACAGCTGGCCGTACACGATGAGGGTCGCGCCGCTCAGGGTTGGCCAAACCGC
>JALHRH010000169.1 GCA_022841565.1 Mycobacterium sp. | reverse complement strand
GTCATGACCTCCAGCATGATCAGCGCAGCCCGCCAAGGAAATCGAGCAACAGCCGGTTGGTCTCCTCCGGTGCTTCCTGCTGAATCCAGTGCCCGACGTCGGCAACCAGGTGGGTGCCGCGGTAGTCCGACATCACCTCATCGGCGCGTTCGACCGCCTCGGCTCCCCACGTGGTGCCGACGTCGTACTGGCCGCCGATGAACAGCGCCGGCGGAGTCAGCGGCTTGCCTTCCTGGTCGGCAAGGTCATGCCAGTCGTTGTCGATGTTGTGGTAAAAGCTCAGCGGCCCGCCGAACCCGGAACGTTCGAATTCTGCTGCATAGAAGTCGAGATCGGCATCGGTGAACCAGGACGGCATGGTCTCGGGATAGACGAAGGCATCCTTGAGCTTGGCGCCTTCGGCCATACAAAGGGGGCCCGCGCGGATGACGTCTATCGGGTCCATCGCGGTGAGGTCCACATCGGCGTCCACGGCCGCCTTGGTCGCGGCGATCATTCCCTCTCCGGACACCGTGTAGGTGAGCCCGAGCAACCAGCTCCGTACGTCCTCTTCGATCTCGGTGATGATGCCGTCCTGCGCGGAGAAGTAGTCCTGATACCAGACGCGGCCCTCGCCGGCCAGCTCGAGGTGGTAGTCGTTGGGGCGATGTTCGCCGAAAGGGCTTCCCGGCAAACCGATTACGCCGCGGCCGGCGAACGGGACGCTGATCCCGACCACACCGGCGCAACGGGCCGGGTGCAGCCAGGCAAAGGTCCAGGCAACCGGTGCCCCCCAGTCGTGGCCGACGACGAACGCCTTGTCTTCACCGTAGGCATCGACCACACCGACGATGTCACCGACCAGTTCCTTGATGCGGTAGGCGGAATTCAGGAAGTACTTCGACGAGCGTCCGTAGCCGCGCTGATCGATGGCCACCACCCGGTAGCCCGCTTCGGCGAGCGCGGGAATCTGATGACGCCACGAATACCACGACTCCGGGAAACCGTGAACCAGAATCACCAGCGGCCCCGCCCCGTCCTCCACCGCGTGGATCCGGGTGCCCCGGCAGTTCAAACTACGATGAACCTGCGACATGTCCGCCTCTCTTCTCAGTTCCCGGTGCCGGCGACCGAAGCACCCGCGCCCACCAGTTGGTTCACGGGCTCGGTTGGTACCGTGCGATTTTCGTAGTTTCGGGCGATCAGTGTCTGCTGGCCCGCCAACCGGGTTCTCGCCCACTTGCCGATGACGCGGCTGGCGATGCCCGGCTTCATCAGTGCCAACGGTGGGTCGACGAGGTGGACCACGGCCAAGAACTGGCGGTAGGCGTCCAGGTCGTCGTGCACCAACTCCAGCAGGCGGTCCATGTACCAGGTGAGGACACCGAAGTAGAACGGACGCTTCTTGTCCACGTCCTTGAGCCAGTTGAACCGCAGGTTCTGCTCCCGGATCACGAACCACGCCGTGTCGGCCATCTTGGCGATGGTGCGGTAGTAGCGCCGCGGGAGATCCTGGTGACCGGGTCCGTACTTGCCGAGAAGCAACTGCATTTCCCGAACTTCCTTGAGCGCCAAGCTCATACCCAGCCCCGAGACCGGGTCGGCGCTGGTGTAGGCGTCGCCGACGGCCACCAGCGCGCGGGGCAGCTTGTGCTTCTTCTCGTAGTGCAGGCGAAGCATGTTGGGATAGCGGAAGTTGTAGATCGGCGATGCCGCTTCCAGACCGTCGATGTTCTCCCCGATCACCGGAGAGGGCATCAGGTCGGCGAACTCGCGGAACTCCTTGGCCGTGCGCGGCGGCGAGTAGCAGTTGTAAGCCACCAACGAGGTGGAGAGCAGGGTGCGCGAGCTGTCGGTGTAGTACTGCGCGGCGTAGGTGTCCTCGAACGGACGGTAGGCGTAGCAGATCACCATCACCTTGTCCTGCCATTGCCGTTCCGGTGGGACCCGGTGGTACATCGTCGAGTAGAAGCAATTGATGATGTCCTGCTCGGCTTCGGGGGCGCCAATACCGATGCGGTCCAGGAACTCCGGTACGCGGGTGTTCTTGCCCGAGGCGTCCACGACGAATTCCGCGGGTATCACGTCGGTGCCGTCGCCGACGGCGACTCCGATCACGCTGTTGTTCGCGCGGTCGAACACCAGGTCGGTGACCTCGGACTCGTAGCGGAAGTCGATACGGGGTTCGTCATCCAACCGCCGTCGCACGCACCACTCCAGCAGTGGCCTTCCGGCGCAGACGATCTCGATGTCACTGGTGCCGGGCTTCTTCCAGGAGCCGCCCAGCCGGATCCGGTACTGGGCCGCCATGTCGACCTTGAACGCGCCCTCGCGCACCATGTCGTCCACGATGCCGGGAAACAGCCGTTCCAACTCGATCTGCCCCGCGGTCAGCAGGTGATGCAGGTGCCAGCCTTGTGCGGCGCCGGGGCGGCCCTCCCGCCTCCGGTGCGGATCGTCCTTCTCCAGCACGATGACCCGCTCGAAGGTCTCGCTGCACGCCTTGGCCGCGGCGATGCCCGCGATGCTGCCGCCGATGACCACGGCGGTCCCGCGTCCGCGGCGGCGCACGTCGGCGATGTCCACGTTCGCGTAATCGAGCCGGGCCGGCGTCCGTCGCCGGGTCGCCCCGCTGGCCACGAACTTCTCGTAGTACAACCCGACCCGGTGGAAACCGTTGTTGTCCAACCAGGTCCGGGTTGCCTCGACCATCGCTGCCGGACCGCACAGATAGACGTCCGCATCGCCGCCGGCCAGCACCCGCTCTTCGAGCAGATCGGTGACCAGCCCGGTGCGCCCATCCCAGTCGGCCTCCGGGCGCGCCACGATGACGTGCAATTCCAGCCCCGCGACCCGGTTACGCAGCGTGGTGAGTTCGTCGAGCTTGCACAGATCCTCGGCCGCGGTCACCCCGTAGAGCAGGTATACGGGCTGTCCGGCGCCGGAGCCCAGGCTGTCGGCCATTGCCAGGATGGCCGACAGGCCGGTGCCGCCGGCCACCAACACCACCGGCCGCACGACCGGGCGCAGGTAGAAGCTGCCCTTGCTGCACCGCAGGGCAATTCGATCCCCCGGCTTGGCGCGGTCACGCAAGTAGTTCGACATCACTCCGTCCGGCAGCAACCGGATGATGAACTCCAGTTCGTCGCGGCCGTCGGCGGGATGAGCATAGGAGTAGTTGCGCCAGGTTTCCGTGCCGGGCACCTTCAATTGGGCGAACTGCCCCGCCTGGTACTTCAGCGGCGCCATCGCCGAAACGTCGACCCGAAGCAGGGCGGTGCTGGGTGACAACAGGTCGACTCCGCTGACCACACCCTCACCGGTCGCCAGCAATGCGGCATTGTCGTCGGCCGTGTACTGCAGTTCGATCCGGCAGTCGGACTCGGGGAAGGTCTGGCAGGTGAGAATCTTGCGTGCCGCCCGCTCGACGTCGGACAGGCCTTCGGTGCGGCCCATCTCGTACCGTCCCGACGAGCAGGTGGCCACACAGGTGCCGCAGATCCCGCTCTGACATTCGTTGACGATGGCCACGCCGTGTTCCTCGGCGGCATCCAGCATCGACTGGTCCTGCCGCACCGGCATCGTCTTGGTTGTTCCGTCCGAGTAGCCGACGGTGACTTGGCGAACCGACATCGTGGTGCCTCTTCTCGACTGGTTTGGGCGGACTGGTGTGGGCGCTAGACGACCAACGCGACAGGCTTCTTGGCGATGCGGGCGTTGAGTCTGGGCATGACCTCTTCCGCGAGCAGACGCAGCGACTCTTTCCATGGCCCGGGGTTCTCCCGGTAGTCGAACCCGAGCACCAGCAGATGGCCGAAACCGCCCACCTGGTCATAGGTTGCCTCGAGTTTGTCGACCACCGTGTCCACCGAACCGACCACGAAGGTGTTCTCGGCCAGGTACTCCGCGGTCACGTCGTCGTCGGCCACCGAGGGGTGATGTTTGTAGAACTTGGTCATTCCGAACATCCGGAAGGTGGGCAACGTGTACTCCCGCATGGCCCGGCCCATCGCGCCGTCAACCGCGTAACGGAATGCCTGCTCATCGGTTTCGGCCACCAGCACTTCCCGCACCAGCCGCCAATCGCGGCGATCCGGGGTACGGCCGCTACGCTCGGCTCCCTCCAACACCGCGTCCCAGTGGGTGGCCACGTATTCGGTGTTGAGGTCCAAACTCATTGGCAGATAACCACGTTCGCCGGCCAGCTTCAGCGTCTCGGAGCCGGCGCTGAAGCCCGTGACACCGATCGGCGGGTGCGGGCTCTGGAACGGCTTGATGTGCCGCTTCATCAAACCCTCGAACATCGGCGCAATTCCGTTGGCGTTCCAGTACTTCCCGCGGTGCTCCCACGGCTCGTCCTCGGTCCAGATGCGCAACATGATTTCCAGCGCTTCGCGGGTCATGTCCCGGTGCTCGCCGTTCTTGCCGTCGACATCGTAGAGAGCCCAGTCGCCGGGGATGCCGCTCGCGCCGACACCGAGCATGAAGCGCCCCTGCGCGAGATGGTCGAAATAGGCGACGCGGTGCGCCAATTCGACCGGGTGGTGATAAGGCAGCAGGTGAGCACCGGGCGCAAGCTTGATGTTCGTGGTGCGCAGCAGCGCCTGGGCCAGCAGCAGGTCCGGTGCGCAGATCGGCTCCCACGGCACGGTGAAATGCTCGCCGACCCAGGCTTCTACGTAACCCAGCCGGTCGGCCAACTCGATAATGTCGAGGTCCCACTGGGTCGCGTCGTACAGGGTGCGCTCCGGTGGATGGGCCGGCATGAGGAATATTCCGATCTCCATCAGTAACCCTTCTGTGTCGTCAGTGCCCGGGCCGGAATTCCGGCGCCCCGCGGTTGGCTCGCGTGTAGGTATATCACAGTACTAGCAAGATACTTTGTTGTACACAAGATGCTTTTTGCTTGGCAATTCGTCCGATCGGACGCTACAAGGCCGCGTATCGGCTATGGACATAATGACCAAGTGCCGCGTAACCTCGCTCACGTCACGCGTTCTGCGCGCCGTCAGCAGCAAGGAGTCGCCATGAGTGTCACCGGGCTCGGTCCGGTCGATCACCGGTCCAACGGGGAGCGCCCCCTACCGGACTTCCGTTTCATCCGCTACGAGACGGTTGACGGTGGGCTGATCGCGGTCATCACCCTCGACCGCCCGAAGCAGCGCAACGCGCAGACCCGCGGACTGCTCGTGGAGTTGGGCGACGCCTTCGAACTCGCTGAGACCGATGACAGGGTGCGGGTGGTGATCCTGCGCGGTGCCGGTCCCGCATTCTCGGCGGGGCACGACCTCGGATCGTCCGACGACGTCCGGGAACGCACACCGGGACCCAACCAGCACCCCACCTATCAATGCAATGGCGGAACCTTCGGCGGGGTGGAGTCGCGCAACCGCCAGGAGTGGCACTACTACTTCGAGAACACCAGGAGATGGCGCAACCTCCGCAAGATCACGATCGCCCAGGTGCACGGCACCGTGCTGTCGGCGGGTCTGATGCTGGCCTGGTGCTGCGATCTGATCGTCGCCAGTGCCGACACCGTGTTCGCCGACGTCGTCGGCACCCGGCTGGGCATGTGCGGAGTCGAGTACTTCGGACATCCCTGGGAGTTCGGCCCGCGCAAAGCGAAAGAGCTTCTGCTTACCGGGGACTCGATCGGAGCCGACGAGGCGCATGTGCTCGGCATGGTCAGCAAGGTCTTCCCCGCGGACGAACTGGGAGACAGCACAATCGCATTCGCACGACGGATCTCGAAGGTGCCGACCATGGCCGCGCTGCTGATCAAGGAGTCGGTGAACCAGACCGTGGATGCGATGGGTTTCTCCACCGCACTGGACGGCTGCTTCAAGATCCACCAGCTCAACCACGCCCACTGGGGTGAAGTCACGGGCGGAAAGCTCTCCTACGGCACCGTCGAATACGGACTCGACGACTGGCGCGACGCGCCCGAGATCCTGCCCGCGACCAAAGACCGCCCCTGAGCTTCGGCAGTGGACATCACCTACCCACCGGAGGCGGAGGCGTTCCGCGCGCGGATCGGCTCCTTCCTCCGCTCGCACCTGCCCGAAGGCTGGGCCGGGCCGGGGGCACTGCCACCGGATGAAAGGACAGAGTTCGCACAGCAGTGGCGACGTTCGCTGGCCGCCGGAGGACTCGTCGCGGTGTCCTGGCCGAAGGAGTACGGCGGCGGTGGCCTGTCCCCCGTCGAGCAACTGGTGCTTGCCGAGGAATTCGCGCGCGCGGGCGCACCCGAACGGGACGAGAATGACCTGTTCGGGATCGATCTGCTGGGCAACACCCTGATCGCGCTGGGCAGCCCGGAACAGAAGGCCCAGTATCTGCCCCGCATCCTCAGTGGCGAAGACCGTTGGTGCCAAGGCTTCTCCGAGCCCGATGCGGGCTCGGACCTGGCCTCGGTGCGGACCAGGGCGGTGCTGGACGGGGACGAGTGGGTGATCAACGGCCAGAAGACCTGGACGTCGGCGGGCCGGACCGCCAACTGGATTTTTCTGCTGGCGCGCACCGACGCGAACGTGCCCAAACACCAGGGCCTGTCGTTTCTGTTGGTACCCATGCAGCAGCCCGGCGTGTTGGTGCGCCCCATCGTGAATGCCGCCGGACACTCGTCGTTCTGTGAGGTCTTCCTGACCGATGCCCGCACCGACCGCGCCAACGTCGTCGGCGGGCTCGGCAACGGATGGCCGACCGCCATGACGCTGCTCGGTTTCGAACGAGGATCGCAGGTCATCACCGGGGCGATCGAATTCGGTCGCGACCTGGATCGGTTATGTGCACTGGCTGTGGACCGTGGTGTGCACACCGAACCGCGCATCCGGGATGAGTTGGCGTGGTGCTATTCCCGCGTCCAGATCATGCGGTATCGGGGTTATCGGGGACTGACCCTGGCGCTCAACGGCGAACGGCCCGGCGCCGAGGCGGCGATCAGCAAGGTGATCTGGAGCGAGTACTTCCGTCGCTGCACCGAACTCGCCGTCGAGATCCTGGGACTCGACGCACTCGGGGCGGAGGGCCCCGGGAACGGCGGGGCCCGGTTGGTGCCCGAGGCCGGCACCCCCAACACCGCGTCCTGCTGGATGGATCAGCTGCTCTACGCCCGGGCGGCGACTATCTATGCGGGCAGCTCCCAGATCCAGCGCAACGTCATCGGCGAGCAATTGCTCGGTCTGCCCAAAGAACCCCGACCGGACACCCGACACGACGCGAAGAACTGACATGGAATTTCGTTACAGCACCGAACAGAACGACTTCCGCGCATCGCTGCGCAATTTTCTGCGCCACCACGCGCCGCCCGCGCGGATGCGCGAAGTGGCCGGGATCGACGGTTACGACCGACGCGTGTGGACGCGATTGTGCGACGAGTTCGAACTCCCCGCGCTCCACGCGCCGGCCGAATACGGTGGGTTGGGTGCCACCGTGGTCGAGACCGCGATCGCGTGCGCTGAGCTCGGCAGGGCGCTGACCCCGGTTCCATACGCCGCAACGATGTTCGCGATCGAAGCCGTGCTGCGAATGGGCGATGAAGAGCAGCGTAAGAAACTGCTCGCCGGCCTGCTCACCGGTGAACAGGTCGGAACGCTGGCGGCCAGCGGTCACCCGATCGCCGACCCGGCCCGGCCGATCGCGGCAACCGTTCGAGCCGAACGAAGCGCCGGGGTGACGACGCTCACCGGGGAGTGCAGTCCCTTACTGCATGGTCAGATCGCCGACCTGATCGTGGTCCCGGCGTTGGTCGACGAGCGGGTGGTGCTGCACGTCGTGATGGCCGAGACCCCCGGCGTCACTATCACGCGACTGCCCTCCTTCGACGCCACGCGGCCGGTGGCGCGGCTGCAGCTCGAGGGGGTTCGGGCCGAAGCCCTGAACGCGGGTTCGGCCGAGGATGTCGAGCGAGTGCTGGACGTGGCCCGCGTGCTGCTGGCCGCCGAGATGCTCGGCGGCGCTGAGGCCTGTCTTGACCTGGCGGTCGAATATGCGCGGAGCCGAAGGCAATTCGACCGGCCGATCGGCTCGTTCCAGGCGGTCAAGCATGTGTGTGCCGACATGATGATCGAGATCGACGCGACCCGGGTGGCGGTGATGGCTGCCGCGCTCAGTGCGGCCGACGGGCGCGATCTGCAGGTCACCGCGCCACTGGCCAAGGCGCAGGCCGCCGACACCTTCGTGCTGTGCGCCGGATCGGCGATCCAGATCCATGGCGGAATCGCGTTCACTTGGGAGCACGACATGCATCGGTACTTTCGCCGTGCCAAGACCACCGCGGTGATTTTCGGAAGTAGCGCACAGCACCGGGCCCTGCTCGCCGATCGTGCCGGCATCTGACCGCGATGAGCGCCGACACAACCCAGAGTGACATCCGGACGCGGCATGCCGGCGTTGCATCGCTGCACCGGATCGGCCCGTTGCGGTGACCGCGTTGCGCCGCGCGGGCGGATGCGTACCGGTGACCTGGCGGTGATGCGCGACGACGCCTACTGCGTTGTGACCGGACGCATCGAGGACATGATCATCCGTGGTGGCGAGAATCTGTCGCCGAGAGAGATCGAGGACTTCCTACGCACCTACCCCGACTTCGACGATGTGCAGTTGATCGCCGTACCTGACGACAGTACGGGGAGGAGGTCGCGCCTGGATCAGGATGCGTCCGGGGCACCCGGCGCTGAACACCGACGAGGTGTGCTATTCCTGCGCCGGTGCAATTGCGCATTACCAAATCCCCCGCTATGTCCATATAGTTGACGAATTTCGGCTGACCGCCACAGGCAAAGTCCGCAACATAGACATTCGCGCCGAAAGCCGGGATTTATTCGGGCCCTGTAGAGATAGTTGACAATCGCCACTCGAGCCGTGGCGTTCTCAAACATGCTGGCTGTAAAGGATTTTCGAGCAATTATTCGGTTGTCCGAAACGTCCCCTGCGTTCACCGGAGCTTGGGAAAAGCTTGCTTGTCAGCCTTTTTGCGCTTTCGAATTGACTATTCCCAATAGCTTCCGGCAGCGATAACATTTGCGCATCAGTCATCCGACGGGTAGGCGGGAGTAGGCGATGAGCGACAGGAGCAGGGTGCTGGCGGTCCGCGCGGCGCTGGCCCTGTTGATGACGGTTATGGGAGTTACGATGCTGGCCGGTTGCCCGGTGGGCGCCCAACCGCCTCTTGCGCCTCGTGCTGCGGACACGGTGACCGTGCCCGTCAACATCCCGAGCCGCTAGTTACCCAGCGCGGCAACCGCCGCGTCATAGTCGGGTTCCTGCGCGATCTCGGGCACCAACTCCGTGTGCGCGACCTTGCCGTCGGCTCCGATCACGACGACCGCCCGGGCCAGCAGGCCGGCCATCGGGCCGTCGACGATGGTGACGCCGTAGTCGGTACCGAAGCTGTCCCGGAACGCCGAGGCCACGCTGACGTTCTCGATGCCTTCGGCGCCGCAGAACCGCTTCTGCGCGAATGGCAGATCGTTGGATATGCACACCACCGCCGCACCGCTTTCGGCGGAGCGCTCGTTGAAGGTCCGCACGCTGTTGGCGCACACCGGGGTATCAATGGAGGGAAAGATGTTCAACAGCACTGGTTTACCGTCGAACTGGTCGCTGCTGAACGGGCTCAGATCGGCGCCGGTCATCGTGAAAGCCGGGGCCGGAGATCCCACGGCGGGCAGCTCGCCGACGGTGTTGATCGCATTTCCGCGCAAGGTTATCTGTGCCATAAGTACAGTCTGCCAAGGCGGCCGTCATGACCTGCGCGCAGGGCCGATGTCCTAATTCGTGGGGTACATGGCGTAGACGACGCGGGCCGCCCTGGCCAACACTATGTTCATGGCGCGCACAGTGGTCATCGCGGGTTTTCCCGGGGTCCAGGCTCTTGATTTGGTGGGGCCCCATGAAGTCTTCACCGGTGCGTCGCTGCTCACCTCCGGCGGCTATGAGGTGATTGTGGTCTCGCGCGGTGGACAACCGATCACGACCGCAACAGGTCTGGGTTTCACCGCCGCGCCGCTTCCGCGCCCGAGTGACAACGTGGACACCGTGGTGCTGCCCGGGGGCTCTGGCGTGGACGCCGCGCGGTCCGATTCCGAGTTCCTGGACTGGATCAGGGCAATTGCCCGCACCGCCCGTCGTGTCGTCACCGTCTGCACGGGTGCGTTCCTGGCCGCCGAAGCGGGGTTGCTGGACGGGCATCGCGCGACCACCCACTGGGCCTTCGCCGACCGGCTGGCCGCGGAATTCCCGAGGGTCGACGTCGATCCCGACCCGATTTTCATTCGCAGCTCCGAGCGGATCTGGACAGCCGCCGGTGTCGCCTCGGGAATCGATCTCGCACTTTCCCTTGTCGAGGACGATCACGGCACGGAGGTCGCGCAAACGGTCGCCCGTTGGTTGGTGCTCTATCTACGGCGGCCCGGCGGGCAGACCCAATTCGCTGCCCCGGTATGGATGCCGCGGGCCAAAAGACCGTCGATCCGCGATGTGCAGGAAGCCATCGAAGCCGAACCGGGCGGCGTGCACAACATCGACCTATTGGCGCGGCGTGCCGCGATGAGCCCCCGGCATTTCACCCGGATCTTCACCGAAGAAGTGGGTGAGGCCCCCGGCCAGTACGTTGAGCGCGTGCGTACCGAAGCCGCGCGACGGCAACTGGAAGAGACTGACGACACCGTCGTGGCCATCGCCTCCCGCTGCGGCTTCGGCACTGCAGAGACTATGCGGCGCAACTTCATTCGCCGGGTGGGCATCCCGCCCGACCAATACCGCAAAGCGTTCGCTTAGAAAGGAAAGACCTATGACACAGATCGCTTTCGTGGCCTACCCGGGTTTCACCGCGTTGGACATGATCGGTCCCTACGAGGTGTTGCGCCAGCTGCCGGATGCCGAGGTGCGGTTCGTCTGGCATGAGGCCGGACCGATTACCGCCGACTCCGGCGTACTCGTTCTGGGGGCAACCCACTCGCTGTCCGAAACACCGTCGCCCGACGTGATTCTGGTGCCCGGCGGTCCGGCGACCCCAGTGCATGCCCGTGACGAGAGGCTGCTGGAGTGGCTGCGGCAGGCCCATCGGACCGCCACCTGGACCGCCTCGGTGTGTTCGGGCTCGGTGATTCTGGCCGCCGCGGGCCTGCTGCGGGGCAAGCGCGCCACCTCGCACTGGATCGCGCTTCCGGTGCTGAAAGGCTTCGGAGTCACTCCAGTCGGGGACCAGCGGATCGTGCACCAGGACAACATCATTACCAGCGCTGGCGTGTCCGCCGGACTCGATTTGGCGTTGTGGTTGGCCGCTCAACTGGGTGGTGAAGGCCGCGCAAGAGCGATCCAGCTGGCCATCGAGTACGACCCACAGCCGCCGTTCGATTCGGGTCATATGTCGAAGGCATCGGCGGCGACGAAGGCCGCGGCCACCGCGCTACTGTCTAAGGACAGCCTCAAGCCGACCAACCTGAAGGCCACCACGCTGCTGGCCTGGGAGCAGGCGCTGTCGGCGGCGCGCTCGAGGCGGCGCAAGCGGCAACCGGTCAATTCGTCCGCTTAGGCCCCGGGATCTTGTCGGTGGCCAGCTTGCCACCGGCCTCCACCCACGCTGCGACCACGCGTGGCGCGTCTCGGTTGGGGTTATAGATGTCCTCTTCGCTGCAGAACCGACCGTCGCCGCCATAGACCAGCCGAGTCCAGTTGGGGAACCAGAATGGCTCACCGTCCGGGTCGGTCGGGTGATCGAGCAGGTTCTTAATCATGATGACGACAGCGTCGTTGTCCTCGTCGTAAGCGGTCCAGTCCGACGGGAACCGCATATGCGGGAAGGGCGCCATCACGTCGACGATCCACCGCCGTACCTCCTCGCGACCGTGAAACACCCCGTAGTGGTGCTCGGTGTAAACGACGTCCTCGGTGAACAGATCGGCGAAGGGACGCCAGTCGCCCGACGCACTACATCCCTGCACGACGGTGGTGTAGTGCCGGACGGCCGCTTCGATCTCTGCTTTGGCGAACTTGCCCATGCCGGACACACTAGAGGTATGAGCGTGCTGGATCTCTTTGACCTGCGCGGCAAGAAGGCACTAGTGACCGGGGCATCCAGCGGCATCGGCAAGAGGGTGGCCCTGACTTATGTAGAGGC
>JALHRH010000168.1 GCA_022841565.1 Mycobacterium sp. | reverse complement strand
AGCGCGGGACCGGTGCCGGATGCGGTGCAGGAGATGATGGCGGAGTTCCGCGCGATGAAGCGCGAACTGGCCGAACTGCGGGCGGAGAAGGCTGAGAAGCGCGGTCCCGGTCGCCCGAAGAAGAACGACGTAACCCCGGCTGGCGTGTAACCTGTGGCGACCTTCGATTCGGCGTATCTCTTGAAGATGTTCAACCGCTATGCGGGTCGTCCCTCGACGGGCGACTCGATTACGGACGCGGACAAGTATGAACGCCTGAGCGAAGGACAGACGCGGGTCATGCAAGACATGTACGCCCGCGTTCCCAACTCGCTGTATCCCAAAGTCGGCTACGGGTCGTTCCCGACGCTGACGACCAGCGACAACCAAGTGTTCACGTTTGGCACGGACGCGAACGGCTATGCGATTGCGCCGATGGGTAAGACGCTCATCCTGCCGTCGCTCTCGTCCTTTCCGGACTTCGCGTGGATTGAAGGGCTGGACTACGTGAACGAAGGCACGCAAATCCGTCTGCCGAACAATCGTACATGGACGCAGACGCTCTACTGGTACGGCATCACGCCACCGGCAGACATCACGGCGTCGACGCAGCCGGGCATCTTTCCCGCCGCGTTCCGCGATCTGATCGTGTATCAGGCGGTGATGGCGATTTCTGAGGAAGGCAATCGCAACGACGCGCTGGTGAATCGCATGATGGGGCTGTATCAGCAGCGGTTCGCGGAAGCGTGCTTGACGTGGAAGACGCAGTTTTCGGACGGCGGTGCGTTTGGCTCCGTGTCCGGCTTGCGTATCGCGGAAGCGGGCGGTGCGTTGAACGGGCAGAACTGGTCGGCGCTGTGAGGTAGGACGTTGGTCCCGTAGGTCACTTTCCCTCTAGCCTTCGTAGGTACTGTTATGGCTATCAAGGTTGTCAGCAACCAGTTCCCGATCAATAGCGCCGATACGTATGTCATCGGCAACGCAGCACAGGCGTTCGTGGGCACGTACGCCGTGCATCTGGTGTCGGCGTCCTTCGTCGGCACCATCGTCGTCAAGGGCCGCAGCTACGTCATCGGCAGCGACGCTGCGTCGCCCGCGTTCGTCGGCTTCCCGTACCTGCCGCTCTACCTGAACGCGGCGGTCGGCACGTTCGGCACCGGATCAGCGGCGAACATCACCGATACGTCCTACATCCTGATCCCCGCGTCTGGCGCGACGATTGCGCTGGACTGCACGGCGTACACGTCAGGTCAGATGAACGTGTACTGCATCGGTCAGGCCGGGGCCGCCGCGTGACCATCGGCGCGACCGGCAACCGTCCGCCCGCGCTCCGCTTCGGCGGGGGTGGTGGTGGTGGTGGCGTGAGCATTGCGTTCCAGACCGAGTGGCGGGACTCGACCGGGACCACGGACGCCGCCTATCGCGACGGGACGCGGTTCGACGAGCGCAACGGCACGCTCGGGAACGGCGCGGCGGAGATTCTCGCGCCGACTGGCCTCGGGTTGGCGACGCGCGGCAACATCTGGCGCAACATCACGAACGGCCCGCACAACATGACCGTCCGCAAGTCGGGGGTGGTCGCGGAAAGCACGACGTTCTGGGGGCGCATCTACCTGCGCAATCGCCTGACGGCGACCAACGGCTACGCGCTGAACCACATGGTGGCGTTTGGTGGCATCGGACTCGACTATCCGATTCAGTTCGCCATCGGTGCGAGCATGACGGAAATCTTTGGCCAGTGGATCAGAACGCTGTTCTTCCGCACCTTGTATGACTCGACGGGCGCGGCCTTGTCGTATCCCTACACGGCGTGGACGCCGCAGACGCCACTCGACTTGCGTCCAAACAACTTTTCGGATGCGTGGTACCTGTTCGAGTGGCAAATCGAGTACCTGACGGCCACGACGTACTGGCTACGACTCTACATCTCCGACGTCGATGGGGACGGCAATATCACCAACGAAGACGTGTGGACGAACGAAACGTTCTTCCAACAGGACGGCGGGGCGGCGGGCACGTCGTTGGACGAGTTGCAAGGGCCGACCGTGGACTTCGGCTTGAGCACGGCGGGCCTTGGGACCGAATCGGCGGTGCGCCTGATCGTCGGGAACGAAAGTACGCCCGCGACGCCGACGAACGAGTTCATCGATATGGCGTCCCTCGCGATTTCGACGGAAGGGCGCATTCGGGACCAAGTGCTGGTGTTTTAACCGTAGACGACTTCTTTGATCGCCGCAGACGCGGCACGGATGCACGATGGCACAGGCGATTCAGACGCTGGACGCGGACGGCGATTTCCTCCTGAACACCGGGTCGCAGAACGTCGGCCCGGACGGGGTACAGTTCGCGTTCACGGTGACGGGGACCAACTCGCTCGTCTTGAAGAAGAACACGGCCCCGCCCGGTGCGGCGGTCAATCTGGTGTCGGTCGCGTTCGTCGATGGCGGGCTGACCGCTCGCGCGGCGGACACGGCCATCACCGCGACAGGGATTGCGTACGTGAGCGCGGCAGACGCGGCGTTGGACCTGTACGCGACCCTCAACTGGACGAGTGGCGCGGTGGTCGTTCGCACGTCAGCGGCAAGCATCGGCGGGCCGGACGGCAGCGTCCCGGCGGCGGACGTGACGCCGGGGACGTTCGGCGCGAACACGGGCGCGGCCCCGGTCGGTGGCTATTCGTTCCCGACTGGCTTGACCGTCAACGGTAACATGAGCATCGACGGCCAGAACACGACCACGGGCGTCAACCCGCGTCACAATATCCGCAGTCCGGGTGGCGCGACGTCGCTCTCGCGCACGGTCGTGGCGGTCACGGGCATTGCTAACAACGTCGCCACGCTGATTGGCACCATCACGGTGCCGAACAGCGCACAGGCGGCAGCGCTTCGCATCACGGTCCTCGGCTCGCTCGGTGCGGGCGGTGCGGTTGGCGCATACGAAGCCAGCGCATCGAACACGTACACGATCACGGTCGTCCGCACGGCAGGCGTCAACGCGGTCGCGGCGATTTCGTCCGCGACGACCGCCGCAGCGGCAGCGGTGGCCGGGGCGGCCACGGTCACGGCAGTGGTGACTGTTGGGTCGGTGGCGGGCGCGGTCGGGGCAGAGAACACGTTCCCGGTCAACGTCACGATTGCCCGGTCGGGCGGGTCGTCCGCCGCGCATACCTGCGTGTACGCGGTCGAGGTGCTCAACGCGGTCGATAGCGGCGTGACGTTCTAGTGGCCGACAAATCGCCCAAGGCAACGACGCTCTACTCTGGTCCGTGGCGTGGCGTTCGCACCACGCCAGAACCGTTCAGCGATGAACGCACGCTCAATGGGCTGGTGAATGGCTACATACCAGACCCGTTCAGTGGGTCCGGGGTGTACGCGCGTCCGGGCTACGTGGTCGAACTGAACGAAGCAACGTGGAACGTGCAGCAAGGGATGCACGCGCACGTCTCGGGTGGCGGCCTGCACGACAACTTCTTTGTCGCAGACGGCAAGCTGTACCGCTGGCCGTCCTCATTTGCGGGCGCGTCGGTCGATGTGACACCGACGAACGTATTCATTTCGTCGTCGGCGCGGGTGTCGTTCCTGTCAGTCGGTAACGCGATGGTCATCACGGACGGCGAGAACGTCCCGTGGTTGGCGACGAATCTGTCAAGCACGCCAGTGACGGCGACGAAGATTGACCTGACGGCAGCGACGAACCACCTACTACGCGGCACGACCGACACGCGTATTGCGGTTGCGTCCATGCCGTACCTCATCAACGGCACCTACGCCACGCTCAACTCGCTGGCGGGGACAGCGCTCCCGGCTGGCACCATTCCGATCAACCAGTGGGGCGTCTATCGCGTGTCCGTGAATAGCGGCGGCACCATCACGGTGACGGCAGGCGCGGCCAACTACACCACGGGCTACGCGAGCGAAACGGCGGCACTGGCGGCGATTCCCGCGCTCCCCGCGTCGTCGTGGGACTGCGGATACTTCACGCTCCAGACGGAAGTCGGGTCCACGTTTGTCGCGGGCACTGATGCGTTGCAAGGTGGCGCGTCCGGCAACCCCGCGAACGTCACCAACTACTACGCGGGTGCGGCAGACCCGTGGGCCGCGTTCGGTGTGCCGTCGCTCTATTACGGCTCGGTGTTCTTCATCCGAAAGGAAGTGAACGCAGGCGGGACCGTGACGAAGCAGACCGAGCTTGTGTGGTCGGAACCCGCGTTCCCGTTGGAAGGCTATCAACAAACGGACTACGACAATGCGTGGGACCTGATTCAGTCCGGGTCGTCTCCCATCTATGCGCTCGCGGCGACGAACGACGCGCTCTACTACTTCCGCGCGTATTCGATTGGAGCACTCGCGGGCGCTCCGGGCGTCAACTTCCAAGGGTCCGCGACGCATGACGTGGTGTCCGACGTCGTTGGCTCAACGTGTCCGTGGACGGTGAAGCAGTACCGCAATACGATCTATTTCCACGACTCGCTCAGGCGTCCGTATCGTTTCGCCGTTGGCGGCACGGTCGAACCGCTGTGGTTGCAGGCGCGGGCACTCTTCGAAGAAAGTTTTGGCGGTGCTGATCCGACGACCTCCGCACAGTACGGGTGGGCCGTGGTGGAGCCGTCACTGAATCTCTACATCGTGTCCTGTTTCGGCTTCGCGGTGTCGGCTCCGCTGGTATTCGATGCTATGACGGGCAAGTATCTCGGGACGTGGACGATTCCGGGCAACGAGTTTCTCGTCTTGGGCAATGTGGTCAACGATACCGGCCTCATGTTCGTGTGTGGTATGCAAGGGGGGCCGGTTGGCGGCACGACCGTGTATCGACTCACCAAGCCCTACGAAAATACGTGGCAGGACGATGGCGCGACAATCAGCGTGACTGTGACGACCGGGTGGTTGGACTATGACGGCAAGCACACAATGCGGATTGGCGAAACCCGCGCATTGCAGCAATATGCAGACAACGGGTCGGCGCGTATCCCGTCACTCTCGGCTCTTGTCGCAAGCGCTGGGCAACCGTTTCCGGCGACGCTGACGCGTGCGCCGAATGGCGGCGTTCTCGCGGCGAGTGACACGCCATACAACGCGACGACGCGTGTGGTGTTCGAGACCAATCAACCGATTGGACGCGGCGTCAACGTCGCGCTTGGCAACACCACATCAACAAAACAGTGGCGGTTGTGGCAAATCGAGGTAGACATCGTACCAGTCGGCAACGCGACCATTGAGGACTTATAGAATGCGGCGACTCTGGTGGGTGGTGATGGTGCTCGTCGTGGCGGCGTGTGACGGCGGGGCGTTCGCGCCGTTACCGCCGACGCCGTGTACGATTGCGACCGCGCACACGGTCGATACGCTCGGCTGGGTGACGCACCTCGACGGGCGTCCCCCGTCGCCAATCACCGCGCACTATTGCGGTGGGGCTCGTCCGGCACGATGACCAACCCGCTCGTCCTCGCGGCCAAGTACAACAAACTCGCACTGCCGTCGACCCCTGAGGACGACGCGCAACTACGGGACGTGACGCGTGCGCTGCAAAACCTCTCCAACTTCCTAACGCGCGAGCATGGGAAGATCGAAACGGCGGCGGCGTTTGCCACCTCGCTCGCGGCCACGGTGTTCAACGTGCTGGACTACGGCGCGGACGCACGCGGCGTGCGCGATGCGTCGGCGGCGTTCGCGGCGGCGGCGTTGGCAGCGGAAGACGCGGGCGGCGGGGTGCTGTGGACGCCACCCGGCACGTTCCGGCTGGATAGCCCGGTCACGCTGGGCGCGAACGTGGTGATTCGCGGCAGTGGCGCGGCGTCCGTGCTGGACGCGCGGTCCGCGACGGGCACGATTGCGCTGTCACTGAGTGGCGCGGATTCCGGCGTGGAGGCCGTGCGGATCGTGGGCGCGGCGGCGGACAGTGTGGAAAGCGGGCGCGTCGATGTGCTGTCCACCGCGTCCCGCGCTCGCGTGGCATCGTGCATCTTCGATAGCACGTTCGCGTCGGTGGTGGTGTCGGCGGACGACGTGGATGTGGTCGGCAACTGGTTCGTACGCTATCGCCTTGGCGTCTACCTGACGCTGGGTAGCGCGGGGACGACCGTACGCGGCAACCGCTTCGTCAGTGTCGCGGGGTCCGGCATCGTCGCGGGCTATGACGGCGTGCTGATGGAAGGGACCAGCACCGCGACCGTGACGAGCAACGTCATTGCCGCGTGCCGCGAACACGGCATCTACATCGCGGGCCTGTCGACGCCGAACGTGGGCATCACGGTCACGGGCAATAGCGTGTCCGGCCACGGGTCGGACGGCATCAAGGTGCTGGGGTCTAACGCAGGCGCGGCGGCGGCGACGGACATCACGGTGACGGGCAACACGGTCACGGACGGGGACGCGACCAGCGGCGGGATTACGGTCGGATTTGCCAACCGTGTGACCGTGACAGGCAATCTGACGACCGGACAGAATCGCGGCATCTTTGTGCGCGGCGGGACGACCGCCGTCACGGTGACGGGCAACAACGCGTCCCGCAACACGGCGTCCGGTATCGAAGTGCGCGACCTGTCCGGCGACAACATCGGCACGGTGGTGCGTGGCAACACGGTCAACGAAAACGACCAAGCGGCGGCGGGGTTCTCCGGCATCACGGTGACGTGTACGGGCGGGTTCGATACGCGCGACCTTGTACTGGACGGCAACAAATGCGCCGACTACCAGAGTGTGCCGACGCAGAACTACGGCATCGAAGTCGGCGCGGTGTCGGGCGGGTCCACGCTGACCAGTATTCGCATCACAAACACAACGGGCACGGGCAACACGGTCGCGCTGATTGGTGGCGCGGGGCTGGCGTCGGCGGTGACGGCGGTCGCGTCGGACAACGCGTCCGATTTGCCGCGCACGGTGACGACGACCGCGACGGTCACGGTACTGGATACGACCGTGCTGGCGGACGCGACGGCGGCGGCGTTCGACGTGGATTTGCCCTCGGCGGCGAATGTGCCGGACGCGGTGTTCACGATCAAGAAGATTGACGCGAGCGCGAACGCGGTGACGGTGGACGCGGGCGCGGCGACGATTGACGGCGCGGCGACCTATGCGCTGGCCGCACAGTGGCAGAGCATCACGGTGCAGTCCAACGGAACCAACTGGTACATCTTGTAATGAGCCATAACATTGTCCCGACAGCGGCGGCGATTGCGGCGGATTCGGGTGGCGGAACGACGAACTTTTTACGGGCCGATGGCACATGGGCCGCGCCGCCCGGTGGCGGCGGGAACGCGTTCGGCACGATTGCCGTGTCGGGTCAGTCCGACGTGGTGGCGGGCGCGTCGTCCGCGACGCTGACGCTCGCGGCAGGCAGTAACATCACGCTGACGACGAACGCGGGGACCGATACGGTGACGATTGCCGCATCCGGTGGTGGCGGCGGGGCAACGATTGACGACATGCTGGCTATCGAGGATATGCTATGAACCTGACCGCGACGACCGAATCGCTCGAAGTCGTGACGACCACGACGGCGGCGCTGGACTACGTGATTGACTACACGATCATTGACAAGTCGGGCGCATCGACCGTCACCACGCCGGACTCTGCCCAAGGGCAGGTGACGACGGCCACGACGACCACGGTCCTCGCCGCACCGGGGGCGAGTATTAGCTACATCGTCACGGGCGCGACGTGGCGCAATACGGGCGCGACGGCGAACGTGGTCACGATTCAGAAGGACGTGAGCACGGCGAACCGGGTGCAGTGGTCCGGGACGCTCGCCGCCAACGAATCGGTGAGCTACACGCGCGACGCGGGCTGGCAGCGGTTGAACGCCTCTGGCTTCCCGGTGACGACCGCGCCGACAACGACGGGCACGACGGGCACGGTGCAGACGTTCCACAAGTCGGGCACGGCCCCGGATGCCATCGCGTATTGGTATTGTTCGTCCAAGGACGGCGGGTTTCCCGGCGCGTGGGCACCGGGGTCGCCGGGACTCGCGGGCCGCGCGACGGACGGCACCACGTCCACCGACGCGGGGTGTGTCCCGTTCGTGAACGCGACGACGGGTGGCATCTACCTGACGGGCCTGAACGTGTGGTCGTCGGTCGCGCACCCGCACATATTCTTCGATTGTCTGTGGGTCAATAGCGGAATCGTGGTCACGACGACCACGGCGCAGACGGTCAACTCAGTGGCGTTCCCCGCGCGGGATGCGAACGGAACGACGAACGGCGAAGGGCTCATGATCGGATTGCTCTTTGTCGCGGCGGCGACCAACGCGGCGGTCATCAACACGTCGACGGTGAGCTACACGAACAGTGACGGCACGGCAGGCCGCACGGCCACACTGGAGAACACTGTCGGTATGATGATTCCGGCGACCCCGGTGATTGGGACGCTCGTCTGGTTCAAGTTGCAAGCGGGCGACAAGGGCGTGCGGTCGATTCAGAGCGTGACGCTCGCCACGTCGCTCGGGGCGGGCGCGGTGTCGCTCATCGTGGCGCGGTGGATGCCGCAGGTCTCGACCACGGTGGCGGGCATCGGGGCCGTCGCGCCCGGCTTGGACAATCCCGGCGTGCGGCTCTATAACGGGACGTGCTTGCTGCATTGCTACCGGGCGTCCGCGACGACGGCCACGGTGGTCGGTGGGACGCTCTCGATGATGGAACGGTAAGGCCGTAGCGCAAACGCAACGCCGACGCTATTTTGGTCGGTAGAACCTCGGCACTCCCGGCGACGGGAAAGCGGGATGAATGAGCGTCAAGTCGGTGGCAAACCGCCTACGCGACCAAAAGGCAGAGGCTGACCCGACGAGTCGCGTCGGGATGATTCGTCGCATCGAACAGGCGGCGAGCGCCGCGCACCCGGACGACATGGCGGCGCGGTTCGCGTATCGCAACGCGTTGCGGGCGCAAGCGGGCCTAGAGCCAGAGGAACGGAAGCGCGGCGGGTTCGCGGGCGCATACGACAAGGGGTTTCTCTTGCCAGCGGCGGCGATGTTGCTTGGTCCTGCGGCGTTGACGCTCGCGGGTGGCGGGGCCGCTGCTGGTGGCGCGGGCGCGTCCACGGCGGGCGCTGGCACCGCTGCCGGAACCGCTGCGGGGACCGCTGGCACTGCCGCTGGTGCGGCGGGCACGATGGCCCCCGCTGCCGCGTCGGGTTTGGGCGGGTTGGTTGCCAAGGGCAAAGACTTCCTCACGTCCGATACCGCGAAAGACTTGCTCGGCCTTGGGTCCGGTATCTACGGCATCAGCCAGCAGAACAAGGCCAACGATCTGACCGCTGACGCCATCGCCGCCGACCGTGCGCGATGGTCCGCCGGTGCGCCGTTGCGTGACTCGGGTATGGCGGGATTGCTCAACCCCGTGCCTGCCGTGAACACGTCGTCCCTCGGGGCGCTCGCGTCACGCGGCAACCCGTTCGCCGCTCCGATGCCCAGCCCCGCGCCCACGTTGGGCGGTGCGGGGCCAATGGCTCCCGTTCCTGCCTCCGGTGGCTTGATCCCGACCGCGACCGCCACGGGGCCGATTAACGCGCCCGGCGCGATGACGCCGGTCCCCGCTGCGGCCCCCGCGAAGCTCCCCGCCAAGCCGAAGGGCATGATGGCGAAGATCAAAGCGGGAGGGTTCCGCTAATGCTCTACGATCAAGAGACGGTGACGCAGGGTGACGCGATGCCGCCGAGCGCGGAAGCGGTCAACCCGGAAGTCCAGCCCAAGGCGAAGCTGAAACCCGTGGTCGCGGGGCAGGTTAAGCCGACGACCGCTGGCATGGTGCAGCCCGTCGCGGGCGGCATCCTGACCGCCAGCGCGGACCAGTTCACGCCGCCGACGCCAGCGAAGGGCCAGCCCAACCCCGCCGTTGCGACGGCGCTGCCGGGCGGGACGCTGACGACCACGGCGGACCAGATGACGCCCGCCCCCGCCAACCCCGGCGCGACCGCGTTGCCGGGCGGCATGATCACGTCCACGGCGGCACCGGCCCCCGCAGCGCCCGCGCCCGTTGCGCCGACGCCACAGGCGGCGAGCGGTCCCGGTGCGGCGGTGGGGCTGAACCCGACCGACCCGAACAACGCGCTGACGGGGCAGACGATCACGCCCGGCGCTGGGGTGGACCGCTTCGCGCTCGCGCAGCAGAAGTTCGACCAGTTCGCGGCGTCGACGGACCCCGCGTACCAAGCCGCGTTGCGGCAGGCGAACCGCTACGGGGCCGCGCAAGGGCGGTTGGGGTCCGGGTCGCTGCGGACGGACTTTGGCAATCTGGCGAACCAGCGCAGTCAAGCGTTGGACCAGTCGCGGCAAGGCTTCCTGACCAACGCCCTAGAGGGCACGATTGGCGACAACTGGAACGCCATCGGGCTGGCCGAACGCCAGCAAGGGTTCCAGAACAATCAGCAGCAGCAGGCGTTCGCGAACGAACTCGCGCGGCTCGGCTTCGACGATTCGATGCTGAACAGCGCGTTCGGTCGCGCGTTGCAGACGTGGATGGCGGGTCAGACGGGCGGCACCGGGTCCGGCGCGTTGCAGGCTGGGGCTAACCAATACAGCAATCAGGCGCAAGACGCGCTTACGTCACTCGCGAATATGACGCGAGCGCGAAATGCCGCTGGCGGTACGACGACGCCTGCACCGCAAACGACCACGTCGACGCCTGCGGGCGAGATTTGGCCGTGGATGGGAGGCGTCAATGGCTAACCTACTTTCGTTGCTCGGCATGGCGTCCGTCGCGGGCGCGGACGCGAACACGGCGGCGCTCGAAGGCCAGCAGATCAAGCGCGACCGCGACCAGAAAGACTTGCTCGCCCAACTCCAGCAACAGCGTCAGGCGGAACAGGACGCGCAAGCGCGGGAAATGGCCGTGCTTCAGCGCAAAAACTTGCTGTCGATGATTCGGGACCGCGAGAAGCCGCCCGAACCCAACGCCCCGCGCACGCAGATTGTGGACGGGCAGTTGGTAGACTTGGACGCGGGCACCGCGCGACCGATTGCCGGATACACGGCCCCACCGAAGCAGGCCCCAACGCCTGCGGCGGGGTCGTATTCGCAGTTCACGGGACCGGATGGACGACCAGTGTTCTTCAATCCCGAGAAGAACACGACCGTCGCCGTCCCCGAGGGACTGTCCCCGCCATCGCCGCGCACCGGTCTCCCGACCGAAGCGGAGCGCAAGGCGGCGGGCCTGTTGCTGACGGGTGAGCAAGGCTACAAGACGCTGGAATCGTTGCTGGAGCGCAACAAGGGCAAGGAAGCGCCCGGCTTCATCAATCGCGGGTTGTCGCGCATCGGGATGGGCGTCGGCAACATCTTGTCCCCGGACGACCTGCGCCAGATGGATCAGGCCGCGTACGATTTGCAGGAAGCGTGGTTGCGCCTCACGTCCGGCGCGGCGATTGGCAGCGACGAAATCCGAAACTCGGCGCGGGCGCTTATCCCGCAACCGGGCGACGATCCGGCGACGTTGCAGCAAAAGACGGAAGCGCGGCGGTTGCGGGTGGAAGCGTTGCGGCAGGCCGCTGGCCGTGCCGTAGACCCGACCGTGCGCGGCACCGCACCGAACCCGTTGGATTCCGCGATTGACTCTATTCTCGGACGGCAACCGTGACCACGCCGATGATGGGGGAACCCGAGGCGCAGCGTCAGGCCCGTATCCGTGCGGACTTGGCGAAGCTGCAAGCGGCGGTGAATGAGGGGCGGTTGCCGAAAGAGGCCATCGCCCGCTACGTCGAGCGCGAGCGTATCACGCCAGAGATGGAGGCCGCGCGTACCCCGCTGTCCGGTGTGGACAAGGTGCGCGGCGGTCTCGGCGCGGCGTTGCAAGGCGCGACGTTCAACTTCGCGGACGAAATCGTGGGCGGCGCTCGCGGGATGCTGGATGCCGACCTGACGATGGCGGAAGGCATCGCGGACGAACGGGCGCAACTCGACCGGTTCCGCACGGAGAACCCTAAGACGGCGCTCGGCTTGGAGCTTGGCGGCGGGCTGGCGTCCGGTGTCGGCGCAGCGGGCGCGGCGGCGAAGGGCGCGTTCGGGCTGTCGAAACTGGCCCCTGCCGCGCGGATTGCCGCGACGGGGTTGGGCGGGGGCGCGGCGGCGGGCTACGGCGCGGGCGAAGGTGGCCCGGTGTCCGGCTCGCGGCTGGGCGGCGCGGCGGTCGGTGGCGCGATTGGT
>JALHRH010000167.1 GCA_022841565.1 Mycobacterium sp. | reverse complement strand
TGGGCCGCCTTCTTGATCGTCTTCGCAATAATGGTCGTCGTCACCGTCGCGCTGGCGTTGTTCGGCTTCTTGAAGGTTCGCAGGATCCGCGGGCCTCAAAAAACCATCGAATCGGTCAAAGAGGCGCGCACCGCCTTCACCCCCGGCCATGACAAGTCCTCGGCCGCCCCCAAGCAGCTCACCGAACACCGCGGCAGACACGAAAAGCCGGACAACGCTGCCGATCCCTCGGGTTGGTAGATGCCGGTACCAGATCCGTCGGTCGTCCGCATCGACGGGCCTTGGCGCCATTTGGATGTGCACGCCAACGGCATCCGGTTCCACGTCGTCGAAGCGACCAACGACACCGGCACTGTCCCGGCGAGCGGTCGGCCACTGGTCATGCTGCTGCACGGGTTCGGGTCGTTCTGGTGGTCATGGCGACATCAGTTGCGCGTCCTGACCGGCGCCCGGGTGGTCGCGGTCGATCTGCGCGGCTACGGGGGCAGCGACAAACCTCCCCGCGGCTACGACGGGTGGACCTTGGCCGGCGATACCGCCGGACTCATTCGCGCACTTGGACATTCGTCGGCGACGCTGATAGGGCACGCCGACGGCGGGCTGGCCTGCTGGGGCACCGCCCTGCTGCATCCGCGGCTGGTGCGCGCGATTGCCATGATCAGCTCTCCCCACCCGGCGGCGTTGCGGCGATCCACGCTGACTTGCCGAGATCAGAGCCGGGCGCTGCTGCCGACGCTGTTGCGATATCAGGCGCCGCTGTTGCCCGAGCGCCTGTTGACCAGGCACAACGGCGCCGAGATCGAGCGCCTGGTCCGCAGTCGCAGCGGCGCCAAATGGGTTGTGTCCGAGGACTTTTCGCAGACCATCGAATACCTGCGCCGGGCCATCCAGATACCAGGCGCGGCGCACTGCGCACTCGAGTATCAGCGGTGGGCGGTGCGCAGCCAACTCCGGGGTGAAGGCCACCGCTTCATTAAGTCCACGGCTGCGCAATTAGGTGTGCCACTGCTGCATGTCCGTGGCGACGCCGATCCCTACGTCTTGGCCGCCCCGGTCGAACGTACCCGACACTATGCTCCGCATGGCCGCTACGTATCCATTGCCGGCGCCGGACATTTCAGTCACGAAGAGGAACCCGAGGAATTCAACCGGCACCTGATGCGATTCCTGGACAGGGTGCACCAGCCGCGGATCAGCTGACGCAGGCTCCCGTGCTCACCGGCGCGGTGGCGCCGATCTTGGAGAGCTGGCCGGCCACCTCCTCAGCCGTCAACACAAAGCCGGTGTCCGCGTCGTCCACGGCCGCACCGAACACCACGCCGAGCACGCGGCCGTCGAGGTCGATGAGCGGCCCGCCAGAATCTCCCTGCTCCACATTGGCCCGGATGGTGTAGACGTCACGGGTGACCTGCTGCGGGCTGCGGTAGATATCAGGTCCGCTCAGTTTGATGACCTCACGGATCCGCGCCGGTGTGGCGGTGAAGTTACCGCCGCCCGGGTAACCCAGCACCACCACGTCGGTACCGGTTTTCGCCGGGGTGTCGTCGAACACCAGCGGCGCCGACGGCAGTCCGGGCGCGGCCAGGATCGCGATGTCCACCTGCGGGTCGTAGGACACCACCGTGGCTTCGTAAGTCTTGCCGCTGACCTGCAGCGATACGCTGCTGGATCCGGCCACCACGTGGGCATTCGTCATCACCCGCTCGGGTGAGATCACGAACCCGGTGCCCTCCAACACTTTCTGACAGCTCGGCGCCAGGCTGCGGACCTTGACCACGCTGGGCGCCGCGGCAGCCACCACCGGATTGTTGGCCAGGGCCGGGTCGGGCGAAGCGACCGGAATGACCGGCGTACGGCTGAACGGCTCCAGCACCGCGGGCAGGCCGGAGGTGTTCAGTAGCGCCGAAAGCCGCTTGGGCACCGTCTTCAGCCAGATCGGCGCAACCTCGTTGACCTCGGCGAGCACGCGGGAACCGCGAACCGCGGCGGCGAGTTCCGGCTGGTCCTTCGACTGGGTGAGCGGCGTCGCCAGCAGCCAGGCCGCGGTCAGCACCACCATCAGCTGCACAGCAACGCCGATCACGGAGTCGATGGTGCGGATTGGCCGGTTGCGGATCGCACCGCGGATCGCCCGACCCAACACCACACCGGCGACCTCACCGACCACCACCAGCGCCAGGATAAGGAATAGCGCCGCGAATAATTTCGCCCGCGGAGCCGCGATATGGCTGACGATGTGGGGGGCCAGCAGCACCCCGGCCACCGCTCCCAGCACCACCCCGGCGAACGACAGCACCGACCCCACGGCGCCGGAACGCCAGCCGGAGATCGCGGCGATGAACGCGACCGCCAGGACGGCGATGTCCAGCCATTGCGATGGGGTCATCGAATTCATCGCAACCCACCCCGTAACCCGCCTGTGTCGCCAACCAACACCATCGCGTCGTCCAACTCACGGATGTCGTCGGTATCCCAGGGCTGAGCCCAGCCCGCGACGTCGAGCACCGCAGAGATCACCTGCCCGGTGAAGCCCCAGACCAGCATCTGGTTCAGCAGAAACGCCGGTCCGGCCCAGCGGCGCCCAAGGGTGCCCCGGTAGACCATCAGGCGATTGCGCGGGTTGATGAAGGCACGCACCGGGACCCGCGCCACGATCGCCGTTTCGGACTGGTTGACGACGTTTACTGGGCCCGGGTCCGGCGAGTAGGCCAGCACCGGGACGACGTGAAAGCGCGACGGGGCGATGAAGGTGCGTTCCATTGTCACCAGTGGGCGCAATCGGTGGACGTCGATGCCGGTTTCCTCGCGCGCCTCCCGTAAGGCCGTGGCGACGGGCCCGTCGTCGCCGGGGTCAGATGCGCCGCCGGGGAAGGCGGCCTGCCCGGCGTGGTGCCGCAGGGTCGAGGCTCGCACGGTCAGCAGCAGGTCGGCATCGTCGGGGACGCCTCCGTCGGCCGTACCGGACTCTGGTCCCGAGAACAAGACCAGCACGGCGGCATCGCGTCCACCTCGGCCGAGCGCTTTGGCCGCGGTGACCATCGCTAGTACGTCGGCCGGCAAGCGGCGACGGTACGCATCGGGAATCTGGTCGACGTTGTCGATCAGCGGCCGTAGCCAGGCCGGGCCGGCATCAGGGGTCAGGGCGAACGTCCCCCGCTCGCGCGCGGTACCCGCAGCAGTCACCGGCACCTCATCTGATTCGCTCACCCCGCCTCACTCCCCGACCGCGGCAGCAATCTCGTCGGCACTGTCGAAGGCCCGCGGCAGGGTCTGCGCAACGCTACCGTCCGACCGCAACACCACCGTCGCGGGCATCACGTTTGCCACCCGCAGCGCCGCCGCCACCCGTCGGCTGCCGTCCTGCAACGTCGGCAAATGAACGCCCAGCTCCGCCAAGCGCAGCAGGGCGGCCGTCTCATTCTCGTCTTGATGCACCGTCAGCACCATCACGTCGGACCCCACCCGACGTTGATACTCGGCCATCGCCGGCAATTCGGCAGCACAGGGCCCACACCAGTATGCCCACAAGTTGATCACCACCCGTCGTCCCGCCAGCGCCTCCGCCACGTCGACCGCGGCGCCGTCGGCGGCGCACTCCACCACCACCCCGCGCAGGGCCGCCACGCGCTGTCCGTTCCCCGTAGCCGGACAAGGCGCCAGGTCGGCCCGCTGCCGCAGCCCGGCCAGCGCCTCGGCAGTGTCGGCATCCCGATGCTCCCGTCCGGCGGGCAGTCGGCTGGTCGTCTGCGGAACGCTGTCGTCACGCAGTTGAGCCACCAGCGCCACCACCAACGCGGCCACCACCGCCAGGACCGCGATGGTCCAGCGGGCGGCACCGGTGAGCCCCTTCATGCCGAGCGCGGTTACAACCCGGCCAGGGCCAACAGGTGGTCGGTCTCCGGGCCCTGGACCAATGGCGCGGCCAGCAATGGTTCGGTAGGCCCCAGGCCGTAAGACGGGCAGTCGTTGGCCAGGACGCACACACCGCACGCCGGTCTACGGGCATGGCACACCCGGCGGCCGTGGAAAATCACCCGATGGCTGAGCAATGTCCATTCCTTGCGTTCGATCAATTCGCCCACGGCGTGCTCCACCTTGACCGGGTCTTCCTCCGCGGTCCAGCACCACCGACGCACCAGCCGCCCGAAATGGGTGTCGACGGTGATGCCGGGGATGCCGAAGGCGTTGCCCAGGATGACGTTGGCGGTCTTGCGCCCTACCCCGGGCAGCGTCACCAACTCGGCCATGGTGTTGGGAACCTCGCCGTCGAACCGCTCGACCAGCGCCTGTCCGAGCCCGATGAGTGAGGTCGCCTTGTTGCGAAAGAAGCCGGTGGGACGAATCAGGGTCTCCAGCTCTTCACGATCGGCCTGCGCGTAATCCAATGCCGTCCGATATTTCGCGAATAGTGCCGGCGTGGTGAGATTCACCCGCTTGTCGGTGCTCTGCGCCGAAAGTATGGTCGCGACCGCGAGTTCGAGTGGCGAGGTGAAGTCCAGCTCGCAGTAGACATGCGGAAAAGCTTGCGCCAGAGTCCGATTCATTCTGCGCGCCCGGCGCACCAACCCGGTGCGGGTCTCGGTGGCGAAGCGCTTGGCGACCGCGTTTTCCCTGCGGGGAAGGGGCGGGGCCGGCTGTGCGGTGTTACGCCCGGACGATTTAGCCGCTGACACCTACGACAGAGTACTGATTTCGTGATCTGGCTGAGACCTTGGGCATGTTTACTCGTTTTGTGTTGTGGTTGCTGGTGGCCTGCATCCCGGCGTTGCTGATGCTGGCGACGCTGGGGCTCGGGCGACTGGAAAAATCGCTCGCCGATGACACCGTGAGCGCCTCGGACGTCGCTGAATTTCTCGACCACGCCGAAGCCGTCGACGTCCGCACGCTGGCCCGGGAGGGCATGCCGGAAGCGCTGGAACTGCTGCACCGCCGTCAGGCCCTCTTACTCGCAGCCGCACCGCAGCCCAGAGCGCTCACCGGAAGACATCACGCCGAGACATTCTTTGCCGCTGACATTGTCGGGCGTATCGAATCGGGCCTACCCACCCGCATCGGGGCTAGCTGGGAAGGGCGCTATCGCGCCAACACGCAATTTACGGTGACCCGACACGTTAATCGTGTGTAGCGTTGGCAGGCCGCACCGTTTGGCCTACGTTTAGACTCGTGTCGGCCGTCACAGGTTGGCCTGCCCGTATCAACTTCGTTCGAGACTGAAGAGGCAAGAAGAGGCAACGTGGACGAGATCCTGGCAAGGGCCGGAATCTTCCAAGGGGTTGAGCCCAGCGCAGTAGCCGCACTGACCAAGCAGTTGCAGCCTGTCGACTTCCCCCGCGGACACACCGTTTTCGCTGAAGGCGAACCGGGCGACCGGCTGTACATCATTATCGCGGGCAAGGTGAAGATCGGTCGTCGTTCACCCGATGGCCGGGAGAACCTGCTGACCATCATGGGCCCGTCGGACATGTTCGGTGAGCTGTCGATCTTCGACCCCGGACCACGCACGTCCAGCGCGACGACGATCACCGAGGTGCGTGCGGTGTCGATGGACCGCGATGCACTGCGGGCATGGATCGCTGACCGCCCGGAGATCGCCGAGCAGCTGCTGCGGGTCCTGGCCCGCCGACTGCGTCGCACCAACAACAACCTGGCGGACCTGATCTTCACCGACGTCCCCGGCCGGGTGGCCAAGCAGCTGCTGCAGCTCGCGCAGCGTTTCGGCACTCAGGAGGGTGGGGCGATGCGGGTCACCCACGACCTGACGCAAGAGGAGATCGCTCAGCTGGTGGGCGCTTCCCGGGAGACGGTCAACAAAGCGCTGGCTGACTTTGCGCACCGCGGCTGGATTCGTCTGGAGGGTAAGAGCGTGCTGATCTCGGACTCCGAGCGACTGGCCCGCCGAGCGAGGTAAGCGCGCGCGCAGCGCGGGCGCAACCGAGCGAGAATCCCACCCCGAGCACGCTAAGCCCGCAGGTAGTCCAGCTGCACCTGCACCGACCACTCGGCCGCATCCCAGAGCGTCTCCTCGACGTCGGTATAGACGTGTTCGACGACCTGACGCGCGCTCGCATCGTCGCCGAGCTCCCGCAGGGCTGAGCGCACCTGTTGCAGCCGCTCGTGTCGGTGCGCCAGGTACCCCTGCGTGACAGCGTCCAGATCCGGCAGCTCCGGCCCGTGTCCGGGCAACATGGCCCGCCGTCCCAACCCGCGCAGCCGCCGCAGTGATTCCAGGTAGGCGGTCAAATTGCCGTCTTCTTTGTCCATCACGGTGGTGCCACGACCCAGCACCGTGTCGGCGGTCAGCACCGCGTCGTCAAGCACGAACGACAACGAATCGGCGGTGTGGCCGGGTGTGGACATTACTGTGATCCTCAGGCCGGCCGCGTCGATCACTTCGCCGTCGACCAGCTCGCCGCCGAACCCGCGCAAGAACCCGCTGCCCGCCGAACGCACCGTCGCCCCGGTCCGCTCGACCAGCTTGTCGATGCCATCGGTGTGGTCTCCGTGCCTGTGACTGATCAGCACCAGGGCGATACGGCCCAGCCCGGCAACCCGCGCGATGTGGTCGTCGTCGTCGGGTCCGGGGTCCACGATCACCAACTCGTCACTGCGCGGACCGCGAAGCACCCAGGTATTGGTGCCCTCCAGCGTCATCAGGCCAGGGTTGTCGCACAGCAATACCGAGGCGGTGTCGGTGACCGACCGCAGCTGAGCGTAGGCGGGATGGCCCAGCGCGTCTTGGGCTGACTGGGGCATCTGCCGTTACCCGACCTCCACGATCACTTCGACTTCCACCGGCGCGTCCAGCGGTAGCTCGGCCACCCCAACCGCCGAGCGCGCGTGCATTCCGTGGTCACCGAACACCTCGGCGAGCAGTTCGGAGGCCCCGTTGATGACGCCGGGCTGACCGTGAAAGCCCGGCGCGGAGGCGACGAACCCCACCACCTTGACCACCTGGGTCACCGAGTCCAGGCCCACCAGTGCATCCACGGCGGCGAGCGCGTTGAGGGCGCACACCCGCGCCAGCGCCTTGCCCACGTCAGGGGCGACATCGGCGCCGACCTTGCCGGTGGAATCCAACTTGCCGTCCACAAACGGCAACTGACCGGCGGTGTAGACGAGGTTTCCGGTGCGTACCGCGGGCACGTAGGCCGCCAGCGGCGCCACCACCTGCGGAAGAGTCAGGCCGAGTTCCTTGAGGCGGGCTTTCGCGCTCATCGGACCCGCGCCGTTACTTGGGGCGTTTCAGGTAGGCGACGTGCTGCTCTCCGGTGGGGCCCGGCAGCACCGACACCAATTCCCAGCCGTCGGCGCCCCACTGGTCGAGGATCTGTTTAGTGGCGTGGGTGAGTAGCGGAATCGTCGCGTACTCCCATGTGGTGGGTTGGGTCATGGTCGCGAGCTTAACCGGGAATCGGCAGCGGCTAGCATGCGATGGTGGCAAACACATCGAGCGGCGGTAGTCCCGCCGGATGGCCCTCGCGGTTGTCCAAGGCCCGCCTCCATTTCGTGACCGGCAAGGGTGGTACCGGTAAGTCGACGGTCGCGGCCGCGCTGGCGCTGACCCTGGCCGCCGGCGGGCGCAAAGTGCTGCTGGTGGAAGTCGAAGGGCGCCAAGGGATTGCGCAACTTTTCGACGTCCCGCCGCTGCCTTACCAGGAAATCAAGATCGCGACCGCCGAACGCGGCGGCAAAGTCAATGCACTGGCCATCGACATCGAAGCCGCCTTCCTGGAATACCTCGACATGTTCTACAACCTGGGCATCGCGGGTCGGGCGATGCGCCGCATCGGTGCCATCGAGTTCGCGACGACTATCGCGCCCGGTCTGCGCGACGTGCTGCTCACCGGGAAGATCAAGGAGACGGTGATCCGGGTCGACAAGAATCGGCTGCCGGTCTATGACGCGATCGTTGTCGACGCACCCCCGACCGGCCGTATCGCCCGCTTCCTGGACGTCACCAAGGCCGTGTCGGACCTCGCCAAGGGCGGACCGGTGCATTCGCAGGCCGAAGGCGTGGTCAAGCTGCTGCACTCCGACCAGACCGCCATCCATCTGGTGACGCTGCTGGAGGCGCTGCCGGTGCAGGAAACCCTGGAGGCGATCGAGGAACTCGCCGAGATGGAACTGCCGATCGGCAGCGTGATCGTGAATCGCAATATTCCGGCCTATCTCGACAACGACGACCTGGCGAAGGCCGCCGAGGGTGTGGTGGACGCCGACGCCGTGCGTTCCGGGTTGGCGATGGCCGGGATCGAGCTCGAAGACGCCGATTTCGCGGGACTGCTGACCGAGACCATCGAGCACGCCACCCGGATCAGCGCGCGCTCGGAGAGCGCGCAGCAACTGGAATCGCTGCACGTGCCGCGGCTGGAATTGCCGGCGATCTCCGATGGTGTCGACCTCGGCAGCCTCTATGAACTGTCGGAAGTACTTGCCCAACAGGGAGTTCGGTGATTATGACACAGGCACATAAGCCGGAAACCCTTGATATGGCCGCGATTCTGGCCGACACGACCAACCGCGTGGTGGTGTGCTGCGGCGCAGGTGGTGTCGGCAAGACCACCACCGCCGCGGCGATCGCGCTGCGCGCCGCCGAATATGGGCGCATCGTGGTCGTTTTGACGATCGACCCGGCCAAGCGACTCGCACAAGCGTTGGGAGTCAACGACCTTGGCAACACGCCGCAACGTGTCCCGCTGGCCCCGGAGGTGCCTGGCGAACTACACGCAATGATGCTCGACATGCGCCGCACCTTCGACGAGATGGTGGTCCAGTACTCGGGATCCGATCGGGCACAATCGATTTTGGACAACCAGTTCTACCAGACCGTCGCCACGTCACTGGCCGGCACTCAGGAATACATGGCCATGGAGAAGCTGGGCCAATTGCTGGCGCAGGACCGGTGGGACCTGGTCGTGGTCGACACACCGCCGTCACGCAACGCACTGGACTTCCTCGACGCCCCAAAGCGCCTGGGCAGCTTCATGGACAGCCGCCTGTGGCGGCTGCTACTGGCCCCCGGCAGGGGCATCGGGCGGCTGGTCACCGGGGCGATGGGTCTCGCTATGAAGGCGATGTCGACGATCCTGGGCTCGCAGATGTTGGGCGACGCGGCGGCGTTCGTGCAATCGCTGGACGCGACGTTCGGCGGCTTCCGGGAGAAGGCCGATCGCACCTACGCGTTGCTGAAGCGACGCGGCACCCAGTTCGTGGTCGTGTCGGCCGCCGAGCCCGACGCATTGCGCGAAGCGGCGTTCTTCGTTGACCGACTGTCCCAAGAGGGAATGCCGCTGGCTGGGCTGGTCTTGAACCGCACCCATCCGCCGTTGTGCTCGCTACCGGTCGAGCGAGCCATCGATGCCAACGAGAAGCTCGAATCCAGCGATTCCGAGACCGCGTCCCTGGCCTCTGCCGTGCTGCACATCCATGCCGACCGCGGCCAGACGGCGAAGCGGGAGATCCGGTTGCTCTCCCGGTTCACCGGGGCTCACCCACACGTGCCGGTGATCGGCGTGCCCTCGTTGCCGTTCGACGTTTCGGATCTCGAAGCGCTGCGTGCCCTGGCTGACCAGATCACATCCGCGTAATCGGTCGTTGACCTGCGGCGACAACTTGGGGTCGGTCCGTTATTTGACGCCGATGCAATGGCGCCCACGAACAACATTTGTACCTACAGTCTCAAAAGACCCGTTGACCTGCGCGAATACAGCGCTATAGATACTACGGTCAGCTAAGCTGTAACAATAAAGTAATGATGGGCAGTCATCCGGAAGCCGCCTGCCACGCCGGGCCCAAAGGCCACGCCGGGGCCAAAAGGTCCGGGTCACGCCTCACCACCGGGCCTGTTCGATGACGATCTAGCGACGATCAGTTAAAGGCAGTGGTCGCCGTCGAACATTGCGGCGCTGGCCAGCCACAACGCAGACAAGCCACGACACGGCCAGGTAAGCCCTATGACAACGCAATGAGAAACCCACCGCCGAGCGGACGCGAGACTGTTAGCGAGAGGCTGGTCAGATGATATTGCGGCGTTTGCGCTTGTCCAGGTAGTCCGACCAGGAGACCACTTCGGGATGCTGCTTGAGCAGTGCCCGGCGCTGACGCTCCGTCATACCGCCCCAAACGCCGAATTCGACCTTGTTGTCCAGCGCATCCGCGGCACATTCCTGCATGACCGGGCAGTGCCGGCAGATGACAGCGGCCTTGCGCTGGGCGGCTCCGCGTACGAACAGCTCGTCGGGGTCTGTCGTTCGGCATAGCGCCTGCGACACCCAGGTGATGCGCTCCTCGGCCTCGACGCTGCGAAGCAAGTTACCGGTGGACGTGAGGTTTGTCCTTCGTGCGCCGGGGCGTGTTCCTGACACGAGCTGATCCCTTCCTTCCGGCCGCCGCCGCCAGCGGCCGCCCTCCTTCGGGTGCCAGCCGATGATTGCGATTTCAGCCACAATGTGCGCATCGGTGTTACCTGAATCTCAGTGCCTATCTAAGTTAGGTGTTCAAGTAGCAATTGCGCAACAGTCCGATAACGCTTTTTCTGGGACGTGCGTGCCGTCTTGTGGGGAATCGGCCGGGGAAAACGGGCTGGGCTTGTCCTGTTTTGGTGCTCTGACCAGTGCTGTCGCGCGTCTGCGGCGTCCGCCGACGCCGGCGGAGCGGCTAGACAGCTGCTAAAGAAATTCTTTCCGGCCGCACGGGCGCTGGGCCGGACGGGAGATCGCTACTGTAGTACGCATGTCCGAGCGCCCTCCGGTCGCACTCACGCTGCTCAAGCTTGCCGGCTTCTGTCTGCTCGCCAGCGTGGTTGCCACCGCGCTGATGTTCCCACTCGCCGGTGGCGTCGGGCTGATGTCCAACCGCGCTTCCGAGGTCGTCGCCAACGGTTCGGCCCAACTGCTCGAGGGGCAGGTGCCGGCGGTGTCGACGATGGTCGACGCCAAGGGCAACACGATCGCGTGGCTGTACTCCCAGCGCCGTTTCGAGGTGCCGTCCGACAAGATCGCCAACACCATGAAGCTGGCGATCGTGTCGATCGAGGACAAGCGGTTCGCCGATCACAATGGTGTCGACTGGAAGGGCACCTTGACCGGTCTTGCCGGCTACGCGTCCGGCGACGTCGAGACCCGCGGCGGTTCGACCATCGAGCAGCAATACATCAAGAACTACCAATTGCTGGTCACAGCGCAGACCGACGCGGAGAAGCGCGCGGCCGTTGAGACCACCCCGGCGCGCAAGCTGCGCGAGATCCGGATGGCGCTCACGCTGGACAAGACCTTCACCAAGCCGGAGATTCTCACCCGCTATCTGAACCTGGTCTCGTTCGGGAACAACTCGTTCGGCATTCAGGACGCCGCGCAGACCTACTTTGGCGTCAATGCGATCGACCTGAACTGGCAGCAGGCGGCCCTGCTGGCGGGCATGGTGCAGTCGACCAGTGCGCTCAACCCCTACACGAACCCCGTGGGTGCGTTGGCCCGGCGGAACGTCGTGCTGGACACCATGATCGAGAACATCCCCAACGAAGCAGATGCCTTGCGCGCGGCCAAGACCCAGCCACTGGGGATCCTGGCGCAGCCCAACGAACTGCCGCGGGGCTGCATCGCGGCCGGCGATCGGGCCTTTTTCTGCGACTACGTCCAGGAGTACCTCTCGCGCGCGGGGATCAGTAAGGAACAGGTGGCCCGGGGCGGTTACCTGATCCGCACCACGTTGGATCCGGACGTCCAGATTCCGGTCAAGTCGGCCATCGACAAGTTCGCTCCCCCGACGCTCAGTGGCATCTCGAGCGTGATGAGCGTGATCTTGCCCGGCAAGACATCGCACAAAGTGGTAGCGATGGCCAGCAACCGCAAGTACGGGTTGGACATCGAGGCCGGCGAAACCATGCGCCCGCAGCCGTTCTCCCTGGTCGGCGACGGTGCCGGGTCGATTTTCAAGATCTTTACGACGGCCGCCGCGCTCGACATGGGTATGGGCATCAACGCCCAGCTCGACGTTCCGCCCCGCTTCCAGGGCAAGGGCCTGGGCAGCGGTGGCGCCAAGGGATGCCCGAAGGACACCTGGTGTGTGATCAACGCCGGCAACTATCGCGGCACGATGAGTGTGACGGATGCCCTCGCCACCTCACCCAACACCGCG
>JALHRH010000166.1 GCA_022841565.1 Mycobacterium sp. | reverse complement strand
GTCGCGGCTGTTCGGTGCGCCTCCGGGCTATGTCGGCTACGAAGAGGGCGGTCAGCTCACCGAGAAGGTACGGCGCAAGCCGTTCTCGGTGGTGTTGTTCGACGAGATCGAGAAGGCGCACCAGGAGATCTACAACAGCCTGTTGCAGGTTCTCGAGGACGGCCGACTCACCGATGGGCAGGGTCGCACGGTCGACTTCAAGAACACCGTGCTGATCTTCACGTCGAACTTGGGGACCTCCGACATTTCCAAGCCGGTTGGCCTCGGGTTCACCCAGGGCGGCGGTGCGAACGACTACGAGCGGATGAAGCAAAAAGTCAACGACGAGCTGAAGAAGCACTTCCGCCCGGAGTTCCTCAACCGCATCGACGACATCATCGTCTTCCACCAGCTGACCCGCGACGAGATCATTCAGATGGTCGACCTGATGATCGACCGCGTCGGCAAGCAGCTCAAGGCCAAGGACATGACCATGGAGCTGACCGACAAGGCCAAGGCACTGCTGGCCAAGCGCGGTTTCGACCCGGTGCTGGGTGCCCGTCCCTTGCGACGCACCATCCAGCGCGAGATCGAAGATCAGCTCTCGGAGAAGATCCTCTTCGAGGAGGTCGGTCCGGGGCAGGTCGTCACCGTCGACGTCGACAACTGGGACGGCGAGGGCAGCGGTGAGGATGCGGTCTTCACCTTCGTCGGCACGCGCAGGCCCCCGGCCGAGCCAGACCTGGCCAAGGCCGGTGCGGGTGGTCCGGGCACGTCGGGATAACGCGCGGTCGGCACTGACCGACGTTAGACCCGGCGCCCGCCGTCGCTTGATCACAGGCATCCAAGCGGCACTCGGAACCCCTAGAAGGAGTGATGGTGGCGAATTCCCAGACGGCCCAGGTCGCATCCGTTGACCTGTCGACAGCCAATGCAGCGCTTTGGTTGGCGGCGACCGCCTTCCTGGCGCTGTTGGCAATGTACTTCGTCGGCATCGACCAGGGTGCCGTATCGGTGTTCGGCAGCGATACCCACGTGCACGAATTTTTCCACGACGCAAGGCATTTGCTCGGCTTCCCCTGCCACTGACCGCAATCGTGGAGAAGCGTCTGATTGCGCGCGGCGTGCTCGCGGGTGCGGTCGGTGCCGCGCTGGCGTTCTTATTCGCCAGGCTGTTCGCCGAACCCGTGATAGGCCGTGCGATCGAGTTCGAAGAAGCTCGTAGCGAAGCGGCGCACGCACCGGGCGTGCACGAGCACGGCGCGGAGCTGTTCTCCCGCGGTGTCCAGGGCAACGCCGGATTGGGGTTCGGCGTATTGATTTTCGGCATCGCGATGGGCGTGTTGTTCGCGGTACTGTTCTGCGTCTACCGGCCACGATCGGAACACGTTGCGCCACAGCAGCTTTCAATTCTCTTGTCGGCTACAACGTTTCTCACGGTGTATCTGGTTCCGTTTCTGAAGTACCCGCCGAATCCACCTGCGGTCGGTCAGGCGGACACCATCGGATCGCGGACCGAGTGGTACCTGGTGATGGTGCTGGCTTCCGTCGGGCTGACGGTGACCGCCCTCTGGCTGGCACGGCGCCTGGCGGGTCGTTTCGACGCGTTCACCGCCCGACTGCTTGCGGCCGGCGCCTACGGGGTGGCGATAGTGGTCGTCATGCTGGCTTTGCCGAACGTGGCCGAGGTGCCACCAGGCTTTCCCGCCGGCGATCTCTATGAATTCAGGCTGGTGTCGCTGGGTACCCAGTTGGTGCTGTGGACGGGCCTCGGACTGGTCTTCGGGGTGCTGGCCGGGCGGCTACTGGCCGATGGCACAAGGACACAGAGCGTAGGGGCGTGACCCCGCCGGCAACCCGGCTCACGTTGATCTCGCACGCGATGACCGACGCGATGGCGGCCGGGCGCTTTCCTGCCGACGAACCGCTCACCGATATCGGTCGCCGTCAGGTCGGGCGCTTGAACAGCGACGCTTGGGCACTTGCCGGACCCGAACGGCGGACCCGGCAAACCGCGGAATTGTTGGGTCTGCGGGCCAGCACCGAGCCGCAGTTGGCTGACCTGGATTGCGGACGATGGCGCGGGCTTGAGCTGCAGAACATCCCGCCCGCCGACCTGCGGAGCTGGCTGACGGATCCCGCTGCGGCGCCGCACGGTGGCGAGTCCGTCGCAAGCCTCGTCGACCGGGTCGCCGGGTGGCTGAGGTCGCAAGCCGACCGCCTTGTTCGGACGGTGGCTGTCACGCACCCGGCAGTGGTCAGGGCGGCGATCTTGGTTGCTCTGGACGCGCCGCCGAAGTCGTTCTGGCGCATCGACGTTGCTCCCGTCAGCCACACCGTTCTGCACCATCGCGGCCGGGGCTGGACGCTGCGCCTCTAATCAGCGGGGCGCTACCAGCGCGAAGACCTGCTGGGCGACTTTCAGCATCCAACTGGTCACCGTCGGCCCGTGGTCGCGCGGCCAGTTGAGCTGAAAACTGACCACCCACGGTTGCCCGGTCTTGTCGACGGCGTACCAGCTGAAGGTCAGGTCTCCGGGCAGCCCACCGGCTTTGGCGCCGATATATGGCCACACCGCACGGTCCAACCGAATGCCCGCAACGGCCGACAGGATCTCTCGGACCGGCGTTGCCGCGCCGACGGCGTCGGCCTGCAACGCCACATGTACCCGGCAGATATCCTCGGCGTTGCCGTACCACTCGGCGCCGTAGACTGAGGCTGGTGTGTGCGCGCGAAATGGATCAGGTTGGTAGTCACTGGAATTCGCCTGCTCCAGCAGCGCCGCCCGCTCTTGCTGTGAAGCGTTCTTCCACCGCTCACGCACATCGGGCTGGCCCCAGCCGATAGAGAACAACTCGTACATGGTGGGGAAGGGAGTCATGCTGGCCGGATCGTGGTGACCGGCGGTAACCATAGCCTGCTCGACGGCGCGTGTTCCCACTCGCTCGATCAGCATGTCGGTGGCCATGTTGTCGCTGGTCGCGATCATCTTCTCGGCGGCCCTGCGGACCGAGACATGGTCGCCGGGCGCTAGTTCCAAACCAGACGATCCGACGGCCTTGCCCTTGGCCGTCACCGTCAACTGGTCCTCCCAGGACACCGTCCCGTTCTTGACCGCTGTAGCCACAGCATGCAGCACGTACAACTTGAAAATTGAGGCCAACGGCAGGGGTTGGGTGGTGTTCGCGCCTGCCACCCGCTGGCACTGACCGTTGTCGACCTTCGCCGCCTGGTAGGAGTAGCGGGCGCCGGTCGTGCTCAGCACCGCGTCCACATCCGGCCAGGCGTTGATCGGTGGTGGTGGTTGGGTGTCGAGATCGAACCGGTCGACCTCGCCGATGTCGTTGGTGTGGATCCGGACGTCTTGGCGCGCGCCGTAGGAGGAGATCAGTTGAAGCGTGGCCACGTTGGCCCCGATGAACACCGAGTTCAGGGTGAACGGCCGATCCCACCACAAACTTTCCATGGTGGACTCCACCGAGTCGACCTTGTCGGCAGCCGCCAGGGTGCGAACTCCGACCGAACCGATAGGCCAGTCGGAGTTCAGCATGTCGATGGTCTGCTGGGCCCGCAGACCCGGGGGAGTGGTGGTGTCGATCCGGTGACCCACGTTCGCCGCGTTTGCCGACGGGGTGGGCGACGAGGAGCAACCTGGAGTGAGCGTCACCACCAGTGCGGCTGCGGCGCTCAACGCCAGTCCCCGGCGCTGCACGCGCCGCCTACCCAGCCCGAGTGTTCCCGGCAACGTCGAGCACAACCTCGAATTCCAGGAGCGACGCGCCGCTAGCCACGGGGTTGGCACGCTCACCGGCATGGGCATCTTTCGCGGGTCCGTTCGCCCAGACCTGGAACGCTTCATCAGACTCCCAATGTGTCACCACAAAGTAACGGTCTTCACCCTTGACCGGACGCAGCAGCTGAAAGCCGAGAAAGCCGGGTTGGTTGTCTACCGCGTGCGCGCGATGGGCGAAACGTTTTTCCAGTTCGGGGCCAGCGCCCGGGGGCACCGAGATTGCATTGATCTTCACCACTGGCATGGGGCTAGGCTACCGTGCCGGGCATGCCCACCGATCTGTTGACCCATCGCGGTGGGGCGGGTCGGCCCTTGGTCCTGGTGCATGGACTGATGGGCCGGGGCACCACCTGGCCCCGACAGTTGCCCTGGCTCACTCGCCTGGGCGCGGTGTACACCTACGACGCTCCCTGGCACCGTGGCCGTGACGTCGACGACCCCTTTCCGATCAGCACCGAACGTTTCGTCGCCGACCTCGGCGACGCGATCAGCGCACTGGGCGCTCCGGTAGTTCTCATCGGGCACTCAATGGGGGGCCTGCACTCCTGGTGCCTTGCCGCTGAGCGGCCCGAGCTGGTGAGTGCGCTAGTGGTGGAGGACATGGCGCCCGATTTCGTCGGGCGGACCACCGGCCCATGGGAGCCGTGGCTGCACGCGTTGCCGGTTGAATTTGACTCGTCCGACCAGATATTCGCCGCATTCGGACCGGTCGCCGGGCGGTACTTCTTAGAGGCATTCGACCGGACCGACAGGGGTTGGAGGTTGCACGGGCGCACTTCGAGATGGATTGAGATCGCTGCAGAGTGGGGCACCCGTGACTACTGGGCACAATGGCATGCCGTGCGCGCACCGACGCTGCTGATCGAGGCCGGAAATACCGTCACGCCACCCGGCCAGATGCGCGAGATGACCGAAACTGACTGTCCAACGGAATATTTGTGCGTTCCCGCAGCGGGTCATCTGGTGCACGACGAAGCGCCGGAGCTATATCGACAAGCCGTTGAGTCGTTCCTCGCGTCACACCCTGCAGCACGATCGCCCTCATGAATCCGGCGACATCCCAGCCGCATCCGGCGGCGCGGCCGGCGAAGCGCAACAGCTCGCGGTGGGTGTAGGTGACCGGATGCCCCGGCGTGCGCGTCGGTGCCGCGGTGAGGTTGGTCCGGCCGGTGCTGGCGGGGACGAACGATGATCGACTTTGCAGGTGGCGTAGGCAGGGATTGCCCATCCGCAGCGGCGTCCGAGTCAAGTCCATGTCATGCGGACCTTCGCCATCGCCATCTCGTGTACGAACTGCATCATACGTAGTCCAAAACGTGTAATATCATTCCGATGAAGAACGTTGACGCCGCGTCGAAGGCAGTGCTGGGTCCAGTGACTTGCTCGCCAACGTTGTACGGGCCCATCCTGCCTATGTCGCGCCCCCTTAACTTGTTGTGACGCAATGCGTGCCGTCTTTGAGCGTCTGCGCTTCATCATCGTCGTCGCCGCTTGGGGGTTGGGCGTAACGGCTCTCGTAACCCTTGCTTGGGCGCTTGCGCGAGCAGCGCTACTCGTTGTTGTGTTGGTGAAGGGCGGCTGGCGCCAAGATGCGTCGGTCATCAGTCTGCTTGAGGTTGTCGACCTGTTCCTGGTTGCGACTGTGCAGGTGATAGTGTCCCTCGGGCTCTACAAGCTTTTCGTCGGAGACATTCAGGTGCCTGCCTGGTTATCGGTGCACAACCTGAGCGATCTCAAACGTCCCATCGTCCACGTACTCGTCCTCGTCTTGGCAAACAAATTCCTCGAACGAATGCTGGTGGCCGACGCCCGAGAGACGTTGTACTACGGCGCAGCCACCGCACTGGTCACCGTCGCCCTTGTGACCTTTGTTCGCTTCGGCGAGCACCCCAGCTAGCGGTTACCCGCACCCCAGGTCCGGACCGGCTTTCGGCCCAGGGCCAGGATCTAATTGACGAACAAAAATTCGTTATGTAAACTTCGCCTGAGGCTGTTCGCTGAGGGGGTGAACGATGGACCTGGAACGCATCACAAATCCGCTGAGGTTGGCCAAGGGGTCACACCAGCCGGGTTCGGGCAAAGGATGCGCCATGAACGTCATCTCCTACATCAACGGTGATGCACGAATTTCGGATTTTCCTGCCTGCTCCGCCCGGCCGCTAGCCGCTTTCGTGCAGTCGTGCAACGACCTGCTCGCTGGTCCCGGCGGCTACTTGTCGCCCGAGGACAGCCTGCTGGCCCTCGATCTTGGCTGGCGGACGGTGGGGACCGCGAATGTAGATCGCTACGTTGTCCACGCTTGGGTTGCCGAGTTGTTGGCAAATCCGCAGTGGGGCGTGGTTCGATACGCGAAACTCACTGTAATCAAAGCTATTTGCGACGTCGCTGAACTGCATCGGCGAGCTGCTCGAGGGGTCGTGGTGCGAGCCGACTGGCAACGCCAGTATGAAGACACTCTAACGGCAGCTCGCACTTACGGCTCGGTCTCGTACCGGGCGGGTGCCTACGCGTTGGAAGCTGCGTACGAATCACTTGCGCTTGCAGGCGATCAGCATCAGGGCACGCTGGACGCAGTGACTGGCAGTGCCCTACGCGCTCATGCGTTCGCCACGGGAAGCGCTGCGTCACAAGGATTCGCAGAGTTGACCCGCAGTGCGATCTCCTGCTGGCGTCAGCTCGCGGGACTAGACCGGGTCGACATTGGCGCAGCGTTGCCTGAGAGAGCCTTTGACTCCGTACTCGATGATTGACGACCCGTCCCGCGATTGAGGTAGGGCGTACCGAGGAAGGCCGCGAGCAACCAGGTTGGTGCTGGCGTCGAAGCGGCCGTTGCTGGCGCTAATCCGGGGGAAACCCGCTTTTCAGCCACTTTTGCTGGCGGGGCGGGGTGGGCTGGGCTGACTAAGTTGCGTACAAACGAAGAGTGTTTCGTATGTTTTGACAAGCGTAGTTTAAAACATGTAATATCCTTCGTATGAACGCATCAGATGGCTTCCGGGGAAGGGATTACGATCAGTGAGCACTCTGTTGGTCTTCGCGTTGGTCGTTCCGCTCCTGGCCTCGTTCGTAGCAGCGATTGCAGGTACGCGCCGTGGCCGGATGGTCGGGTGGCTGGGTGTGGTGTCCACCGGCGCGGGCTTTGTCGCTGTGTGCGTGGTCGGGGCTCAAGCCGCGATGCACCAGCCAGTTTCGGCGACATGGCGATCTGGTGGCGGCGCGCTGATAGCTGAGCTGAGCGTGGACCGGCTCAGCGCCTTGTTGCTGTTCCTGGTATTCAGCGTCAGTACGGTTGTCCAACTATTTGCCGTGCGTTATCTGGCGTGCGACACGCGGTCGGGCTGGTTCACCGCGAGTGCCGGGGTGCTCACCGCCGCCTCAGCAGGATTGATGACCTCCGAGACGCTGCTGGGATTGGCCGTGTGCTGGAGCGCGGCCGGCGCCGCCCTATGCTTCTTGCTCGCAACCTTCCATGAACTGCCCGCTGCGCGCGACGGGGTGGCGCGGACGGCCAAGGCGTTCCTGATCGGGGACGCAGCACTATGGTGTGCGGTCGCGCTCATGACGGCTCGCTGGGGCAACGTGGAGCTGAGCGCGCTGAGCTTGGAGAAGTTCGAACCTTCGACACCGCTCACGCTGGCGATTGCGGTCCTGATCGTGGTCGCTGCACTTTCTCGGTCGGCCCAGATACCGTTTCATCGCTGGCTGCCCGCCACGCTGGCTGCCCCGACACCGGTGTCGGCTTTGCTGCACGCCGGAGTCGTCAACGCCGGCGGGGTGCTGTTGGTGCGGCTCAGCCCCGTAGTGAGCGGTTCGAGCTTGGCCATGGGCGTGGCTTTCGCTGCGGGCACGCTGAGCATGGTCTACGGCGCGCTGGTAATGCTGACCAAGCCTGACATCAAAGGCTCGCTGGTGTACTCCACGATGGCGCAGATGGGCTTCATGATCTTGACCTGCGGGTTAGGGCTGTCCGCCGCCGCGGTGTTTCACCTGGTAGGCCACGGGTTCTACAAAGCGACGTTGTTCTTGGCGTCGGGTTCGGCTGTGGCCCACCGTCGGCGCAAGGCCGCTGGTCCGCCGGCGCCGTCCCTTACCGCGACCCGGCAGTGGACGAACGTTTTAGCGGCGATCGTGCTGCCCGCCGCGGCGCTCGTCGCCGCCAGCACCCTCTTGCCGGTAGGCCACGACGTCGATCATGGCTCAGCGGCGGCACTGCTGATCTTCGCGTGGGCCACGGTGGCGGCGGCGTTGGGTGGCTGGCTCGCTCGCTGTGCCAGCGTACCGGCTTTCCTGGCCGGTGCCACGGCGTTGCTGGCAGCGGCGGTTGCCTACGTCGGCCTCATCGGCGCGGTCACCTCGTTCTTCTCGGCGGACCTGCCTCCGGTGGCTGTACCCAAGGCCGCGCCGCTTGCCATCCTCGGCATCGCGGTACTGCTTGCCGGCCTGGCGCTGCTGCGCCAAGCGCCGGCGACCGGATTTGTCGGACGTGCCCAGCAGGCGTTGTATGCGCGGGCGCTCAGCGCCGGCTACATCACGGCGGTTCGTCCCCAACGCGTTTCGCTGCCGGCACCTGCCGGCCTGCCCACTGTCCGACCCCTTTCTCGCCAACTGACAGGAGCCCATCAGTGACCAGTGCAACCGAGCACTGCCCCATCGAAGTACGCCGCGCTCAACTTCGCAGCGATGTCACCGTCGCGGCGCGCGTCCTGCCCACCCACTACCCGCTGGAGACTTTCATCGCGGTCAACCCCCTGGCCGGACTCGAGGCGATGCCCTTCGAGCAGGCGCTAGGACGCGCCGGCGACCTCTATGGAATCACCGGTGTGCTTGACGAAACGGTCTTCCGCGACCTGTACCGCCAGGGACGGATCACCGACGCCGATCTGGACTCGACGCTGCGGCTGCGCTATCCCATCGTGTTCGATGGGCCGCCCTTGCGATTAGGGAGGCGTACCCTCACTCCGGGTGAGCTGATGCGCGCCGACTTGCTCGAGGGCAGCGTGGGCGCTGAGCCCGCGCGCCGCAACGTGACGCTCAGCGAGCAGTCGGATCCACCCACGGCCGAATTCATCGACGCTCAAGCCGCCAAGTGGTGCGCAGCCTATTTCGGTTCGCCCGTAGCGGCTTGGCCGATGCCCGACCATGAACACGGCTTCTATTACGCATGGCGGAAGCTAGCCGCTGGCGACCACACGCTTAGTTCAGACGTGCGTACCGAGTTGAGGAAGCTGCCCGAGCGCGCTGAGGACGCCGCACTTGCCGCGCTCCAGCAACTGCGTATTAGTGAACACGAGCGCATCACGTACCTGCAGGCGCATCTGACTCGGCTGCCTGGGTTTGCGGCCCACATCCGTTGGTGCGCTGGCAACACCACCGGCGTGGATCTGCTCGATTACCTCGCGATGCGACTCACCTACGAGGCGGTGCTGCTCCGCAGTCGCAACGTCGCGGTGCAAGTCACCGACCCGGCCGATTCGCGGCTGCGCCAGGTCTCAGCCCGCGAACGGGCCGAGGCACTTGCCCGCAGCTGGGGACTCGACTCCGTCGATGATGATGACCTCGTCGCCGCGGCACGGGTGCTGTCGGCGCTGCCCGTCAGCGCCCGCCCCCTGGTGTGGCAACAGGCCTATGAGGCGCACTACCGCAATGCCCTCCTACGCGGTCTTGACCATACCGCGCCCCCCGACCTAGGTAAGCGTCCGCGGACCCAGCTGGTGTGCTGCATCGACACCCGTTCGGAGGGTCTGCGCCGCCACATCGAAGCACTGGACGGCTATGAAACATTCGGCTTTGCCGGCTTTTTCGCCTTGGCCATCCGATTCACCGACCTGCTCGACGGCGCGCCTAACGACCTGTGCCCAGTGCTGATCAAGCCCGACCACAACGTGCGTGAAATGCCCGCCCCACGCGCTGCCCGTGCGGCACGACGTCGCATCACGGGCAGCTCGATCATGGCGGGAGCCGAGGCGGCCTTCCACGCCGCCAAGGCAGCGTTGGTCGCCCCATTCGTGCTCGCCGAGGCTACCGGCTGGGCCGCGGGCCCCTGGGCAGCAGCCAAGACGTTTAGCCCAGCCACCAGCGGCACCTTGCGTCGACGGCTGCGAGACCAACTGGCACCCGCGGCCCCGTCCGTGCTAACGATCAACGACACGGTGGGCTTGGCGCACCGTGCCCTTTTCGCCCAAGTCGCTCTGACCACCATGGGCCTGACCGACAACTTCGCCCGCCTCGTTGTGCTATGCGGTCATGGCAGCACCACCGAAAACAACCCCTACCAGGCAGCGCTCGATTGCGGTGCCTGCGGCGGACAAGCCGGCGGGCCCAACGCCCGCGCCGCGGTAGCCATTCTCAACAATGCCGATGTACGAAACGAACTGCGTGAGGTGGGAATAGCCATCCCGGCGGACACCTGGTTTGTCGCCGGGCAGCACGACACGGCCACCGACCACATCGACGTGCTGGACACCCACTTGATTCCCGCTAGCCACCGCCGCGACGTCGACCAGCTCATCGCCGATCTGGCGATCGCAGGCGCGGAACTGGCCGCCGAGCGCTGCCCAACCCTACCCGGAGCGCCGGTGCGCTCTCCGGCGTCGCGCGCCGCTGGCCACGTCGCCAGCAGATCTACCGACTGGGCACAGGTTTTCCCGGAGTGGGGACTGGCCGGCAACGCTGCTTTCATCGTCGCCCCTCGTTACGTCACGCGTGGCATCGACTTGGGGCGTCGCACCTTCCTGCACTCTTATGAAGCGGCCGTCGACCCCGACGGTACCGCGCTGGAGACCATCCTCACCGCGCCCATGGTGGTGGCCCAGTGGATCAACTGCCAGTACTACTTTTCCACCGTGGCGCCCGAAATCTTTGGCGCCGGAACCAAAACCGTGCACAACGTGATCGGGGGAGTGGGAGTGCTCGCCGGCCATGGGGGCGATCTGCAACTCGGTCTTCCTCGACAGTCCATCACCGACGGTCGTTCTTTCGGACACGAACCGGTGCGACTGCTGACTATCGTCCAGGCCCCGCTGCAACGCATCGACGATGTCATTGAGCGCAACCCCGTCTTGCAGCATCTTTTCGGCAACGATTGGGTCGGCTTGGCCGCTCGCGAACACCCCGATGATGACTGGCAGCGCTGGACGCGCGGCGGCTGGCGACGCTGGGAGCTCACCGAAACCACCGAAGATCAACACCACACCGACGAGGAAGGAATCCCATGCCGCTGAACGGCTTAACCAAGATGACCAAGATTGAAGTGGTCGTCGCCGGCGAACACGTCTCCGCCGTACGTGAACAATTCAAGGCCGCCGGCGCCACCGGATTCACCAGTGTCTCCGGCGTCTCGGGGCTCGGTCACCACGGGTATCACCAAGGACGGTTGCTGTTCAACCAGCAAGCCGCCCTCGAACTACTGATCACGGTAGTCCCGGACGACAAGACCGAGTCGCTGGTGGCGGGGCTGCGCCGCCTGCTGGAGTCCTCACCCGGAGTCATGTTTGTCACCGACACCTACGTCAGCCGACCCGATTACTTCGCCTAACCAACCGATGAGAGGAAGTGCCATGTTAAATCCATCAATTGCCCTGCAGCTGCTTCAAGCAGGCAATCACGTGTTCACCCAGACCCAGCGATCACACCCCACCGCGCCCGCGGAGGGCCACGCTCCCCTTGCAGTGGTGTTTCGTTGCTCAGACGACCACATCGCCAGCGAGCAACTGCTGGGCCAGAATTCCGGCTCGCTCATCGATGTTCGCACCTGGGGCCATGTCGTCGACACGGGCGTGCTGGCCACCATCGAGTACGCCGTCGGCACGCTCAAGACTCCACTGATAGTCGTTGTCGGACACCACAGTTGCGACGCGATGCAAACCGCTGTGGATTCCTGGAACAACATCGCCATGCCCGACGACGCAACTCGCGCGGTCGTCGAGCAAGCGATGTCATCGCTAGTCGCGCCGGGAGCGGGCGCCTACGATGCCGACCAGCTAGCCGACGCTCACATTATGCAGACCGGCGTCTCCCTGCTGCACAAATCACGCGTCATCGCCGCCGCCGTCGACGCCCGGCGATGCGCAATCGTGTGCCTCACCACTGATCCGGCCAACGGGCGTGTCCACGTCTGCGGAACCTTGGGAGACATCACGCCGAGCGACGTTCCTTTGCTGGAAGCCGTCTAGGGTGGCAGCCCCGGCGGCACGCCCGTAGCTTGCCCTCGGGCAGCCGGCCCGGAGCCCGACCCTGGCGGGTCTGGGCCGGCTGCTGACATCATGCTGGCGCTGGAATCGAGAGGTGCCGAGCCGTTGCCGAAGCAGGCGCAGTCATCGCGCTGGACGGGTTTCTCCCCCACCCTCGCCGCGAGGCCTGCGAACTCAGCTAACAGCCTTGATGAGGTCGCCGACGGTGTGATGCGCCTCGAGCGGATGGCGCAATCGTCCGCGAAGATTCACCCGGTATGAGTTG
>JALHRH010000165.1 GCA_022841565.1 Mycobacterium sp. | reverse complement strand
TGCTGGGCTTCAACAGCGTGGATTACACGACGATCGACATGGCGCTCGGTCAGATCGGTGCGGTGTCGGTGCCATTGCAGACCAGCGCGGCCATCCCCCAGCTGCAGCCGATCGTCACCGAGACCGAGCCCACCGTGATCGCCGCGAGCGTGAACCAGCTGACTGACGCCGTCGAGTTGATCCGCGGGGCACCCGCCGCGCCCGGGAAGCTGGTGGTGTTCGACTACCACCCGCAGGTCGACGACGAACGCGAGGCCGTGGAGGGCGCTGCTGCTGCCCTCGCGGATATCGGTGTGGTGGTCGAAACGCTGGCCGACGCCCTGCTACGCGGCGCGGAGCTGCCCACTCAGCCGCTTGCGGACCTCGCCGAAGACGCATTGGCCCTGCTGATCTACACCTCCGGCAGCACCGGCGCCCCCAAGGGGGCGATGTACCCGCAGCGCAACGTCGGCAAGATGTTCCGCCGGTCGGCCAAGAACTGGTTCGGACCGACCGAGGCGTCGATCACCCTCAACTTCATGCCGATGAGCCACGTCATGGGGCGCGGCATCCTCTACGGCACCCTCGGCAACGGCGGCACCGCCTACTTCGCCGCCAAGAGCGACCTGTCGACGCTCCTGGAAGACCTGGCCCTGGTGCGGCCCACCGAGATGAACTTTGTGCCGCGCATCTGGGAGACCCTGTATGGCGAATTTCAGAGCGAGGTGGACCGCCGCCAGACGACGATGGCAACGACGGACGAGTCGGATGGTCGCGACCGCTCGGCGGTCGAGGCTCAGGTGCTGGTCGAGCAGCGGGAGCATCTGCTGGGCGGGCGCTTCATCTTCGCGATGACGGGCTCGGCGCCCATCTCTCCAGAGCTGAAGACCTGGGTCGAGTCGCTGCTGGAGATGCACCTCTTGGACGGCTACGGCTCCACCGAAGCCGGGATGGTGCTGTTCGACGGCGAAGTGCAGCGCCCGCCGGTCCTCGATTACAAGTTGGTCGACGTACCGGATCTGGGTTACTTCACGACCGACCGGCCCCTGCCGCGGGGCGAGTTGCTGCTCAAGACGGAGAACATGTTCCCCGGCTACTACCGGCGCCCGGAGATCACAGCCAGCGTGTTCGACGAGGACGGCTATTACCGCACCGGCGACGTGGTGGCCGAGATCGCCCCGAACCAGGTCCGCTATGTCGACCGCCGCAACAACGTGCTCAAGCTCGCGCAGGGCGAGTTCGTCACCGTCGCGAAGCTGGAGGCGGTATTCGGCAACAGCACGCTGGTGCGGCAGATCTACGTCTACGGCAATAGCGCACACCCCTACCTATTGGCCGTGGTGGTGCCGACCGCGGATGCACTGGATGGGCACGGTGTCGAGGCGCTGAAGCCGATCATCGCCGATTCGCTGCAGAACGTCGCGAAAGCGGCCGGGCTGCAGTCCTACGAGGTGCCGCGCGACTTCATCATCGAGACCACCCCGTTCACCCTGGAAAACGGACTGTTGACCGGTATCCGCAAGCTGGCGTGGCCGAAGCTGAAGGCGCACTACGGCGAGCGGCTCGAACAGCTCTATGCCGACCTGGCCTTGAGCGAGGCAAGCGAGCTGACCGAGCTGCGCCGCAGCGGGGCGAACGGCCCGGTGCTGGACACGGTGAGCCGGGCCGCGGCTGCGATGCTGGGCACGGCGAGCAGCGACCTGTCCCCCGACTCCCACTTCACCGACCTCGGTGGAGATTCGCTATCTGCATTGACATTCGCCAACCTGCTGCAGGAGATCTTCGGGGTAGAGGTGCCCGTCGGCGTCATCGTCAGCCCGGCAACCGACCTGGAGTCGCTGGCCGCCTACATCGAGGCCGAGCGTCAGCCCGGGTCCACGCGGCCCACGTTCGCGTCGGTGCATGGCCGAGACGCGGTCGAGGTGCACGCCGGCGACCTCACGCTGGACAAGTTCATTGACGCAGGCACATTGGCCGCGGCGGTGAGCCTGCCGCCTCCCAGCGACCAGGTGCGCACCGTCCTGCTGACCGGAGCCACCGGCTTCCTGGGCCGCTACCTGGCGCTGGAATGGCTGGAACGGATGGCCCTGATCGACGGCAAGGTGATCTGCCTGGTGCGTGCGAAGTCAGACGACGACGCTCGCGCCCGGTTGGACAGCACGTTCGGCCTGGGCGACCCTAAAGGCGACCCGAAGCTGTTGAGGCACTACCAGGAACTGGCCGCAAAGCACCTCGAAGTGCTGGCTGGCGACAAGGGCGAGGCAGACCTAGGCCTGGCCCGCGGCACCTGGCAGCGCCTGGCCGACACCGTCGATGTGATCGTCGACCCGGCGGCTCTGGTTAACCACGTACTGCCCTACAGCCAGCTATTCGGGCCGAACGCGCTGGGCACCGCCGAACTGATCCGGCTTGCGCTGACCACCAAGATGAAGCCCTACACCTACACCTCGACGATCGCGGTGGGCGGCGGGATCGCGCCGGGGGAGTTCACCGAGGACGCCGACATCCGGGCGATCAGCCCCACCCGCCAGATCGACGACGGTTACGCCAACGGTTATGCGAACAGCAAGTGGGCCGGCGAGGTGCTGCTGCGCGAGGCCCACGACCTGTGCGCCCTGCCGGTCGCGGTGTTCCGCTGCGACATGATCCTGGCCGACACCAGCTGGGCGGGTCAGCTCAACGTGCCGGACATGTTCACCCGCACGATACTGAGCCTGGCCGCCACCGGTATCGCGCCTGGTTCGTTCTACGAGCTCGACACGGACGGTAACCGGCGGCGCGCCCACTACGACGGCTTGCCGGTCGAGTTCATCGCCGAAGCCGTCGCCGTGTTGGGCGCAAAAAACGGCGACGGGTTCGCGACGTACCACGTGATGAACCCGCACGACGATGGCATCGGATTCGACGAGTTCGTCGACTGGATGATCGACCCAGCCATCGCAGGATGCAGCATCTGCCGAGTCGGGGACTACGGCGAGTGGTTGCAGCGGTTCGAGACAGCGCTTCGGGCGCTGCCGGACGGTCAGCGGCAGGCCTCCCTGCTGCCGCTGCTGCACAACTATCAGAAGCCGGAACGGCCGGTCCGCGGGTCGATCGCGCCCACCGACGTGTTCCGTGCGGCGGTACAGGACGCGAAGATTGGTCCGGACAAGGACATTCCGCACGTCACGCCGACGATCATCGCCAAATACGTCAGTGACCTGCATTTGTTGGAACTGCTGTGACGCTTGAGGTGCCGCCTCGACGGCGGTGAGTACGACCACCCGCGGCCGCATGTGAACGAGGTGCCGCTACGCCAGGGGTGGCCTGCCCTTGGACCGCGTCCGAGGTCGGTCAACACGATGCACTACGGGCGGTGAGCGGCATCCTCATCATGTCGACGACGCGACGATCCCTTGACGATCCCGAGGTTGCTACCGACGTGCGCTGAACCCGCAGACAGCCGCCAAAAGCAGGAAAAATCCAAGCTGAAAGCGCCGTTCAGCCGGTGTAGCGTCCCTGAAAGGACTGAAGATTAATGCCGGCGGTATTTCGGAGTGTTTGCGATATCGTCTTATGTTTTTGTAGCGCCTGAGGTTTTAGTCGCGGCGGTCGGGGATTTGGGTTCGATTGGGGAGGTTTGGCGGGCGGCGGTGGCGGCGGCGCCGTTGACGGTGGGCGTTGCGCCGTTGGGTGGCGATGAGGTGTTGGCGGCGGTTGCGCGGTTGTTTGGCGTTTACGCGAAGGATTTAAATCGCGGAGCATTGCGCCATCGCCCCGGCATCACACTACGGTGAGATCCCTAAAATCTTGAAATGTGCTGGCTCGCTTTCCATTTGGCCAGGCGTTTAGAAAATAGGTTCGGGCGCGCCGACCTCGAGATCATCGGCAGACCACGGCTGCGTAGTCATTGGGCGTCGAATGCCGCCCGTTATGCCGCTGGCGTAGCTCGGCAGCGCGTATCCCACCGGCTGGATGCGTGCGGGCAGGTCACCGCCCGGCACGGCGTCGGTGTCGACAAACTTGTCCGACGAGGGCGGCTCCCCAACGCGACCGCTAGCGGCAACCTAAGAGCGGTGCAGCACTTGCTGGGTTTGGCGACCGACGACCCTAGGTACTTCGGGTAGGTTGCAACCCGGTTGACGATTGCCGTCTGTTATCCGAGCGACCTGGGCTTGCCTGTTCTGCTCGAAGAATTGGTTAGACGCTGGCGCGGTGCCGGCGGAACAGACCGCCGCGCCGCTCGGCGGATTCCGGCGCCCTTGACCCCTGGTCTTGCGGCCTGGTGAGTGCCTCCGACGAGGGGTCAGCCGACGACATGTCTGCCGCGGACGTGTCGAGTTCGGCGACCGGCCGGTGAGCTGGTAGCGGCTGCACATCGCGCGCCAGTCGGACGGCTAAGCGCGACAAGACAGCTCCGGCCAGAAAAGCGATCAGCACACCCACGCCGGAGAAAGAGGCGACATCAAGTGCGGCGCGCTTGCCGTCGGTGGCGGCAACCGGATCTCCGACCGAACCGATGCCCAGCAGCGGGGCGAACGCACGGCCGACCACAAACCAGACACCGGCGAACGCGGCCAGCCACCCACCCAGCATCGCGGTGGCGCGATTCCTGGAAAGGATCAGTAGCAAGCCGCCCAGCACAGCGGCGGCACCCGGCAACACCTCGAGCCAGCCTCGCGCTGCGGTCCATGCCTGGCCCGGGGTATAGGCGAAATCAAAGTTGGGCCCGAGGAACGGAAGAAGCGCCCCCCAGGCACCGAGCACGACAAGCAGTGTCCCGGTCACTGCTCCGCGGGAGCGCGGCATCCACAACCTGGGCGGGCGGTCCTCAGTGTGCTTCATCACAGCCTCCTCGTTAGATATCGGGTTGGGTACCCAACCCGGCAGGCGATCTAACGATCCGACCGACTACGCGGCAAGCCCCAGCCCCAGCAGGACAATGCCGGCCACCGGAAACAGGCCCTGCGTCACCGCTGCCCGTGCCTTATCCGGTGCCGAAGCCACCAATACGACCGCGGCCGCGGCCATCGAACCCACCCCGGCAAAGACCAGAGCCGCCCCGACGTCACGGTGACCGGTGAACATCGCGGCGATGCCGATCCCGGTCACGATCGCCAGGAACAGGTTGTAGAACCCCTGGTTGAACGCCAGCAGCTTAGTGGTCTCGGCCTCCTCGGCCGTGGTGCCGAACGCGGCACGGGTGCGCTTCGAGGTCCATGTCAACGACTCCATCGTGAAGATGTAGACGTGCAGGACCGCGGCCAGCGCGGCGAATACCAAAGCGGCGGTAACCATTCCAGTCCTCCTAGTCGAACAACCCGGGCTGGGCGATCCCGACCGGCGGCGTCATGCCCAGATGCGTCCAGGCCAGCGCCGTGGCCACTCGGCCGCGCGGTGTGCGCGCAACCATGCCGGCGCGCACCAGGAAAGGCTCGCATACCTCTTCCACGGTCGCAGCCTCTTCGCCCACCGCCACCGCCAGCGTCGAGACCCCGACCGGGCCGCCGCCGAAACTGCGGGTCAGCGCCGACAGCACCGCCCGGTCCAGCCGGTCCAGCCCCAGCTCGTCGACGTCGTATACCTCGAGCGCGGATTTGGCGACGTCCCGGGTGATGGTGCCGTCGGCGCGCACCTCGGCGAAGTCACGCACCCGACGCAGCAGCCGGTTGGCGATCCGCGGGGTCCCGCGCGAGCGGCGTGCGATCTCCGCCCCCGCGTCGGCGCCCAGCTCAATGCCCAGAATGCCGGCCGACCGGGCAAGCACGCGCTCCAGCTCGGCCGGTTCGTAGAACTCCATGTGTGCGGTGAAGCCGAACCGGTCGCGCAGCGGGCCCGTCAGCGCACCGGACCGGGTGGTCGCACCAACCAACGTGAAGGGCGCGACCTCGAGCGGAATCGACGTCGCACCCGGGCCTTTGCCGACCACCACGTCGACTCGGAAATCTTCCATCGCCAGATACAGCATCTCCTCGGCGGGCCGGGCGATCCGGTGGATCTCGTCGATGAACAGCACGTCGTGCTCAACCAAGTTGGACAGCATCGCGGCCAGGTCGCCCGCGCGTTCCAGGGCCGGTCCCGAGGTCACCCGAAGCGAGGACCCGAGTTCGGCAGCGATGATCATCGCCAGGGACGTCTTGCCCAGCCCCGGCGGCCCGGACAGCAGGATGTGGTCCGGGGTGCCGCCGCGATTCTTGGCCCCTTGAATGACCAGCTGTAACTGCTCGCGCACCCGCGCCTGACCGATGAACTCCCGCAGCGAGCGGGGCCGCAGGCTGCCGTCGATGTCGCCCTCGCCGACCGTCAAGGCCGCCGAGACGTCGCGTTCGAAAACGTCGTCCTGGTCGCTCATTTGGCCTTACCCAGCAGCGACAGCGCGGCTCGCAGCGCCGTCGAGGTGGAAGCGTCCCGGTCGGCGGTCAGCACCTTGTCGGTGGCCTCCTCGGCCTGCTTCACCGCAAAGCCGAGACCGATCAGGGCCTCTACCACCGGAGCGCGCACGGTGTGCCCGTTCAATGCCGGCACTGCGCCCGATCCGGCGACCAGGCCCACCTTGTCGCGCAGTTCCAGCACCATCCGCTCGGCGCCGCGTTTGCCGATACCAGGCACCCGGGTAAGAGCGGTGACGTCCCCGTCGGCCAACGCCTGACGCAACGCCGTCGCGTCGTGCACGGCCAGGGTCGCCATCGCCAACCGCGGCCCGACCCCGGAGACCGACAACAGCGTCAAGAACAGATCGCGGGTCTCGGCGTCGCAGAAGCCGTACAGCGTCATCGAATCCTCGCGCACGATCATCGCGGTGATCAGCCGCGCCTCGGTGCCGGCCCGCAGCGTGGCCAGCGTCGAGGGCGTTGCATTCACCCGGTATCCGACGCCGGAGGCCTCGATCACCGCGTGATCCAGGGCCACGTCAAGCACCTCACCACGGACCGAGGCGATCATCGGGCGGCCTTCAGCTTGGCTAGATACCTATCGCGCTGCTGGGCCGCCTGGGCCTGGGCGGCCGCCATCCTGGCCAGCGTCGGTGCCCGCCAGCAGTGGCAGATGGCCAGCGCCAACGCGTCGGCCGCGTCGGCCGGTGTGGGTTTGGCCTGCAGTGCGAGGATCCGGGTGACCATCGCGGTGACCTGGGCCTTATCGGCCGCACCGTTGCCGGTGACCGCCGCTTTGACCTCGCTAGGGGTGTGGAAGTGCACGTCGATGTCCCGCTTGGCAGCCGCGAGGGCGATCACGCCGCCCGCCTGCGCCGTGCCCATCACAGTGGTCACGTTCAGTTGAGAAAACACCCGCTCGATGGCCAGCACGTCCGGGTGGTGGGTGTCCAGCCAGTGATCCACGGCGTCGCTGATCGCCAGCAGTCGGCGGTGCAGTGGCTCGTCCGAGGGGGTACGCACCACATCGACGTCCAACGCCGTGATCTGCCGCCCCCGCCCGGTTTCCACTAGCGACAACCCACACCGCGTCAACCCGGGATCGACGCCCATCACCCGCACCGCAACTCCCCACTCCGCTACGAACAGTTGTTCGATAGCCTAGCGGCTGAGTGCGACAATATCTGTCAGGGACACGCGCCAAATAGGTGAGTTAGGTTATGTGCACCAGGGAGGAGTTTGCGTGGGAGCACAGCTGGTCGTCATCGCGGTGGCGTTGTTCATCGCAGCCGTTCTCGTTCTCGTCTACGCCCTCAAGAAGCCCAAGACCGCTAAGTCCGGGGTGCGCCGGGATCCGCTCGCGTTCGACGCGATGCCGCAGTTCGGGCCCCGGCAGCTCGGTCCCGGCGCCATCGTCAGTCACGGCGGCGTCGACTACGTGGTCCGCGGCTCGGTCACCTATCGCCAAGGTCCTTTCGTGTGGTGGGAACACTTGCTGGAAGGTGGGCCGGAGCCGATCTGGTTCAGTGTCGAAGAGGACGAGGGCAGGCTGGATTTGACCATGTGGTTCAAACGCACCGACCTTGCGCTGCAACCAGGGGGTGAGCAGGTGATCGACGGTGCGACCTACCGCGAAACCGACCGCGGTCGCGCCGGCTACACCACAGAGGGCACGACGGGGTTGCCGCCGGGCGGTGACATGGACTACGTCGACTATGCGAACGCCGACGAATCCGCCCTGCTGTCATTCGAACGATGGGCACCGGAGATGCCGTGGGAGATCTCCACCGGCAACCGCGTGGTGCCTGGGGAACTCACCGTCTATCCCGCACCCGCGGCGTAAAGTCGGTGCCGCTCCACCAGCTCGCAGTCACTCCGGCCGACGTATCCGGAGCCCGCTTGGCATTGGCGCTCAACAGGGCGGCACCTCCTGCCCTGGCCACCTATCGACTGGCACATCCCGGCGGCGGCGCGTTGCTGCTCGGCGTTCTGGGTGCCTCTCACGTCGTTACCGTCGAGCACGACACACACCGATTCTCCGAACAGGTTTCGTGCGCCACCGCGGGCGACCTGCCCGCATCCTCGGATGCGCCCGGTTACCACCTTCGATCCCGTACCGACGTCCACGATGAGGACACCTTCCGCACGCTCGCCAAGAGCCTCCGTGACCGTTGTGCTCAGGAACCGGGTTGGTTGGGCGGTGTGTTCCCGGGCGATGACGCCGCGCTGACCGCGCTCGCCGCCGAGCCCGACGGCGACGGCTGGCACTGGCAGACCTGGCACCTATACCCGACGAGCTCGGGCGGGACGGTAGTACACACCGCCAGTCGGTGGCGTCCGTGAGCCGCAACCGGTTGTTGTGGATCGCGGGCGGACTAGCCGTCGCCGCCAGTGCCTGCCTGGGCGTTGGGCTGGTGCTGCTCACCCGGGACATTGGCTCCTTTGTCGCTGGGCATTACCAGGAATACGCCCACGACGCCAACGCCAGACGCTATGTCTGCATGGGGTCACCCAAGCAGGTCGCCGACACCCTCACCCACTACAAGAAACCTTCGGCGCGCGCGTCCAACGGCGACAACGAGTACCTGCGCTACAGCCGCTATATCGTGGTCGTCGGCCCCGACGGAACCCGTGCCTGCAGCATCCGCGTGGAGGGCTTGAGCGCCGGATACAGCCATGGCTCTTATGTCTTCCTCGGACCGGGCTTCACCCCTGGATCGCCGTCAGGCGGTTCCGGCGGTAGGCCCGGTGGGCCAGGCGGTGCCAAATAACCAAAGGAGACGCCCGATGATCCAGGCAGCGATCGAGTTCGGCACGGTCAGCCTCACCCCGATATGGCACGGCGCCGTCGCCACCGTCCTGTACTTTCTGGTTGGCATCGTCGTGCTCATCGCCGGCTTCCTCATGGTGGACGTGCTCACCCCCGGAAATTTGCGCCGGCTGGTGTTCTTGGATCGGCGGCCCAACGCCGCCATCCTGGCCACCGCCATGTACGCGGCGCTGGCCACCGTGATCATCGCCGCCATTTTCACCAGCTCCAACCAGCTGGGTGAGGGTTTACTCGGCGTGGCGATCTACGGCGGCCTCGGCGTCATCTTGCAAGGACTGGCGCTGGTCATACTGCGAATCGTGGTGCCCGGCAACTTCCACGACTACGTCGATCAACCGGAATTGCATCCCGCGGCCTTCGCGACAGCAGCAATGCTGCTGGCCGTGGGAGGGGTCACCGCCGCCGCGTTGTCATGACGACGACCGACATGGCTGAGCCGGCCTCGCCGTCGTCAGGGAGATGGCGCGCCGTCCTGCTGGCCGCGGTGGCGGCGTGCGCGGCCTGCGGGATCGTCTACGAACTAGCGATGCTGACCTTGTCGACCAGCCTTAACGGCGGCGGCATCGTGGCAACGTCGCTGATCGTGGCGGGGTATATCGCCGCGCTGGGCCTGGGCGCGCTGCTGATCAAGCCGCTGCTGGCACGCGCCGCGATCACGTTCATCGCGGTGGAGGCGCTGCTCGGCATCGTCGGCGGATTATCTGCCGCGGCCCTCTATGTTGCCTTTGCGGTTATCGACGGTTCGACGCTGGTGCTGGTGATGAGCACCGCACTGATCGGGTGCCTGGTGGGCGCCGAGGTGCCGCTGCTGATGACGCTGCTGCAGCGCGGGCGGGTCCAAAGCCCCTTTGATGTGGCCACCGATATGGCCGCCGACACCGGTCGCACGCTGGCCAATCTGAACGCCGCCGATTATTTGGGTGCACTGGTGGGCGGGCTGGCCTGGCCGTTCTTGCTGCTCCCGCAGTTGGGGATGATCCGCGGGGCAGCGGCCACCGGCATCGTCAACCTGGTCGCCGCGGCGATCGTCGCGGTGTTCCTGCTCCGACAGGGCGTTTCGGCGCGGCAGTTGGTGGCCGCGTCGGGTGCGCTGGCCGTGGCGTTGGCGATCCTGGTCACGCTGCTGGTGCGCGCCCAGGACCTCGAGGTCGCCAGCAGGCAGCAGCTTTACGCCGACCCGATCATCGCCCACCGACATTCGGCATACCAGGAGATCGTGGTCACGCGCCGCGATCACGACATGCGCCTGTATTTGGACGGGGATTTGCAGTTCTCCACCCGGGACGAATACCGCTACACCGAAAGCCTGGTCTACCCGGCGCTCGGGGACGGCGCCCGATCCGTGCTGGTGCTCGGCGGCGGCGACGGGCTGGCGGCGCGTGAAATCCTGCGCGAGCCGGGTGTGCAGCGAATCGTGCAGGTGGAGCTGGATCCGGCGGTCGTCGAGTTGGCGCGCACGACCATGCGCGGTGCGAACGGCGGCTCGCTGGAAAACCCGCGTGTGCAGGTGGTGATCGACGATGCGATGAACTGGTTGTGCACCGCTGGGACAGACCGTTTCGATGCGGTGATCGTCGATCTGCCCGATCCGGACACCCCCGTGCTAGGACGCTTGTACTCCGCCGAGTTCTATGCGCTGGTCGGCCGGGTCCTGTCACCCGAGGGGCTGATGGTGGTCCAGGCGGGTAGCCCGTTTTCGACGCGGACGGCTTTCTGGCGCACCGTCTCGACCATCCATTCCAGTGGCTATGCCGTCACTCCGTATCACGTTTACGTACCCACGTTCGGTGACTGGGGATTCGTGCTGGCCCGCCGGGGCGACGCCGCGCCGGTGGCGACGGTACCGTGCGACGTCCCGCCGTTGCGGTTCCTCGACCAGCGGGGGCTTGACGCCGCGACGGTGTTCTCCGAGGATGTGCGGCCGCGGCCGATGGAGCCGTCGACGCTGGACAATCCGCGGATCGTTGACGACATGCGGCGCGGGTACGACTAGCTCAGCCGCCGCCCTTCCCGCCGGCGCCGCCCTGACCGCCGTTGGTTGGGTACGGATCGCCGGTGGGATTGCCGCCGGGGCTGGCAGAGCCGGGAAATTCCCCGTCACCGCCGAAACCGCCGGCGCCGCCGAGACCGCCGCGACCCCCGACGCCGGTCCCGCTCGGCGGAGCAATCCCATCACCACCGTTGCCGCCGCGGCCGCCGTTGCCGCCTGCTCCCCCGAGGCCGAGGGAACTGCCCTTGCCGCCGCCACCGGCATTGCCGCCGATTCCGCCGTCGCCGGCGTCAAACAGGACGGATGCATCAGCGCCGTTGCCGCTGTCGCCGCCGTTGCCGCCCCGTCCGCCGAAGCCTTGCGTACCGGTGCCGCCGACACCGCCGGTCCCGCCGCGGGCGCCGTCGGCGTTGTTGCCGACGCCGCCGTCGCCGCCGCGGCCACCACTGCCGGCGTTACCGCCGTTCGCGCCGGTACCGCCGTTGCCACCGGTGCCGCCTTGCCCGCCCGCAGGGTGAATGACGGCACCGACGTTGCCGTTGCCGCCGTTGCCGCCGTTGCCGCCCTGGCCGCCATTGCCTTGAAGGCCGACACCGCCGATTGCGCCCTGGTTGGCGCCCGTGCCGCCGCCGGTGCCACCGACCCCGGCAGCACCGCCTACACCGCCATCACCGCCGCGGCCACCTTGACCGGCCTGCGGCGTGCCGGCAGTTGATTCGCCGCCGCTACCGCCGTGGCCGCCGGTGCCCCCGGTACCACCGGTGCCGCCTTGGCCTCCGGCGCCACCCAAGCCGGTGGAGCCGTCTTTGCCGTTGCCGATGAAGCTCCCCTTGCCGCCGACGCCGCCCTCACCGCCGGTACCGCCCTGGCCCCCGGCGCCGCCGGTGCCGCCGGTTCCCGCATTGCCGCCGTCGCCGCCGCCCGGCCCGCGATCGGCGCCGTTGCCGCCGGTGGTCCCCTTCCCGCCGACGCCGCCCTTGCCGCCGACACCGCCGACACCGCCGTTGCCTCCGTCACCGCTGAACAGCCCACCGTTACCACCGGCGCCGCCCTTGCCGCCGGATCCGCCGGTGCCGC
>JALHRH010000164.1 GCA_022841565.1 Mycobacterium sp. | reverse complement strand
TCGAACTCGCCCTGGGCCAGCCGCATCAGGATGATCAACGGCGGGTGCAGCCGCAGGGTCTCCTTGAGCACGTTCTCCAGCTTCGGAATCTGGCGCAGCGCATGGAAACTCACCTCCCGGCCGTCGGCGTAAAGCTCGTCGAGTTCCTTGACGACGTCGGCGTAGACCGCGGGGTGACGCATCAATTCGATCAACGTCCACGCCGAGGTGCCGGAACTGGTGTGGTGGCCGGCAAACATCAGCGAGATGAACATCCCGGTGATCTCGTCGGCGGAGAATCGTGGGTTGCCGTCCTCGTCCTTGATGGACACCAGCACATCGAGCATGTCTCGGTCGCTTTTGCCCTTGGGAGGGTCAGCAATTCGCTGGTCCATGATCTCCTGGACCAACGCCACCAGCCCTACCCGGGCCTCGTCGCGAATCCGAAAGCTTTCGATCGGCAGGTAGGGGTCGACGTAGCACAGCGGATCGGTCCCACGCTCCAGCTGGTGGTAGAAGTGTGCGAACTGGGAGTCCAGCTGGTCTCGGAACTTGAGCCCGATCAGGCAGGCGGTCGAGGTGTAGATGGTCAGCTCCGCGAAAAAGTCAAGCAGGTCGATCTCGCCTTGGTCGCCCCAGTCGGCCACCATCTTCCGCACTTCGCCCTCGATGGTGACGGCGTGGCCCTTCATGTGCTCGCCACGCAGCGCCGAGTTGTGCAGCATCTCCTTACGTCGCTCCGGGCTGGCGTCGAAAACCACGCCGTTACCGAAAATCGGCGTCATGAACGGGTATGCCTCGGCCTGGTCCAAATCCTCGTCAGCCGAGCGGAAGAAGAACTCGTTGGCCCCCGCGCCGGTGAGCAGGATGACGTGCTTGTCGGCCAGTTGGAACCAGCCGACATCCCCGCATTCCGCACGCACGCGGCCCATCAGCCCGATCGGATCGGTGCGGAATTCTTCGAGATGGCCGTGTTCCTCTTCGCCGCCGGACACCCGCGGCACGGTCGCCGTGATCATCTGCTCACTCCTCATCGGCGGCGTCATGAATTCAACGCCGTCTCATCAACTTTCAGTTGCTGACGTTCTTTGTGCGCAACCAGCGGCGCTTCGGGCTGCAGCTCCATGTTGACCACGAATCCGCCCCGCGGCGTCTCGGCGACGAAGGTGATCGCCCGCGCCAGATCGGACGCCCGCAGGAAGTAGTCGTGGCGGGCCTGCCCCCACTTGGCCCAGTCCTGTAGCGCCGGACCGATCGACTCGGCCGGCAGGTTCCAGCCCATCCCGGTTTTCGTCGGGCCGGGGTGAACGATCGACGCGCGCACACCGGTGCCCTCGAGTTCCATCTGCAGGTTGGTGACCATGGCGGTCAGGCCGGCCTTGGCCGCCCCGTAGGCGCCCATGTGCGGACGCTGCCGCAGTGCGACGTCGGACCCCACGAAGATCAGGTCGCCACGCTGACGTTTCAGCATGCCGGGAAGCACTGCCGTGGCAAGCCGGTTCGCCCCGATCAAGTGGATCTGCAGCTGCGACTCGAACGCCTCGCTAGCTGTCTCGTGCAGCTTGCCGAAGTAGGTGTCACCGGCACCGGCGACCAGCACCTCAATGCCGCCGAGCTGCTCGGTGGCTTGGTGCACAAACCCGTTGACCGAATCCGGGTCGGTGACATCAAGTGGTAACGCAATCGCCTCGCCGCCGTCGGCGCGGATCTTGTCGACGATCTCCTGGCACTTTTGCACCCGCCGCGCGCCCAGCGCCACCGGAAAGCCGTGTGCCGCAAGCTCGACCGCGGTCGCGGCACCGATACCCGAGGACGCGCCGGCGACGATCGCGGGCCGGCGTGCGGGATGCGGGTCAAAGCGCGGCATCAGCAGACCTCCACGATGACCGGCAGGTGAGCGAACCCGCGGACATTGCTTGAGTGGACGCGGACGGCGTTGGCCTCGTCCACCTCGTAGCGACGGATTCGCTTGAACAACTCGGTCAGCGCCACCCGCGCTTCCATCCTTGCCAAGTGGGCCCCCAGGCAGAAGTGCGCGCCGCTGCCGAAACTGAGGAGTTTGGAGCCAATGTCGCGGCCGATCAGAAAATCGTCCGCCTTGTCGAACACCCGCTCGTCGCGGTGGGCAGACCCGGGTAACAACAGCAGCACGTCGCCCACGGGAATCGTGGTGCCGTAGAGCTCAAGCGGGCCGGACACGGTGCGCGCCAGGATCTGGCTGGACGTGTCGTAACGCAGCGTCTCTTCGACCCACAACGGTATCCGGGACAGGTCGGCGTAGACCGGGGCCAGCTGGTCGGGATTCTTGTGACCCCAGAACGCGGCATTGGCAAGCAGTTTGGTCGTCGTCTCATTTCCGGCGATCACCATCAGGAACATGAACCCGAGGACTTCCTCGTCGGTGAGCCGGTCGCCGTCGATCTCGGCCTCCAGCAACGCCGCGGTCAGGTCGTCGGTGGGCTTCGCGCGGCGTTCGGCGATCATGTCCTGGTAATAGACGATCAGGTTGATCGACGACTCGATCGCCGACGCCGGCACGTCGGTGACACCGTCCTCGCGATGCATCACCCCGTCGGCCCAGGCGCGGATGCGATCGCGGTCGGCCACCGGCACGCCCATCAGTTCTGAGATCACGTCCATCGGGAGCTTGCCGGCGAATTCGGCGACATAGTCGACCGTGTCGGAGGTGTTGGATCTGGCCTTTTCCAGCATGACGTCCAGGTGCTGCACGGCAAGTTCGGTCACCCGCGGTTCGAGTTCGCGGATCCTCCGTGGCGTGAAGCCTTTCGACACCAGCGTGCGCAACCGCAGATGTGCCGGGTCGTCCATCGCCAGGAAAGACATCGTTTTCGAGGCGTGCGGCCCGCGGGAAACCGGGTCTAAGGATACGCCGTCGCGGTTGGACAGCGTGGTGCTGTTGCGGAATCCCCGATGTACATCGGCGTGTCGAGAAACCGCCCAGAATCCAAGGGCCTCGTTGCGGTACAGCGGGGCCTCGTCGCGCAACCGCCGGTAGTACGGGTACGGGTCCTCGTGGAAGTCGTAATCGTAAGGGTCCAAGACCAATTCCACATCCCGGGCATGGATCATCATGCATCACCGCGCTTTTCGACGCTGTAGTCGGATCCGGTCAAAATGAGGTTCACCACGTCGGCCAACCGATCGGCGATCTCGTGATAGGTGAACTCGCCGCTGCCGGCCTGCACCAGAGCGCCGTAGAAGGCCATTTGCAGAGCGGACACCGTGCCGGCCTGGGCGTCCGGTCCGATGGCCGAGACGATGCGACGATGGATCTCCGCGCCGATCCGGTCGCGGACGGCACGCACCGCGGGGTCGGTGCCGCCGCCCAGCAACGCGGCCGTGCACGCCGCGCCCACTTCCGGCTCATCGGCGACCACCAGCGCCAGATGCCGCAGCGCCTGATCGACCCGGGTGTGCATCGGCACGTTCACGTCGGTGAAGTACGGCACCTGCCGGACCAGATCGAGGTAGATCTCGGCGATCAGGTGGTTCTTCGACGAGAAGTACGTGTACGCGGTCGCCGGCGCCACCTTCGCCTTGGCTGCCACCATCCGCACGGTCAGATCCGCATAGGTGTTCTCCCGCATGGTCGCCATGCCGGCAGCCAGCACCTTGCGGAAGGTTTCCTCCTGGCGGCGGTTGCGCGGCGTTCTCTCGGCCGGAGGCCGAGCCGGATGGGTTACCGAGGCCACGTTGCTGGACACATGTCCAAGCTAGAGGATTGGCGCGATGGGAAGCAAGGCCTGAGCGCGAATGCGCATGTCGATGGTGCTGATGGCGGAGTTGATGGACGGCCCACGGGATCGGCCCTTGCGCCGTCGACGGCGGGAGGTCTATGGTTCTGAGGAAACGATATCGGACAGTTGTCCATTCAAATTATCTTCCGGGGTTCTTCCTGGCTGAGCGCACCTGATGGGAGTGGTAGATGGCTTTGCTGGCCGACGGCGTCAGTGCGCTGTTCATCGACGGCACGTTCGCGCAAGGCGGTGCGGGTACGTTCCCGACGGCCAATCCGGCCACCGAGGAGGTGCTGGGTGTCGCCGCGGACGCCGACGCCCAAGACCTGAGCCACGCCATCGACGCGGCGCGGCGCGCCTTTGACGACACCGACTGGTCGCGCAACACCGACCTGCGGGTGCGGTGCATACGACAGCTGCGCGACGCTATGCAGCAGCACATGGAAGAACTACGAGAACTGACGATTTCCGAGGTCGGCGCACCGCGGATGCTCACCTCGATCGCTCAGCTGGAGGGTCCGGTCAACGACCTGGCATTCGCGGCGGACACGGCCGAATCCTATGTCTGGAACCAGGATTTGGGCCGGGCGTCTCCGCTGGGCATTCCCACCCGGCGCACCCTCGCCCGCGAGGCGGTTGGCGTCGTCGGCGCCATCACCCCGTGGAACTTTCCGCACCAGATCAACCTCGCCAAGTTGGGTCCTGCCCTGGCCGCGGGCAACACCGTCGTCCTGAAACCGGCACCCGACACCCCTTGGTGCGCAGCGGTGCTCGGGGAGCTCATCGCCGGGCACACCGACGTTCCGCCGGGCGTGATCAACATCGTCACCTCCAGCGACCACAGCGTAGGCGCGCTGCTGGCCCAAGACCCTCGGGTGGACATGATTTCGTTCACTGGATCCACGGCCACCGGCCGCAGCGTGATGCGTGATGCGGCCGCCACCATCAAGAAGGTGTTCCTGGAGCTGGGCGGAAAGTCGGCGTTCGTGGTGCTCGACGACGCGGATCTGGCCGGCGCGTGCGCAGTGGCGGCGTTCACGGCCTCCATGCACGCCGGGCAGGGCTGCGCGATCACCACTCGACTGGTGGTGCCGCGTGCTCACTACGATGATGCCGTTGCGAGTGCGGCGGGAACCATGTCCGGCATCAAGCCGGGCGATCCCAACGATCCCGGAACCGTTTGCGGCCCAGTCATTTCGGCACGGCAGCGGGACCGGGTACAGGAATACCTCGACTCGGCGATCGCCGAGGGGGGAACCTTCGCCTGCGGTGGCGGTCGCCCGGCCGGCAGAGATGTCGGCTATTTCATCGAACCCACCGTGATCGCGGGTCTAGGCAACGATGCTCGGGTAGCCCGGGAGGAGATTTTCGGGCCGGTGCTCACGGTGATTGCCCACGACGGCGACGAGGATGCCCTGCGGATCGCCAACGACTCACCATACGGCTTGTCGGGCACCGTGTTCAGTGCGGACCCCGACCGGGCCGCCAGGTTCGCTTCGAGGATGCGGGTAGGCACCGTGAATGTCAACGGCGGCGTCTGGTACTCGGCAGACGCACCGTTCGGCGGATACAAGCAGTCCGGCATCGGCCGCGAGATGGGCCTGCCCGGTTTCGAAGAATACTTGGAAATCAAAACCATTGCGACAGCGATCAATTAGAGGAGTCCCGGGTGCAGTTCAACAATAAGGTGGCCATCGTCACCGGTTCCGGTGGTGGCATCGGTCAGGCGTACGTCGAAGCGCTGGCTCGGGAGGGCGCGGCGGTGGTGGTGGCCGACATCAACGCCGAGGCGGCCGACGGGGTGGCCAAACAGATCGTGGCCGACGGCGGAACCGCCATCAGCGTTGCGGTGGATGTGTCCGACCCGGCATCGGCCAAGGCGATGGCGGATCGCACCCTGGCCGAATTCGGCGGCATCGACTACCTGGTCAACAACGCCGCGATCTTCGGCGGCATGAAACTGGACTTCCTGCTCACCGTCGATCCCGAGTATTACCAGCGGTTCATGAGCGTGAACCTCGACGGCGCGTTGTGGTGTACCCGGGCGGTTTACCGGAAGATGGCCAAGCGCGGCGGGGGGGCGATCGTCAACCAGTCGTCCACCGCGGCCTGGCTGTACGCCAACTTCTACGGCCTGGCCAAGGTCGGCATCAACGGCCTCACCCAACAACTTTCGCGGGAACTGGGTGGACAGAACATCCGGATCAACGCGATCGCGCCCGGCCCCATCGACACCGAGGCCAACCGGACCACCACGCCCAAGGAGATCATCGACGACATTGTCAAGGGACTTCCGTTGTCGCGCCTGGGAACCCCCGACGATCTGGTGGGCATGTGCTTGTTCCTGTTGAGCGATCAGGCTCGCTGGATCACCGGTCAGATCTTCAACGTCGACGGCGGACAGATCATCCGGTCATGAGCGGCACGTCACCGCGACTCGGCTACATCGGCCTGGGCAACCAGGGTGCGCCCATGGCCAAGCGTTACCTCGGCTGGCCGGGCGGCCTGACGGTGTTCGATGTCCGAGCCGAAGCCATGGAGCCGTTCATCGCGGCCGGTGCCACCGCCGCCGCGACTGTCGCCGAGGTCGCCGACGCCGACATCATCAGCATCACCGTCCTCAATGACGCGCAAGTGCGAGAGGTGATCAGTGACGGGTTGGCCGCACATGCCAAGCCCGGCACCATCATTGCGATTCATTCCACCATCAGCGATGGCACCGCCGCCGAGTTGGCCGAGCAGCTCGAGCCACGGGGCATCCACCTGGTGGATGCGCCGGTCAGCGGTGGCCCCGGGGCGGCCGCGGAGGGGAAGTTGGCCGTCATGGTCGGTGCCGACGAAAGTACCTATCAGCGGATCAAAGAGCCGTTTGCGCGGTTTGCGTCCCTCGTGGTGCACGCCGGCGAACCCGGCGCAGGAACCCGAATGAAGCTGGCGCGCAACATGTTGACCTTTGTGTCCTACGCCGCGGCGGCCGAGGCGCAGCAACTGGCCGAGGCAAGCGGCCTGAGTCTGCGCAAGCTGGCCAGAGTCGTGCGCCATAGCGATGCCCTCACCGGCGGCGCGGGATCGATCATGTTCCGGGATACCACAGCGCCAATGGCGCCCGACGATTCGCTGCGTCCCATGCTGGAGCACACCCGCGGGCTGGGTGAGAAGGACCTGACCCTGGCGCTGGCGTTGGGGGAGACGCTTTCGGTCGACCTGCCGCTGGCCCAGCTGGCTCTGCGGCGGTTGGCCGCCGGCCTGGGGGTACCGCACGACGACACCGAGCAGAAAGACGCGTGATGGACGAATTGCGCCGCACCGGCCTGGAGAAAATGAACGAGGTCTACGGCTGGGAGATGCCCAACATCGAGGGCGACCCGTACTTCGACCTGACGGTCGATCATCTGTTCGGTTCCATCTGGACCCGGCCGGGATTGTCGATGCGAGACAAGCGCATCATGACGCTGACCGCGGTGACCGCCATCGGAAATCGCGACCTGGCCGAGATCCAGATCAACGCGGCGCTGCTCAACGGGGAGCTCAGCGAGACCGAGCTGAAGGAGATGGCCGTCTTCCTCACCCATTACCTCGGTTTCCCGCTGGGTTCAGCTCTCAACGGCGCGGTCGACACGGTCGTGGCGCGGCGGAAGAAGGCCGCGGCGAAGGGTACGGCCGAGGACAAGAAGGCCAACGTGGAGCGCGCGCTGAAGATGAATTCCGGGAACTCCTAGCGCCGGTCCTGCTCAAGAAGCGTTGTCGTTGTTTGTCGCGTGTGTAACTGGGTATCGGGGGTGGATGGCGTCGCCGACGGCATGGCCGATGCTTCATCGTGGAAACGGAGGAGACGTGGACCCGGCACAGTCACCGACGACGAATCGTCCCCTCGGGACCGTCGACCTTGCCGACGACACCGTCACGCAGCACTACGGCACCGGTTCCCTGGCCGCGCCCCACGTGTTGACCAACCTCACCGGGGCGCAGCAGCGATCGGTGTCGACCATCGCCCAGCAGCCGATCGAATGTCGGCGCGACGGCTTCAAGATCGTCGACAAGTCGTTGACGAGATGCTGAAGTACGCGGTCTTTCAGCGGAATTTGACGGCAAGTACGCAGACGTCGTCGTCGCGTGGCGGGGGTGCCAGGTCCGTGGTGAGTCGTTGACATGCTTCGGATAGACACGTGTGGACGTGCCAGCCGGTGATGAGCTGTTGAGCTTGTGTAATGGCGGCTTCGAGGTCGCGGCCGCGGCGGTCGATGAGGCCATCGGTATACATCACCAGGATGTCGCCAGGGGCGATGAGCACCTGATCCTCAACGTAGGCGGCCTCACGCAGTGGCGTCAGCACCGGGCCGCGGCCGCCCTCCAGCCGGATCACCTCTGCACCGGCGCAGCGGCGTAGCAGCGCAGGCGGGTGCCCAGCCGAACCGTAATGCAGGGCGCCAGAACTGGGATCGAAGATCGCCACCGTCATGGTGGCAAACTTCCCGTGGGTGGCATGCGCGGTAAAAATGTTGAGCTCGGCGAGCAACCGGGCAGGCGTCAGCCCCTGTACGGCAAGCGCACGACCAGCCGCGCGCAGTTGCGCCATGTCTTCTACGGCGGGCAGGCCGTGACCCACCACATCGCCGACCGCCAGGTAGGTCCTGTTTTTCGGCAGCGACAACGCATCCCACCAGTCCCCGCCCAACCCATGAGCCACGTCGGCGGGGTGATAGCACACCGTAAAATCCAGGCCCGCGATCTCCGTGGGATGCGCCGGCAGCACGGCCGCCTGCAGCACCGTTGCCCGTGCGTGTTCGTCGGCGTAGGCCCGGGCACGGACCAGTGCTTGGGTGACCATGGAGGCCACCGCGGAAGCAAATGCGCGCTGAGGGGCGTCCAGCGGCTGAGGTTTCGTCCACATCAGGGAAAGCACCCCGATCCGGCGCTCACCGGCTGTCAGTGGCCAAACACCCACCGACGCGCCGCCGGCCTCGATCATCCACTGCGCCGAATCCGGGTAACGCTGTCGGTATTCGTCCGCGGTGCGGATCAAGACCGGGGTGCCGGTGCGCACCGCGTCGGTGGCCGCGTGGGAATCGGCCAGCGGCAGGCCGCCTCCGAAACGGGTTGCAATAGCTTCCGGGTAGCCGGCCACATGCACCCACTGCAGGGTGGCGCCGTCGTCGCTGACGAGGCCAAGCGTCATCGCTTGGGCCCCGGCGTTGTCGCATACCTGGGCGAAGGTGGCCCGACCGACTTCCTCCAGGGTCAGCGCCGCAGCCAACGACTCGCCAAGCCGCGCCAAAGATCCCAGGCGGATCCGTTCTCGCTGTTCGACTCGCCGCTGCCGGACCGCCGCGCTGCGGCCGGCGGCTTCCTGGCCCATCAGGAGCGCGACCAGCATGATGACAGCGATAAATACCTGCGTCGCTGCTAGCCGGGCGGGAACCGGCAGCGGCATAGCGGCCAGGGCGCCTCGGCCTGAGGCGGTCATGTAATTGGCCGTGACCGCCCAGGCCGCGCTGGTCAGCGCCGCGCCGATCACTTCCAATCGAAACGCCGCCCAAGCCAACACCGGCAACAAGAACAGCGCCGGTGGCGACGTGATCCAGAACGCCGTCACCGACAGCGTTGCGGCTAGGACCACGACCAGCGCCGTTTCCAGCCGCCGAGATTCCAGGATTCGGCGCTGGCGCGGCCATAAGAGTGCCGGCGGGCCAATTACCAAGACGCCCAGCCCATCGCCGGCCAACCAGCGCGCCACACCAGCTGGCCACCAGATCCCCGAAAAACCTACACCGACCGCTGCGCCAAGGAGTCCGCCCACCAGCGGGCCCAGCACGCACGCTCCTGCGACAAAGCTGGCCAGATGCCCGCGTCGCCGCAGGTCGGGCGCACCCCCGCACCATGTCAGCACCAGCGCCGCCCCCACCAACGGCTCTATCGCGTTGGCCCCGGCCAGCCCGAGGGCGGCCACCGGGTGCACCCCGTGGCGTGCATCGAGCAGCAATTCCGCGGCCACGATTGCTGCGACGATCACCGGCCAGCGCGCCCGCCTTACCAACAACATCGCGGCCGCCGTCACTCCAGCGGGCGGGAAAAACGCGAACCCGACGGCGGGACTGAACGCCTGCCAGGACAACTCCGCGCCAGCCGAAAACCCCGCCGCGGCCATGCCGGACGAATGCCACGACAACGCCCAACCGACCGTATAGAGGGCCGCGACTACGCTGAACAAACCCGCCGTCGGCCCCCAGCCGCCGATGGGAGTCCGGCGGTGTGGCCGGGGCTCAGCCGATGGCGATGTCACCGAATGTGGGCGGTGTAGGTGAGCCGCTGAATCGGCTCATGCCGCGGTTCACTCGCGCTAACCTCCTTTGGGCTCTATACGGGCAACGGTTGGCTGCGCACTGTGGGGCCGTTGACCGCAATATTTGCCTGCCCGGGCGACTGTGGCAAGCAACGCTTCAGCGGTGGCGGTCTGTCGTGCTTCGCCTCGTCACCGCGGCGCGATCGCGCTGCCGATCGACTCCCATTAGTGTGACGTGTCGTGCGCGTCCTGGTGATTGGCTCCGGTGCCCGTGAACATGCCCTGCTGCTGGCCCTCAGCAGAGACCCGCAGGTTACGGGCTTGATCGTGGCACCCGGCAATGCCGGCACCGCCCGGTTGGCCGAACAATACGACGTTGACATCACCTCCGGCGACCAGGTCATCGCCCTGGCTCGCAAGGTGCAGGCGGACCTGGTGGTCATCGGTCCGGAGCTGCCGCTGGTGCTCGGGGTGGCCGACGCCCTGCGCGCGGCCGGCATCGTATGCTTTGGGCCCGGCAAGGACGCGGCGCGTATCGAAGGTTCCAAAGCCTTCGCCAAAGAAGTCATGGCTGCGGCGGGGGTTCGCACCGCGGCCAGCGAAATCGTGGACAACCCGGCGTATTTGGACGCGGCGCTCGATCGCTTCGGGCCGCCGGCCGGTGACCCGGCTTGGGTGGTCAAGGACGACTCGTTGGCTGCTGGCAAGGGTGTGTTGGTGACGCCGGATCGCGGCGCCGCCCGTGCCCATGCCGCTGGGCTGCTCGAGTCAGGTCATCCGGTGCTGCTGGAATCGTTTCTGGATGGCCCCGAGGTTTCGCTGTTCTGCGTGCTTGACGGCGCAACCGTGGTGCCGCTGCTACCGGCGCAGGATTTCAAGCGGGTTGGTGACGGCGACGCCGGGCTCAACACCGGTGGCATGGGCGCTTACGCGCCGCTGTCGTGGCTGCCCGACGACGTCTACCGCGAGATCGTCAACCGGATTGTCGAACCCGTTGCGGCGGAACTTGTTCGGCGTGGCAGTCCGTTTCGCGGACTGCTGTACGCCGGCCTGGCGATCACCTCCAACGGCCCGGCGGTAGTCGAATTCAATTGTCGCTTCGGCGATCCGGAGACCCAGGCGGTGCTCGCGCTGCTGGAGTCGCCGTTGGGCCAATTACTGCATGCCGCCGGTAGCGGAAAGCTGGCGGAGTTCGACCGGTTGCGTTGGCGGGACGGCGCTGCCGTGACGGTGGTGCTGGCCGCGGAGAATTATCCCGGGCGGCCACGGGTCGGAGACGTCATCGTCGGCTCCGACGCCGAGGGTGTCCTACACGCCGGGACCACCCGACGCGACGACGGGACGGTCGTCTCCTCCGGCGGCCGGGTGCTCTCGGTGGTCGGTACTGGGGCCGACTTGGCCGAAGCCCGCGCCCGCGCGTATGCGATACTTGACTCAATTCGGTTGCCCGGCAGTCATTTTCGTACTGACATCGGACAGCGTGCGGCTGAGGGCAAGATCAGCGTGTAGCCGGACGGGCTGTCTATTGCTGGTATTGCGGGCAGTAAACCGTAATCGCCGCGTTGATGCCTGCGGCGGCCTGCGCGGGCGTGATGCCGTTGTTACCGTTCACGGTTGCCGCTGCGGCGTCATTGGGATTCCCCCCGCTTTGCAGGTTTGAGCACACGGCGCGGCCCGTCGCAGCGGCGGTTGCGGGGTCGGTAACGGTGACACCGGGAATCTGTTCAACCAGGTTGATGAAGGTCTGGTCGGGCTCCGGTGACGGCCGCTGGGAGGCCGGTGCCGGTGCTACCGGTGTTGTGGGCACTTGAACAGGGACAGGTGCCCGCGATGCCGGTCGCGGCGCGGCCTTCGGAGCCGGTGCAGGCGGTTGCACGGGGAGTGCAGGCGATGGCGCATTCTCCGCAACCGGTTGCGCCGGCACCGACGTGGCTGGTGGCGCGTAAGCAGCCTCGAACTGCGGCTGTGCGACAGCCGGGAATGCGGCGGCCGGAATCTGCTTAGCGGCCGTGTTGTCGTTGTCGGTTGGGTAGGCACTTGCCCCGACGATGGCAACAGCAGTCACCGTTGATGCCGCCGCGGCGACGATCCGCCGCAGATTGCGCCGGCGTTGCTTATCGCCGCCGGCCGGTGCCGCGGGCGGTGCTGGGCTAGTCGGGCGCCTGGCCGCTACGAGTCTCGGCATAGTCGAAGCCGCGTTTGCCGGCCGACCAGTGCGTGCTGCCTGCTCAAATTCGCGAGCGAAATCAGAGCA
>JALHRH010000163.1 GCA_022841565.1 Mycobacterium sp. | reverse complement strand
GCTGCTGCGGTACAACCCCGAGTACACCTGCTTTCTGCAGGGCACCAAGTGGTACCTGGACAACGGCGGCTACGCGGCCTGGGGTGGCGCCGACGGTCGGACGCTGCAACTCGACGTCGGGTTGTTGTTAGGCAACGACCCCTACGTCAACCCCGACAATCTGCCGCTGGTCGCGGCCAAGGGCGGTCCCGGCGGAAAACCTGGCTGTGGGTCACTGCCGGATGCCACCAAGAACTTCCCGGTGCGCGAACTCGTCACCAACACCGGATGGGGCACGGGGATCGACATCCGGCCCAACCCCGGCCTCGGGCACCCCTGCTGGGCTGACTACTTCCCGGTGACGCGCGCCCAACCCAGACCGCCGTCGATACGGTCATGCATTCCCGGCCCGGCCATCGGACCCGACCCGGCGGGCCCGCCCTACGGGGCGGCGCTCTACGGGCCGGGCGGAGTTCCGTTGTGGCCGGGAGTGCCCCCGGCGGGAACGGGTTCGCCACCGCCGTGATCCGGGCATTGACCACCGTTCAGAACAACCAGGAGAAGCAGCCATGAGGGAGAACCTGCGAGGCGTGGTAACGCGCTTCGGCATCTTCCTGACGGTGTGCCTGCTGACCGCGTTCCTACTGTTCGCAGTGTTCGGCGAGGTGCGGTTCGGCGACGGCAAGACCTACTTCGCCGAGTTCACCAACGTGTCCAATCTGCGGGTCGGCAAGTTGGTCCGCATCGCCGGCGTCGAGGTCGGCAAGGTCAACAAGATCTCCATCAACCCCGACGCCACGGTCCGGGTTGAGTTCACCGCCGAGAATTCCGTCACGCTGACCGAGGGCACCCAGGCGGCCATTCGGTACGACAACCTGTTCGGTGACCGCTACCTGGCACTGGAGGAAGGGGCTGGCGGGCTGAAGATTCTCGCTCCCGGACAGACGATCCCGCTGTCCCGCACCAAGCCTGCACTAGACCTGGACACCCTGATCGGCGGCTTCAAACCATTATTCCGCGCCCTGAACCCCGAGCAGGTCAACGCGCTGAGCGAGCAGTTGCTGCACGCATTTCAGGGACAGGGGTCAACGATCGCATCGTTCTTGGAACAGGCTGCGGCAGTGAGCAATACGTTGGCCGACCGGGATCTGCTGATCGGGCAGGTGGTCGACAATCTCAATGTCGTGCTGGGTTCCCTCGGTGGCCAGAGCGATCAGCTGGACAAGGCGGTGACATCGCTGTCGCAGTTGGTGCACGGACTCGCCGAACGCAAGACCGACATCTCCAACGCGGTGGCCTACACCAACGCCGCCGCCGGTTCGATCGCCGACCTACTGTCGCAGGCCCGAGCGCCATTCACCAAGGTGGTACGCGAAACCGACCGGGTCGCCGGTATCGCGCTCGACGATCACGACTACCTCGACAACCTGCTCAACACCCTGCCCGACCGATACCAGGCGCTGGTCCGCCAGGGCATGTACGGCGATTTCTTCGCCTTCTACCTGTGCGATGTCGTGTTGAAGGTCAACGGCAAGGGCGGCCAGCCGGTGTACATCAAGGTGGCCGGCCAGCCCACGGGACGGTGCGCGCCCCGATGAAGTCATTCGCCGAACGCAACCTCCTGGTCACCGGCGCCGTGGGCATCGTGGCGGTGGCCGGACTCGTGCTGGCCGCCCTGCAGTACCGGCAGCTGCCCTTCTTCAATCAGGGCAGGACGGTCGCCGCGTATTTCGCCGACGTGGGCGGGTTGCGCACCGACAACACCGTGGAGGTCTCCGGATATCCGGTGGGAAAAGTGTCCAGCATCGAGCTGGACGGGCCTGGCGTGCTGGTCACGTTCAACGTCGACAGTCCCGTTCGGCTCGGCGATCGCACCGAGGTGGCGATCAAGACCAAAGGCCTGCTGGGCAGCAAATTCCTGGACGTGACCCCGCGCGGCGACGGCCAGCTCAGAGGTCCCATCCCGATCGAGCGGACCATCTCGCCCTACCAACTGCCCGACGCACTGGGCGAGCTGGCCAGCACGATCAGCGGCTTGAACACGAGCGGGCTCTCCGACTCACTGGGCACGCTGGCGCAAACCTTTGCCGACACTCCCGCCGGTTTCCGAATTGCGATCAACGGGGTGGCCCGGCTCGCGCAAACGCTTGACCAGCGCGACGCACACCTGCGCAGCCTGCTCGACAACGCCGCCAAAGCCACCGGCGTGCTGTCCAAGCGCACCGACCAGATCGTCGAACTGGTTCGCGACACCAATGCGCTGCTGGCACAGCTACGCACACAAAGCGCCGCCCTGGACCAGATCTGGACCAATATCTCCGCGGTGTCACGGCAATTGGCGGGGTTCATCGCCGAGAACCGCGAGCAACTGCGCCCCACATTGGACAAGCTCAATGGGGTCCTGGCGATCGTGGAAAACCGCAAAGAACGCCTGCGCCAGGCCATCCCGCTGGTCAACACCTACGTCATGTCGCTGGGGGAGTCACTGTCGTCCGGCCCGTTCTTCAAGGCCTATGTGGTGAACCTGCTGCCGGGACAGTTTGTCCAACCGTTTATTAGCGCCGCGTTCTCCGACCTGGGGCTGGACCCGGCGACGCTGCTCCCGTCCCAGCTGACCGACCCGCCGACCGGGCAACCGGGAACACCGGCGCTGCCGGTGCCCTACCCACGGACCGGCCAGGGCGGCGGGCCGCGGCTGAACCTGCCCGACGCGATCACCGGCAACCCCGGCGATCCGCGGTATCCGTACCGGCCGGAGCCACCGGCTCCACCACCGGGCGGTCCACCGCCCGGGCCACCCGCGCAGCAGCCCGGAGAACAACCGTGACGGCGAAGCTGCGACGCGCACGTTCAGTGTTGGCGACCGCCCTCGCCCTGGTGTTCGTCGCGGGTGTCATCGTGGCGATGCGCACCACCGGCGATACCACCCAGACGTTGGTAACCGCCTACTTCGACAACAGCAATGGTGTGTTCGCAGGAGACGACGTACGCATCCGGGGTGTGCCGGTGGGCAAGATCGTCAAGATCGAGCCACAACCCCTGCGCTCCAAGATTTCGTTCTGGTTCGACCGCAAGTACAAGGTGCCCGCCGATGCCAGGGCCGCAATCCTGTCGCCCCAACTGGTCACCGGCCGGGCCATCCAGCTCACACCGCCATATACCGGCGGGCCCACCCTGGGCGACGGCGCGGTCATCCCCCAGGACCGCACCGTGGTGCCGGTCGAGTGGGATGACCTGCGGACCCAGGTTCAGCGGCTCACCGAGTTGCTCAAGCCCACCCAACCTGGCGGTGTCAGCACGCTGGGCGCACTGATCAATACCGCTGCCGACAATCTGCGCGGCCAGGGCCCGGCCATTCGAGACACCATTATCAAGCTGTCACAAACGGTGTCCGCGCTCGGCGACCACAGCAAGGACATCTTCGCCACCGTGCGAAACCTATCCACGTTGGTGACAGCGCTGCATGACAGCGCGGATCTGCTCGAACAGCTCAACCACAACCTGGCCGCTGTGAGCTCGGTGCTGGCCGACAACCCGAACAAGGTCGCCGCGGCCGCTGAGGACCTCAACTCGGTCGTGGCCGACGTGCAGAGTTTCGTCGCGGACAACCGCGAGGCGATCGGCACGACATCGGACAAACTCACCTCGATCACCAACACGCTGGTCGCCAGCCTCGACGACCTCAAACAGACCCTGCACATCAGCCCGACGGTTATGCAGAACTTCAACAACATCTTCGAACCGGCCAACGGTGCCCTGACCGGCGCGCTGGCCGGCACCAACATGGCCAACCCGACCAGCTTCCTGTGCGGCGCAATTCAGGCCGCCTCGCGGCTGGGCGGCGAGCAGGCGGCCAAACTCTGCGTCCAGTACATGGCGCCCATCGTGAAGAACCGCCAATACAACTTCCCGCCGATCGGCGAGAACCTCTTCGTGGGGGCGCAGGCCAGACCGAACGAAATCACCTACAGCGAGGACTGGATGCGGCCCGATTTCGTTCCGCCAGTACCGAGTACGACGTCTCCAGCCGCCATTGAGCAACCGACCGAACTGGCGGTGTCTACCGACCCGGCCGCCGGTTTGCGGGGCATGATGCTGCCGCCGGGAGGTGGTTCGTGAGGATCCGCCGCCCGATCGGGACCCTGATAACCGTCCTGCTGACGATGGTGGCCGGGCTATCCGGCTGCGGCTGGCGCGGGCTGAATTCGCTGCCGCTGCCCGGCACCGAAGGCAACGGACCCGGATCCTTCGCAATCCAGCTGCAGATGCCGGAAGTCAACAACATTCAACCGAATTCACGGGTGCGCCTCGCCGATGTGACGGTCGGTCATGTCACGAAGATCGAACGCCAGGGCTGGCACGCACTGGTGACCATGCAGCTCAACGGCGACGTCAACCTACCCGCCAACACGACGGCGAAGATCGGTACCACTAGCCTGCTGGGCTCCTACCACATCGAGCTGGCGGCACCGAAAGATGAAGCGCCGCAGGGCAAGCTGCGCGAAGGCTCGATCATTCCGCTATCGCGCGGCAGCGCCTACCCGAGTACCGAGCAGACACTGGCCGCATTGTCATTGGTGCTCAACGGCGGTGGGCTGGGACAGATTCAGGACATCACCGAGGCGTTGAGCACCGCGTTCCGCGGCCGCGAGCAAGATCTGCGCAGCCTGATCGGGCAGCTGGACACCTTCGCCACCAACCTCAACGACCAGTCCGGCGACATCATCGCGGCCACCGACAGCCTGAACCGACTGGTCGGCAAGTTCGCCGCCCAGCAACCAGTCCTGGATCGGGCATTGACCAGCATTCCCGACGCGCTCGGCGTGCTCAACGACGAGCGGGCCAAGCTCGTCGAAGCGGCCGACCAGTTGAGCAAATTCAGCGCCCTGACCGTCGATTCGGTCAACAAAACCAAAGCGAACCTGGTCACCGAACTGCGGCAGATCGGCCCGGTGCTGGAGTCGCTGGCCAATGCCGGTCCGGCCCTGACCCGCTCTTTGTCGCTGCTAGCCACCTTCCCGTTCCCGAACGAGACGTTCCAGAATTTCCAGCGCGGCGACTACGCCAACCTCACCGCGATCGTCGACCTTACGCTCAGCCGCATCGACCAGGGCCTGTTCACCGGAACCCGGTGGGAATGCCATCTCACCCAGCTCGAACTGCAGTGGGGACGCACCATCGGCCAATTCCCCAGCCCCTGCACCGCTGGTTACCGGGGTACCCCGGGGAATCCGCTGACCACCGCCTACCACTGGGATCAGGGACCCTAAATGCTGCACCTCCCGCGACGAATCATCGTCCAGCTCAGCATCTTCACGGTGATTGCCGTCGGCGTGGTGGCCATCACGTTCCTCCATTTCGTCAAGCTACCGGCCATGCTGTTCGGCGTCGGCCGGTACACGGTGACCATGCAGCTTAAACAGAGTGGCGGCCTGTACGGCACCGCCAACGTCACCTACCGCGGCTTCGAGGTCGGCCGGGTGGAATCGGTGCGGCTCACCGACACAGGGGTGCTGGCGACGCTGTCGCTCAAGTCGGGTATCGACATCCCCTCGGACCTCAAAGCCGAGGTGCACAGCCAGACGGCGATCGGCGAAACCTATGTCCAGTTATTGCCCCGCAACGCCAGCTCGCCGCCGCTGAAAGACGGCGATGTCATCGCGCTCGCCGACACCTCGGTACCCCCCGACATCAACGACCTGCTCAGCGCGGCGAATACCGCGTTGGCGGCCATCCCGCGCGAGAACCTGAAGACCGTCGTCGACGAGTCCTATACCGCGGTGGGTGGGCTCGGTCCCGAGTTGTCCCGCTTGGTCATGGGATCGACCACCCTGGCCATCGATGCGCGGCGGAACCTCGACCCGCTGGTGGCGCTGATCGACCACGCGCAGCCGGTGCTCGATTCCCAGACCCGCACCTCCGAGGCCATTGCCGGGTGGGCATCGCACTTGGCCACCGTCACCACCGAATTGCAGACGCACGATGTCGCGGTGGCCGGAGTGATAGATCGGGGCGGCCCGGCATTGGGGGAGGTGCGTCAACTGATGGAGCGTGTGCAACCCACGCTGCCGCTGCTGCTGGCCAACCTGGTCAGCGTCAGCCAGGTCGCCCTCACCTATCAGAACGACATTGAACAGCTGCTGGTGGTTTTCCCCATGGCCATCGCGGCCGACCAGGCCGGCATCCTGGCCAACCTCAACACCAAGCAGGCGTACCGGGGCCAGTACCTGAGCTTCAACCTCAACCTCAATCTGCCGCCGCCGTGCACCACGGGGTTCCTGCCGGCCCAGCAGGAGCGCGTCGCCTCAGCAGAGGATTACCCGGACCGGCCGGCCGGTGATCTCTACTGCAGGGTGCCGCAGGACTCGCCCCTCAACGTGCGGGGCGCCCGCAACATTCCGTGCGAAACGGTGCCGGGCAAGCGCGCTCCCACCGTGAAGTTGTGCGAGAGCGACGAACAGTATGTGCCGCTCAACGACGGCTGGAACTGGAAAGGCGACCCCAATGCCACGCTGTCCGGCCAGGGCATTCCGCAGCTGCCGCCCAGTTCATCGCCATCGACCGGCGTCGCCGACTATGACCCGGCCACCGGTACCTATACCGGGCCCGACGGGCACCTGTACACCCAATCCGACCTGGCGCTCACCGCGCCGAAAGACAAGACATGGCAATCGATGCTGCTGCCGCCGGGCAGCTGACCTGAGGATGGAGGGACGCCATGTCGGTAACTTCCGAACCGGTACTTGACGACTACGACGCCGACGCCGACGACCTCGCCGTGGCCGGCATCGAGGAGGCTGTCACCGAATCCGAAGTGGCGGAGCCGGAGAAGCCGAAGAAGTCCATTTCTGCCCCGCTGCGCGCGATCACTGTCAGCTCGGTGGTGGTGGTCTGTTTAGCAACGCTATTGTGCTGGTACGGATTTCGTGTCCACCAGGCGCAGCAGACGCAGGCCGCGCGTTTTGCGTTCTTGCAGGTGGCCAGGCAGAGCGCGGTAAACCTGACGACCATTGACTGGAGGCACGCTGACGCTGATATGCGCCGCATTCTCGACAGCGCCACCGGCGAGTTCCACGACGACTTCGCCAGGCGGTCGCGGCCTTTCGTGGAGGTGCTGCAGCAAGCCGAGGCAGCCACCAAGGGCACGATCACCGCGGCCGCATTGGAGTCGCAGACCGGTGACACAGCCCAGGCATTGGTGGCGGTGTCCGTACAGACGTCGAATGGGGGTGAAGCCGACGCGGTTCCGCGGGTGTGGCGGATGCGCATAACCGTTGCCCGAGTGGGTGATCAGATAAAGGTTTCCAAGGTGGGATTCGTGCAATGACTGAAACAAGCACTGAGCCAACGCAAACCGAGCTTACACCGCCGCGCATCCACTGGTCGCGGGCAATAGCCTATGGGCTGCTGCCTGGCCTGGCGCTGCTACTGGCATGTGGCACCGGCTACCTGAAGTGGTGGGACAGTTCCGTGCGGGATTACCCGGTGGCCCGCGCGGAATCGGTGCAGGCTGCTACGGAAGGCACCATTGCGCTGCTGTCCTACAAACCCGAAACCGTACAGCAGGATCTCGAGGCGGCGCGGGGCAGGCTGACCGGCACTTTTCTCAACGCATACGCACAACTAACCCACGACGTGGTGATCCCCGGCGCCAAGCAGAAGCAGATCTCTGCCGTGGCCACCGTCCCGGGTGCGGCATCGCTGTCGGCGTCCGCCGACCACGCCGTCGTTCTGCTGTTCGTGAACCAGACCATCACCGTCGGCCAGGACGCACCGACCAACACCGCCTCCAACGTTCGGGTCACCCTGGCCAGGATCGACGGGCGCTGGCTGATCTCGCAGTTCGACCCGGTCTGAAAGGCCACGCTCGTGCCGCAGCAGCGCGTGACCCATCGCCCCACCCAGAAGTGTTTCGCGGCAGTGGTTTTCACGTCTGCGCGATTGGTCGGCACCATGCCGGCGGGTACGCGCGCCGAGGTGACGACCTATCTGGTCAACGTGACGGTGCGTCCCGGCTACAACTTCGCCAATGCGGATGCCGCCTTGGGCTACGGACATGACTTGTGCGACAGAGTCGCGCAGGGCCGCGTGTACGCACACGTGACGGGTGACACCAAGGCCGACCGTCGATACCGCCGACCAATATCAGACGTCGTATCTGCTCAACCAGGCGGTCAATGAACTCTGTCCGGCACTGATCTAGCAGTTACGTAATCCTGCGGCCAACTACCGCCCTGACGGAAGAGACGACATGGAGCATCAGGCACTCATCCTGGCCGGTTCGCTCGTGCTGGCTGCCGGCGCCTTATTCGGTGCTAGCGCGGCACAGGCGGACAACAAGCGCCTCAACGACAGCGTGGTCGCCGACGTGTTCACCGTTCAGCATCAGGCCGGTTGCGCCAACGATGTCAAGATAAACCCACAATTGCAGCTGGCCGCGCAGTGGCATGCGGTCGATGTGCTCAACAACCGGAGCCTCAACGAGAACATCGGTTCTGACGGATCCACGCCCCAAGACCGGGCGAATGCCGCCGGCTTCCGCGGGAAGGTGGCCGAGACCGTGGCGATCAACCCCGCGATGGCGATCAGTGGGGTCGAGCTGATCAACCAGTGGTATTACAACCCAGCGTATTTCGCGATCATGGCCAACTGTGCCAACAGTCAAATCGGGGTATGGTCGGAGAACAGCCCGGATCGGACCGTCGTCGTGGCCGTGTACGGTCAATCCGATCGAGCGCCCGCGGCACCGCCCAAAGGGCCGTCCGTGGTCTCGTTGCAGGAGAATGTCCCACTCGATCACAGTCCCGACTACGACTCCAGCGACGAGATCGAATACGCCCTCGACTGGTTTCCGTGGATCCTGCGCGGCGTGAACCCGCCGCCCGGCATACCACCGGAGTAACGTTCGTTCGCGGTGTCAGGCTTCCGGAGCGAGCCTGCACAAAGCTATGACGCACGGGGGCGCTGCACGTTGCGGCCCTCCGCTTCCCACGTTCGCCGTGAGCGAAATATTCCGTGCTGCATTATCTTTCGGGTTTTTAGGTCCAGGGATTGTCAGTGGCCCTTCGTAGAATTGCGGCATGGCATCGAGTTCGCGCGAGGAGATCGTGGAGGTCTTCAACGCACTCGATGTGGTGGCGGAGCGGTTGTGCGCGTTGACCTTTGATGCGTTCACCACCCAGGAGTGGATGCGAGGGTTGGAGCGGCTGGAGACCGTCGAGCGCCGGTTACGCACACCGCGGCATGCGCTGATCAATCAGCTCGCCGCCCAAGCCATCGAAGAAGAACTCGGCGGAAAACTCCCCGCGGCGTTGGCGGACCGGCTGCGGATCACCAAAGCCGAAGCCAACCGCCGCATCGCCGAAGCTGAGGATCTGGGCGAACGCCGCGCACTCACCGGGGAACCGCTGGCCCCGACCTTGACCGCCACCGCCGCCGCCCAACGCCACGGTCTGGTCGGCGACGCCCACATCAAGGTGATCCGCAACTTCATCGCCCACCTCCCCACCACCATCGACGTCGGCACCTGGGAAGCCGCCGAAAAAGACCTGGCCGGCAAAGCCTGCGACTTCCGCCCCGACCAGGTCGCCAAGTACGCCCACGAACTCATGGCGCTGCTGCACCCCGACGGGGACTACACCGACGAGGAACGCGCCCGCAAGCGCGGGCTGGTCCTGGGCCCCCAGCAATACGACGGCATGTCGCGCATCAGTGGCCTGATCACCCCCGAACTGCGCGCCCTGATCGAAGCCGCGTGGGCCAAACTGGCCGCCCCCGGGGCGTGCAATCCTGGGGATGAGAAGCCGGTCGTCGATGGCGCACCCGATGAGGAAGCGGCCCGCCGCGATACCCGCAGCCAACCCCAGCGCAACCACGACGCCATGGTCACCGCCATCCGCGAGTTGTTCGCCTCCGGGGCGCTGGGCACCCACAACGGCCTACCGGTATCCATCGTGGTGACAACAAGTTTGAAGGACCTCGAGGCCGGGGCGGGGCGGGCCCGCACTGCCGGTGGCACCCGGGTCCCTATGTCCACGCTGATCCACTGGGCCGCCACCTCCCATCACTACCTGGCCGTCTTCGACCAGGCTAAGCCGCTAGCCCTGTTCCACACCAAGCGCCTCGCCAACCTGGCTCAGCGAATGATGTTGCTGGCCAAAGAAGGTGGCTGCACCCGCCCCGGTTGCGACACCCCCGCCTACCACTGCCAGGCCCACCACGTCACCGGCTGGACGAACACCCACTACACCGACATCGCCGACCTCACCCTGGCCTGCGGACCGGATAACCGTCTCGCCGAAAACGGCTGGACCACCCGCAAAAACACCAAAGGCGACACCGAATGGCTACCGCCGGCCCACCTAGACCGCGGGCAACCGCGGATAAATGCATTCCACCACCCCGAAAAGCTCCTCGCACCCGACGACGACGAACCCGATTGAGCACAGTCGAAGTGGTTGTACACCTTGGGCTTAGCCGCCGCGGCGCGAAACTGAGTCTGCGGAATGCGCCATGATTCCACTGCGGCTCCGTTACGCTCACCGCATGACGAGCACCGGTACTCACATCGCCGCTGGCATGATCGCCAGCCTGGTGGCATTGTCGTTGCCTGCCTGCAGCAGCAAGTCGACGATCAAGCCCGAGGGGGCCGCGCAGTCCGTCGTGGACGTCGTCGCCAAGCAAACCGGTTTCCGCCCTGCGGACGTCAGCTGCCCGTCGGGGGTAGAAGCCAAAGTGGGCCAGCAATTCGACTGTCACTTCACCGGGCCGGAGGGCAAGCCCTACACCGCACACATGCGGGTCACCAAGGTCGACGGCGAGCACGTGTTGTTCGACGTCAACTCCCGGCCGAGCTAGGCAGCCGATCGGCAGTGGCGGCCAACACCTGCCGGCATCCCGTCCACATTCCGGCGATGATGTCGGCGGCCGGCGGAAGATCCTCGATACGGCCCGCGACCTGACCGGTATTGGCAACGCTGGCGTCCATGTCGCCCTCGAAGTAAAGCCGCTGCACCCGCTGTAACGCGGCACCACCCTCCTCGAAAGAAGCCGCCCCATAGAGCTTTTCAGCGGCAGGCGTCCGGATCACGCGCATCATCCGCCTGCCGTCCAGGGGGAGTAGCACCGTGGACGTCTCCTCGGCACTGACCACCGCCTGCTTCAGGTTGCCATGCACCGGCGAGTCCGCCGAGGCGAGCAGCCGGGTGCCCATCTGCACACCGTCGGCGCCCAGCACCAACGCGGCGGCCATCGACCGGGCGTCGCAGATGCCACCCGCCGCCACGATCGGAACGTCGACATGAGCCGCCACCAAAGGCAGTAGCACCATCGTCGAGGCGCCGAAGCGGCTCTTGAACCCGCCTCCCTCAACACCTTCGACCACCAGGCCGTCCACGCCGGCGTCAACGGCCTTCTTCGCTGCCACCAGCGTGCCGACCACGTGGAACACGGTGATACCGGCGTCGTGCAGTGGGGCGGTGAACAGCGCGGGGTCGCCTGCCGACGTCGTCACGAAACGAATGTTGTTGGCATATAACAGATCTACGACGGTCGGGTCGCGATTGAACAGCAGCGCGATGTTGGCTCCGACGGGCCGGTCGGTGAGTTCGTGTACCCGCTGCACATCGGCACGGCCCTGTTCAGACGTGGTTTCGATGATGCCGAGCGCCCCGGCATTGGACACCGCAGCGGCGAGTTGAGCACCGGCGATGTAGGTCATCGGCGCCTGGATGATCGGGATGTCGATGCCCGCCAGCGAAGTAGCCGGTTGGTCTGATCAATCGGCATGGCGCCCTCCACGTTTGGCGTCGCGCGGATCGATCAGGTCACGGAAACCTTCGGCGCGGACTACCGTCGCGCCCAGGCTCCGGACCCGCTCGGTCAGCGCCCTGTCTGATGTCACGACCCGAATGTCGCTGGGCCGAGGGTCTGCTCGGACCAACCGGACGATCTCGTCATCGGCTGAGTTGGCCGCCGGCCGTGGCGCATACGTCACCTCGATCAGCGACGAGCGGATCGGCGTTGAGGGCGGGCGTTCGAACACCACCGTGACCGTCTCGCGCTGAGCGTCCGCCCAGTGGTCAAGCTTTTCCGCCAGCACCATCATGGCGCGCTGGCGATCCTTCCACCAACCGTCGGGACGACTCCCGATGACGTTCATCCCGTCGACGATCCAGCGCACACCTCACGGTACGACGCTGCTTAGAACCACCGACGCCGACGGGTGGTTCTGCTGTAGTTCTGGGCGCTCTCTTCCAGCGCTCCCAGCGCATTGATGATCTCCAGTTGCGACAGGATCATCAGACCGTTCAAC
>JALHRH010000162.1 GCA_022841565.1 Mycobacterium sp. | reverse complement strand
GGCCGTCACCACCAACAACGGTGGTGCGGGCGGCAACGGCGGCTTGTTCTTCGGCAATGGCGGGGCCGGTGGCAACGGCGGTGGCGGCGGCAATTCGAGCAACGGCGGCGCCGGTGGCAACGCGATCCTGATCGGCAACGGTGGCAACGGCGGCGTCGGCATCGGTACCGGCAAGGGTGGGCCTGGGGGAACCAGGGGGAGCCTCTTCGGGCAACCGGGGGTGGCCGGACCTCCGTAGTTGGGGTCAATGGACACCCGATTGACGGGATCGGCACACTGATCAGGTGCCCGAACTCCCCGAGATCGAAGCGCTGGCCGACCATCTGCGCCGGCACGCCGTCGGCCTGACGGTGGGTCGCGTCGACGTCGCCGCGCTGAGCGTGCTCAAGACCTTCGATCCGCCGATCAACGCCCTACACGGCCAGACCGTCGTCGGGGCCGGCCGATGGGGCAAGCACCTGGGCCTACAGGCCGGCGACCGGTGGCTGATCACGCACCTGTCCCGCGCGGGCTGGCTGCGCTGGTCGGACAAGCTGGCCGCGCCGCCGCTGCGACCGGGCAAGGGACCGATCGCGCTGCGCGTGCACCTGGGCACACCCGGTGCGGCACCCGGCTTCGACCTCACCGAGGCCGGCACCCAGAAGCGGTTGGCGGTGTGGTTGGTCGGTGACCCGCAGCAGGTTCCGCAGATCGCCGCCCTGGGCCCGGATGCGTTGGAGCTCGGCCCCGAGGACCTGGCCCGGGTGCTGGCCGGCAACACCGGGCGGCTCAAGACCGTCATCACCGACCAGAAGGTGATCGCCGGCATCGGCAACGCCTACAGCGACGAAATCTTGCACGTCGCGCGCATCTCGCCGTTCGCCACCGCGACGAAACTGTCCGCCGAACAGCTCACCACCCTGCACGACGCGATGATTTCCGTCCTCACCGACGCGGTGAGCCGGTCCGTCGGCCAGGGCGCCGCCACGCTCAAGGGCGAGAAGCGCTCTGGACTGCGAGTGCACGCCCGCACCGGGTTGCCCTGCCCGGTATGCGGTGACACCGTGCGCGAAGTGTCCTTCGCGGACAAGTCTTTTCAGTACTGCCCGACGTGTCAGACCGGCGGCAAGGTGCTGGCCGACCGGCGCATGTCGCGGCTGCTCAAGTGATCGATATGCTGCCTGAGTGACCCGCCAGAAAATCCTCATCACCGGAGCCAGTTCCGGCCTGGGCGCCGGGATGGCCCGCGCCTTCGCCGCCAAAGGCCGCGACCTGGCGCTGTGTGCCCGCCGCACCGACCGGTTGGAAGAGCTGAAAGCCGAACTCTCGCAACAGTATCCGTCAGTCAAGATTGCGGTGGCGCAGCTCGACGTCAACGACCACGACCAGGTGCCGAAGGTGTTCGCCGAGTTGAGCGACGAGCTGGGTGGTATCGATCGCGTCATCGTCAACGCCGGCATCGGCAAGGGGGCGCGGCTGGGTTCTGGCAAGTTGTGGGCCAACAAGGCGACCCTCGAGACCAACCTGATCGCGGCGCTGGTGCAGATCGAAGCCGCACTGGAAATGTTCCACCGGACCGGGTCGGGGCATTTGGTGCTCATCTCGTCAGTGCTCGGCAACAAAGGCGTGCCCGGCGTCAAGGCAGCTTATGCCGCAAGCAAAGCCGGCCTGAGTTCACTGGGTGAATCGCTGCGCGCCGAGTACGCCAAAGGCCCCATCAAGGTCTCGGTGATTGAGCCCGGCTACATCGAGTCGGAGATGACGGCCAAGTCGGGCACCACAATGCTGATGGTGGACAACGACACTGGCGTGAAGGCGCTCGTCGCGGCTATCGAACGCGAACCCGGCCGGGCCGCCGTGCCGTGGTGGCCGTGGGCGCCGCTGGTTCAGCTGATGCGGGTGCTGCCGCCGCCGCTGACCAAGCGCTTCGCCTGAGCGTCAAGGTCCCCGCGAGCGTGCGTTTCACGACGCCGCCGCGGCGCGTCGCGTCGTGACATTCACACTCGGCGAGCGGGTTCAGCTCGCCCGGCCCCTTTCGGCCCGGTAGCGGCGCACCAACGCATCCGTGGAACTGTCCGACTGCTCGTCCGGCGACCCCGCACTGGTGATCACCGGCAACAGGGCCTTGGCCTGTGTCTTGCCCAGCTCCACGCCCCACTGGTCGAAGGAATCGATGCCCCAGACCACACCCTCGGTGAACACCTGATGCTCGTAGAGCGCGATCAGTTGCCCCAGCACCGACGGCGTGAGCCGAGTCGCCAAAATCGAAGTGGAAGGCCGGTTTCCGGGCATCACCTTGTGCGGCACCACCTCGGCCGGGGTGCCCTCGTCGGCGATCTCCTGCGCAGTCTTGCCGAATGCCAGCACCTGGGTCTGGGCGAAGAAGTTGCTCATCAGCAGGTCGTGCATGCTGCCGGTGCCCTCAGCGGTCGGGAGGTCGTCCAGGGGCTGACTGAAGCCGATGAAATCGGCCGGGATCAACCGGGTGCCCTGGTGCAGTAACTGGTAGAAGGCATGCTGACCGTTGGTTCCCGGTTCCCCCCAATATATTTCCCCGGTGTCGGTGGTCACCGGAGCGCCGTCAGCGCGGGTCGACTTGCCGTTGGATTCCATGGTCAGCTGCTGTAGATACGCGGCGAATCGGGACAGGTCGTTCGAGTACGGCAACACCGCGCGCGATTGCGCGTCGAAAAAGTTGGAATACCACAGCCCGATAAGGCCAAGCAGCGCAGGCGCATTCGACTCTAGTGGGGCGGTCTGGAAATGCTCGTCGACGATGTGGAAGCCAGAAAGGAAGTCGGAGAACGCTTCTCGGCCGATGACGGCCATCACCGACAGCCCGATCGCCGAGTCCACCGAGTAGCGCCCGCCGACCCAGTCCCAGAAGCCGAACATGTTGTGGGTGTTGATGCCGAACTCGTCGACCAGTCGCTTGTTGGTGGAGACGGCGACGAAGTGCTTGGCCACCGCCGCGTCACCGAGTGCGTCGGTGAGCCAGCGGCGTGCGGCCGTCGCGTTGGTCAGCGTCTCCAGCGTCGAGAACGTCTTCGATGCGACGACGAAAAGTGTTGTGGCAGGCTCTAAGTCGGCAAGCGTCGCGACCAGGTCGGCCGGGTCGACGTTGGAGACGAAGCGCGCGGAGATGCCCGCGTCGGCGTAATGGCGCAGCGCCTGGTACACCATCACCGGGCCCAGGTCCGAACCGCCGATCCCGATGTTGACGACGGTCTTGATCCGCTCCCCGGTGGCACCTCTCCAATCCCCGTTGCGCAGCCGATCGGTGAAGTCGCCCATGGCGTCGAGCACCGCGTGCACATCGCGGACGACGTTTTGACCGTCGACGATCAGGTCGGCGTCGCGGGGCAGCCGCAGCGCGGTGTGCAGTACCGCGCGGTCCTCCGAGGTGTTGATGCGCGCGCCGGCGAACATCGCGTCGCGGCGTTCTTCCAGCCCCGCCGCGCGGGCCAGCTCGACCAGCAGCTGCACCGTCTCGCGGGTGATCCGATGTTTGCTGTAGTCGATGTAGAGGTCGCCGACGGTGAGGTTGAGGTCGCGGCCGCGATGTGGATCGGCGGCGAAGAACTCGCGGAGGTGGGTGGCTCCGATCTGATCGTGATGCTTGCGCAGGGCCTTCCACGCCGAAGTGCCGGTGATGTCAGGGATTGAGTCGGAGGTCATAGGGACGACCCTAACGCCGCACGCTCGGGCCGGTAACTGAGCGATTTCGCTAAGCTCCGCCCAGCGCTTGTTGTATGTCCGGCAGCATCGCCTGTAGTTGCTCGCCCCAGTACGACCAGGTGTGGGTGCCGTTGGCCGGGAAGTTGAACACGCCGTTGTGGCCCCCCTTCGCCTGGTATCTGGCCTGGAAAACCTTGTTGCTGATGCGCGTGGCACTTTCCAGCAGACTGGCGTCCAGCTTGGTGCCCAGGTCCGAATTGCCGCCGTTGCCGGTGTACACCCAGATGCGAGTGTTGTTGGCCACCAGCTTCGGCACGTTGACGGTCGGGTCGTTGGCGGCCCATGCCGGGTCGCCGGGTGGGCCCCACATGGCGTCGGAACGAAAACCGCCGGACCCCAGTTGTGCGGCACTGACCAGCGACGGCCAGTTGCCGGCGGACAGATTCAGGAAACCCGACATCGAGGCGGCGTACCGGAAGTTCTGCGGATGATTGGCGGCCAGGATCAGGGCGGCTGAACCGGACATCGAGGCACCCACCACCGCGTTGCCCGAGGCGCTGATCGCCTTGTTCGCCGCCAGCCAGGCCGGTAACTCCTCGGTGAGGAACGTTTCCCACTTATAGGTGAAGGTCCCGCTGTTGCCGACCGCCGGGCGGTACCAGTTGCAGTAGAAGCTCGCCATGCCCCCGGTCGGCATGACCACCGCCAGCCCGGATTGGCTGAACCATTCGAACACTGGCAGGTGGATGTCCCAGCCGTTGAAGTCGTCGCGGGCAAGCATCCCGTCGAGCAGATACACCGCGCGGGTGGCTCCCCCTGCTGGAGAGCCCTGGAACTCCACTTTCACCTGCCGATTCATCGACGGCGACGGGACCAGCAGATACTCGATCGGCGTTCCCTGCCGCGACCATGCCGACGACGTGGCCGAGCTGGGAAATAGCGCGTCCAGCCCGAACAGCGCTGCGAGCAACGCTGCGGCTGACACGAACCTCAGCCGGCGCAACGACGAAATCGCAGGTGTCGATGCCGTAATCATTTCGGCGAAATTTACTCCGGCAAAGCCGGGATTCACCGAATGTAACGGCGGTAGTAACCGTTTAGTGGCCGAGTCGTCCCCGACCCAAACGCAATAGCAGCATCGCCAGATCTTTACCCTCGGGACCCAGTTCGCTGTAGCGTTCGATGACTTTCATTTCGCGGCTGTGCACCAGCCGGGTGCCGCCGGAGGCCATCCGGACTTTGCCGATCGCCTGGGACACCTCGGCGCGTCGCTTGACCGCGGCCAAGATCTCGGCGTCCAGCCGGTCTATTTCTTCGCGCAGTTCGTCGATGCTCAGCTGCTCGGCACCGATGGTCTCTGTGTTCATTTCGGCAATCTCCGCGTTGTCGTGAGGAGGGGGTTCTGGTCTCATCCGGCTTGGGCCTCACACAAGAAACGAGCCCCGAATCGCCGAAGCGGACCACGGGGCTCTGCGAAAGCAGCTAGACCACGGGCACCGCGGGTCGGTACCCGTAGAAAAATCGGGGCTGCGAGTTGAGCACGCACCGAGTGTGCCATCAAGTGGTGTACGTGCGCAAAAACGCGCTTGTGGAACCAAATGCCGGTGTACCCGGCACCCGAAGCGCGGCGGGCCTCGCGAGATCGATCGTCGGCCTTGCGGGAAGCCAACTCAATTCGCGGAAACCTCGGATGCGGAACTCCGCATGGTCGTAGGCTCTCTACGCGCCGTCGTAGGGGTCGCTCGGGCAGTTCAGAAGGGACCGTGATGAATTTTTCGGTGTTGCCGCCAGAGATCAACTCGCTGCTGATGTTCAGCGGTGCAGGGTCGGGCCCGATGCTGGAGGCAGCGGCGGCCTGGGACGGGTTGGCCGCAGAACTGAGCGGGGCGGCAGCATCATTCGGTTCGGTGACGGCGGGACTGGTTGGTCAGGCATGGCAGGGTCCGGCGTCGGCGGCGATGGCGTCCGCAGCCCTTCCGTACGCGAGTTGGCTCAACATATCGGCCGAGCAGGCCGCTGACGCGGCCGGGCATGCCCGAACGATAGCCGGCGTGTTCGAGGCCGCCCAGTCGGCGATGATCCAGCCAATTGCGGTGGCGGCCAACCGTTCTCAGATCGTGCGATTGGTGCTGTCGAATCTGTTCGGCCAAAACGCGCCGGCAATCGCGGCCACCGAAGCCGTCTACGAGGAGATGTGGGCCCAGGATGTCGCGGCGATGTTGGGCTACTTCACCGGGGCGTCGGCGGTGGCCGAGGCGCTGCCGCCGTGGGAGCAGCTACTGCCCCGACTCTTCTCCGCCGTCAGCAACATCGGCACCGCGAACCTGGGTCTGGGCAACATCGGCAGCGTGAACCTCGGGAGCGGTAACACCGGCAACGTAAACCTGGGCAGCGGCAACAAGGGCAACCTGAACATCGGCAGCGGCAACCTCAACGGAATCCTCAACTTCGGCGACGGAAACACTGGCAGCTTCAACCTCGGCAGCGGCAACACCGGCACCAGGAATCTCGGTGGTGGCAACCGGGGCAACGGCAACATCGGCTTCGGCAATTCGCAGGCCACCGCCGGCGGCAACATCGGCAGCGGGAATAGCGGCAGCGGCAACATCGGGAACGGCAACACCGGAAACCTCAATGTCGGTAGCGGAAATGCCGGTACCGGAAACAACGGTTTCGGAAACCGCGGCAGTGCCAACCTGGGTAACGGCAATCTCGGCAGCACGAACGTTGGCATCGGCAACAAGGGCAACTTCAACATCGGGTTCGGCAACCTCGGCAGTAACAATCTGGGCTTCGGAAACACCGGCAACAACAATTTCGGCATCGGACTTACCGGCGACAACCAGGTCGGCATCAACCTCAACGGCCTCAACGGTGGCGTCGGCAACGTCGGCCTGTTCAACTCGGGCAACAACAACGTCGGCTTCTTCAACTCAGGGGACGGAAACTGGGGCATCGGCAATTCCGGCAATGTCAACACCGGGTTCGCCAACACCGGAAACACCAACACCGGCTTCTGGAACTCGGGAAACATCAATACCGGGTTCTCCAACACCACCAGCACCAATGTCGGCTTCGGCAACTCAGGCAACGGAAATCTGGGTTTCTGGAACGCAGGCAGCAACAACATGGGCTTCGGCAATGGCGGCGGCCAGGCGGTGGGCGCCTTCAACTCCGGGACCACCGGAACCGTCGGCTTCGGCAACTCCGGTGCCAGCAGCGTCGGTTACGGCAACTCAGGAGTCGGCAATACCGGCTTCTGGAACTCGGGGAGCACCAACACCGGCTTCTGGAACTCAGGAAACATCAACACTGGTGCGGGGAACGCGGGATTCGTCAACACCGGCTTCGGAAGCGCAACCAACACAGGGCTATCCAGCTCCGGCTTCGGAAACACCGGCGTCGGGACCTCAGGCTTCAACAACAACGGCAACAACACCTCCGGGTTCGAGAACATCGGCAACAACAGCGAAGGTTACGGAAATATCGGCAACAACCAGACCGGCTTCCAGAACACCAAGTCGAACAACACCGGGTTCGCTAATTCCGGCATCAACAGCATCGGCATATCCAACACGGCAAACTTCTCCGTCGGCTACGCCAATGGCGGGGTCACCGGCAACGTCGGCTTCATGAACGCGGGCACCGACAACTCCGGCTACGGAAACACCGGTGTGCGCAACTCGGGCTTTTCCAACTCCGGCACCGACAGTTCGGGATCCAACCACGTGGGCGTCAAGCAGTCGGGGTTCGGCGCATAACACCGGCCACCGGCTGGGCCGCCCCGCTGTCGCCGGGCGGCGGTAAGTTTGGATCGACATGAGTGTGCACCTGACGCAAGCCCAGTACCCCCGTCCCACCGCTGTCGACGAACTGCTGGACGGGCTCAATCCGCAACAACGCCAGGCGGTGGTACACGAAGGCTCGCCGCTGCTGATCGTGGCCGGTGCCGGGTCGGGAAAGACGGCGGTGTTGACCCGCCGCGTCGCATACCTGATCGCCCAACGCGGCGTCAGCGTCGGCCAGATTCTGGCCATCACCTTCACCAACAAGGCCGCCGCCGAGATGCGGGAGCGGGTGGTGAATCTGGTCGGCGACCGGGCCCGGTACATGTGGGTGTCGACGTTTCACTCGTCCTGCGTTCGGATCCTGCGCAACCAGGCGTCGCTGATCAAGGGGCTCAACTCCAACTTCTCCATCTACGACGCTGACGATTCGCGACGGCTGCTGCAGATGATCGGTCGCGACATGGGCCTGGACATCAAGCGGTACTCGCCGCGATTGCTGGCCAACGCCATCTCGAACCTCAAGAACGAACTGATCGATCCGCACCAGGCGGTGTCCAACCTCAGCGACGAATCTGACGATCTGGCACGCACCGTCGCATCCGTCTTCGGCGAATACCAGCGCAGGCTGCGGGCGGCCAACGCGCTGGACTTCGACGACCTGATCGGCGAGACCGTCGCGGTGCTGCAGACGTTCCCGGACATCGCACAGTACTACCGGCGGCGGTTCCGCCATGTGCTGGTCGATGAGTACCAGGACACCAACCACGCCCAGTACATGTTGGTCCGGGAACTGGTCGGGCCTGGGACCGACGGGGGATCAGACGAGCTGCCGCCCGCGGAGTTGTGCGTGGTCGGTGACGCCGACCAGTCGATCTACGCATTCCGCGGCGCCACCATCCGCAATATCGAGGACTTCGAGCGCGACTATCCGGACGCCACAACGATTCTGCTGGAGCAGAACTACCGCTCGACGCAGAACATCCTGTCGGCGGCCAACTCGGTGATTGCCCGTAACACCGGGCGCCGGGAAAAGCGGTTGTGGACCGAAGCCGGCGAAGGCGAGCTGATCGTGGGTTACGTCGCCGACAACGAACACGACGAGGCCAGGTTCGTGGCCAACGAGATCGACGCACTGGCCGATCGTGGCGACATCACCTACAACGACGTCGCCGTCTTCTACCGGACCAACAACTCGTCGCGGTCGCTGGAAGAGGTCTTCATCCGCGCCGGCATCCCCTACAAAGTCGTTGGGGGAGTGCGTTTCTACGAGCGCAAAGAGATCCGCGACATCGTTGCCTACCTGCGGGTGCTGGACAACCCCGGCGACGCGGTCAGCATGCGTCGCATCCTCAACACCCCGCGCCGCGGCATCGGCGATCGCGCCGAGGCGTGCGTGGCGGTGTATGCCGAGAACACCGGCGCCAGCTTCGCCGACGCCTTGCAGGCAGCGGCCGAGGGCAAGGTGCCGATGCTCAACACCCGCGCCGAGAAGGCGATCGCCGGCTTCATGGAACTCCTCGACGAGCTACGCGAGCACCTCGACTCGTCCCAAGGTGACCTGGGCGAGCTGGTCGAGGCGGTATTGGAAGGCACCGGATACCGCCGGGAGCTGGAATCCTCGACCGATCCGCAGGAGTTGGCGCGGCTGGACAACCTCAACGAATTGGTCAGCGTCGCACACGAATTCAGCACCGACCTGGCCCTGCAAACCACAGCAGCCGCCGCCCTGGCCGAAGACGCGCCCGAAGACGAGGACGTCCCTGACACCGGCGTGCTGGCGGCTTTTCTGGAGCGGGTTTCCCTGGTCGCCGATGCCGACGAGATCCCGGAAAACGGCGCCGGTCTAGTCACCCTAATGACGTTGCACACCGCCAAGGGTTTGGAGTTCCCGGTGGTGTTCGTGACCGGCTGGGAGGACGGCATGTTTCCGCACATGCGGGCGCTGGACGATCCCACTGAGCTCTCCGAGGAGCGGCGGCTGGCTTACGTCGGGATCACCCGGGCCCGGCAACGGCTGTACGTGAGCCGGGCCATCGTCCGGTCGTCCTGGGGACAGCCCATGCTCAACCCGGAATCGCGCTTCCTGCGCGAGATTCCGCAGCAACTCATCGACTGGCGTCGGGTTGCTCCCAAACCGTCGTTCAGTGCGCCGGTGAGCGGCGCCGGCCGCTTCGGTACCCCGCGGTCGGCGCCTATGCGCTCCGGGGCGAGCGAGCGGCCGCTGGTCGTCTTGGAGCCCGGCGATCGGGTAACGCACGACAAGTACGGCCTGGGTCGCGTCGAGGAAGTCTCCGGTGTCGGGGAATCGGCGATGTCGCTGATCGACTTCGGCAGTGCGGGCCGGGTCAAGCTGATGCATAACCACGCGCCGATCAGCAAGCTCTGAGCGTCGTCCGCAGCCCTAGTCCACCCAGCGCCTGGTAGCCGGGAGCATCGCCAGCACCACGCTCGCAACCGGCAGCAGCGGCAGCGTATGCACCACCCACCCCACGCGGGCACCCGCGATGAACACCCCGAGGTAGGTCAGCAGCGCCACCGCCGATCCGGCCACGATCAGGTAGCGCCCGACGGGGCGGCGCAGCAGCAACATGATGACGCCGGAGACCGTGGTGACGGCGAATACCAGGGCGAGAAATCCGACGGCGATGCAAAATAGTCGGTCGGTCTGCCACCAGCCGGCGATCAGTTCGGTGGCCACCACCGACGTCGCCCATCCGCTCACGATGCTCACGGCGCTGGCCGCTACGGCTGTCCGGGCACTCGGCTCGTGTGTCAGAACCCCGGGTAGCGGGGGCATCCCTGCGTGGGCCTCCAAAGGCATTGAGCCACGCTGGATTTGGGCGGTTGGCTGCGAAGCTATCGGGGGCAGTGGGCCGGTCGGCGCACGCCGAATGATCCGGGTCCGTGGCTTGCTGGGTGCTTCAGTGGGCTCGGGTGGGTTCTCGCGCGCGGAGGGATCGTTCGGCGCGGTCACCGGTCAGCCGGCGTAGTTGCCGACGTACAGTCCCCGCTTGGCCAGCCATGGCACGGGGTCGATCCGCTCGCTACCACCCAGCAGCACCTCAAAGTGCAGGTGCGGGCCGGTGGAGTTCCCACGATTGCCCATGGTGGCAATCTGGTCGCCGGCCATCACGCGTTCACCGACGCTGACCAGCGTGGTGTTGACGTGTCCGTACAGCGTGACGGTGCCGTCGGCGTGCAGCAGCTTGACCCACGCTCCGTAGCCTGCGGTGGGGCCGACGTCGATGACGACACCGTCCGAGACCGCGTAGATCGGGGTGCCGATCGAGTTGGCCAGGTCGATGCCGGCGTGCAGGACGCCCCAGCGGTATCCGAAGTTAGACGTGTAGATGCCCTTGGTCGGCATGACGTACAGCGGCTGCTGAAGGCGTGCCTCACGCTGTGCGCGCTCCTGCGCGAAGGCCACGCCGTGGGCGAGTTCTTCGTTATGCACCGCGACGTTGGCCGGCTGGGCGGCGATCACCTGGACGCCGCGCGGGGCGCTGGACCCGGACCCACCAGATCCTCCGGTCAGCGTCGAGGCGTTGGCGGTCAGCACGGTCTCGACCTTGGTGTTGTCGGACTGGTTGATCACGGAGTGCGTGGCCGCGGCTGCCGCCCCGGCGGCCATCGCGCCGATCAGCAGTCGTCCTTTGGCGGCGCTGGTCGGCTGCTTGCGGTGGCTGCCGCCGCTACGCGGGACGGGCGAGACGTTGGTGGCATGCGCGATCGCATGTTCTGACTCGAAGACGACCCGGGGCATCACCTCGGTTACCGGGGCGGGCAGCCACATCGGGGTCAGGTCATCGGTGTCGTCGAGGTCGTCGAGCTCGGGTGCCTGCAATAACTGCTCGTCGACAGCGAACGCAGACTCGCCGAAATCCAATTCGTCGAGATCGGCAAGCTCCACGTCGTCGAATTCGTCGAATCCGTCGAGCGGGATGATCTCGGTGATTTCGTTGCGGTGATGCTGGAGCCAGCGATCCCGGGGTGCGCGAGCCGAGACTGCGGCGGCAGAGCGGGCGAACAGGTGCTGGGACAAGCTGAAATGTCCTCGGATCGTGACCATAACGTTATCTGGACCTTGAGAAGGTATCCGCAAAGGTAGGGGGCTGGCAACCTCAGTATCAAATCCGTCCAAATTTGTGACTTGGGTCACGTTTAACAGCTCCGATCGATACGTGATGTGCGCCACAGCGGTGGGATGCGGCGGCGGGGCTGAGTTCGGGGGTCGATACAGTTCCTCCGTGCGAGTTGCCGAGTACTGGCCTAGTACCGGCAAAGCCACCCTAGTTGGCCTAGCAAGTAAGCCGAGCGAAGGCAGTGACGCCCCATGGATCTGTTCGAGTATCAAGCTAAGGAATTGTTCGCCAAACACGGCGTACCCGGCACGCAGGGCCGGGTGACCGATACCGCTGAAGGCGCCCGGGCCATCGCGGCGGAGATCGGTGCGCCCGTGATGGTCAAGGCCCAGGTCAAGACCGGCGGCCGAGGCAAAGCCGGCGGCGTGAAGTACGCCGCAAACGCCGAGGAAGCCTACGAGCACGCCAAAAACATCTTGGGCCTGGACATCAAGGGCCACATCGTAAAGAAGTTGCTGGTCGCCGAGGCCAGCGACATCGCTGAGGAGTACTACCTGTCGTTCCTACTCGACCGGGCCAACCGCACCTATCTGGCGATGTGCTCGGTGGAAGGCGGCATGGAGATCGAGGAGGTCGCCGCGACCAAGCCCGACCGGCTGGCCAAGGTGCCGGTGAACGCCGTCAAGGGCGTCGACCTGGCCTTCGCGCGGTCCATCGCCGAGCAGGGCCATCTGCCGGCCGAAGTGCTCGATGCCGCCGCCGTGACGATTGAAAAGCTTTGGGGAGTGTTCGTCGGCGAGGACGCC
>JALHRH010000161.1 GCA_022841565.1 Mycobacterium sp. | reverse complement strand
CACCCCGACACCCCGACCACCACCGACCCCGCCGGACACCCCCCGACGGGGTCGATTCATACCCACACATCCTCACCCTCAACGCCGCCATCATGACCATCGTGAGTGCCGCTCAACACCGCCTCAAACTCCGCGAGCGCGGCGGTGAGGTCTTCGACGATCTCTCTGGCGATGACCTCGGGCGCTGGAAGGTTGTCGGCGTCATCGAGCGACTCGTCACGCAACCAGATGATGTCGAGATTGACCTTGTCCCGCGCGACGAGTTCCTCGTAGCTGAACGATTTCCACCTCTCCGACTCGACACGTTCGTCACGGGGCTTTCCGCTGAGATAAAAGTCGACGAACTCGTCGAGGTGGTGGCGCCGCAGTGGGTTCTGCTTGAGAGTGAAGTGTTGGTTGGTGCGCAAATCGTAAACCCAGAGTTTCGTCGTCCACGGCTGCTCGGAGGCCGGCTTCTTGTCGAAAAAGAGCACGTTGGCCTTGACGCCTTGAGCGTAGAAGATGCCGGTGGGGAGGCGAAGCATTGTATGTAAGTCAAAGTCGGCCAACAGCTTTCGCCGCAACGTTTCGCCGGCACCGCCTTCGAAGAGGACGTTATCGGGAAGCACCACGGCGGCGCGGCCGTTGATGTCGAGAATCGTCATGATGTGCTGCAGGAAATTGAGTTGCTTGTTGCTGGTCGTGACGACGAAGTCCTGCCGTTCGATCTCGATCTCCTCGCGAACTTCCCGACCGTCCGCGCCCACCATCGTCAGCGACGATTTGCGGCCGAACGGCGGATTGGTCAGCACCACCGACCATCGACGGCCAGGGTCGGATATCAGTGCGTCGCGAACATCGATCAGTGAGTCTCCGTCGGCCGTTCCGATGCCGTGGAGCAGTAGGTTCATCGCGGCCAGACGCGCTGTCCCGTCGACGAGTTCATAGCCAGTGACGAAAGTGTCGCGCAGGTGCTTGCGCTTCGTAGGGGTCAGGTTTTCGGCCCCTTCGACGGCGTGTTCATGGGCGACCAGAAGGAAGCCGCCGGTGCCACACGCCGGGTCGACGACCATGTCGGCAGGCGTGGGGTCGATGACGTCGACCATTGCCCGAATGAGGTCACGCGGGGTGAAGCACTGACCCGCACCCGACCCTTTATCGGATGCGCCCTTGGACAGCAGCGCCTCGTAGGCGTCGCCTTTGAGATCTGTGCCCGAAGCGGACCAGTTTTCTTTGTCGATCAAATCCACGATGAGGCGTTTGAGCTTGGCCGGATCCTGAATCCTGTTCTGCGCCTTGCGGAAAATCGTACCAAGTGTGCCCGGCTGCTGCGGCAACCCGACGAGGATCTTCGTGTATTCGACCTCAAGGTCCGTTCCCTCAGCATCCAGGAGCCTCTGCCAGGAATACTCGTCGGGAACGATCTGCTGCGGGTTAAGTTTTCTCGTTGCCCGCTCGTGTGCCATCTTCAGGAACAGCAAGTAAGTGAGTTGCTCGGTGTACTCGATGACACCAACGCCGTCGTCGCGCAGCACATTGCAGTACGCCCAGAGTTTGTCGACCAGACGCCGGGAATCAGACAACGTGGTTGCCCTTCTATTCAGCTGTGCACGACAAGATTTGGTGCGTCCTGGTAGATCCCGTCGCCGGCCAGTAGATCTAGCCGCTTGGCGATGGCGCAGGCCGCAATCCATCGATCGCCGGTGTGCTCTCTGCCGTGCAGAGCGTGACCGAGCCTTCGGCACTGGCTGACAAGGAGGGCGTACGCGTCGACGACTTCGTTGTCGGGGCGAATGGTGGGCGTCCGGTCAAGCGTCTCGATTGTCATCGCCACCCGCCGCTCGCTCCAGCCGGCGACTCGCGCACCGGCAAGCACCTCAGCCCTGGTCTGGAAGGAAATGAGTACACGCCGCCCCGTCAGGTATTCGCGCCAGCCAGGGACGCGCGCATCACGGCTGGCTCGGCGAAGGTAGATCAGACTGAACACATCGGTGTCGACTACCGTCGCCGCGATTTCGCTCACGAACGCGCTGCCTCAAGGAATGCCGCGAATTCGTCGTCGGTGAGGTCGAGCCCACCACTCGGGTCTGGTCCGGGAGCGCTGGCCAAAATCTCGTCGAGGGTAACGACTTTGGGGCCGACATAGTCGGCTGCGGGATCATTCGCTGGAAGCACACGCACATTCTGAAGTGCGACAAGCCGGCCAGACGCACGTTGTATCCCGGTTCCTTCCGCAACCACCCACTGGCCAACGAGTTGTGCTGCAACGGTGTCATTTTCGACACTCTTGAGTTCGACCGTGGTATCGACGTCGTCGCGGAGACGGAAATCGTGCGACCGTAGATCGACCTTCTCGAGTCGGCCAGCGGCGGTCATGACGGTTCCTGTGCGGACACGCGTCGGTGTCCACGTTTCGACATGCATCGCTGACGACGCAATCCGCACTTCCGGTCGCGAAGGCGCGCCGAGGATTACGGTCGGCGCCGCTGCTTGAATGGCGTTGACCAACTTACCGACGCTCTCCGCGATCAGGTCGGTGGCCCAATCGGGGCGACGGTCCTCCCCCATGGCCCGCACAATCTCCCACAAGCGGTCGTCCGCTGCGGCCTGTTCGGGCAGGTCGACGTCGAGTTTGTCGACCGGCCCCTTGCTGAATCGGAGGACAGTGCTGCCGGGCTCGACTGTGTGGAGCCGTAGTTGCGAGAGCTGCTCCATGAACTGCTTTGTGCGACCAGGTCCGGGCGTGTTGATTACTTCGCGGCTGATCCGAGTGGTCAATTCCTGCAGAGCGGTCGCGAGGGCGGCGAGGTCCTTAACCGCAACTTCGCCGCTCGGGGTAGGAGCGTCAACAAGACGGAGCTCAATCTCCTTCATCATCGCAACTATCTCCTTAGTTCACGCTCCGGCTGGTCGTCACCACGGTATAGCGCAAGACGTCGAAAACAACTTTGCCCTCATTCCCAACAACGCTCACCCCCATGATCACAACACGCTCTGACAAGCCGTGTCTCGAGGGCGACGTCAGGGTGCGCGTCAGATTTGTAGGTAGTGGTTGTTGATCTTGATGCTGGCTGGTTAGGCGGTGGCTATCTGGTTGTGCGGATGTTGCCAGATGTGTTCCCAGCGGTTGCTGGCCTGCTGGCAGCGCAGGGTGAGGACGCCGGTGGCGCCGGGGATGTTCCAGCGCATGCCGGAGAGTTTGAGTCGTTGCCCGATGACGGCTTTGCAGCCGGCTTCGACGGTGCCCGAGCCGATGAACATGCCGCGGTCGCGGAAGTAGGCGTAGCGCATGCGGTGGGCGTTGGTTTTGAAGTAGGCCAGTGCTTTGTGTGTATCGCGAGCGGTGTCGTCGTGGGGTTGGAGCCCGGTGGTTTGGGCGACGAGCGTTTCGATATCGCCGGCGTCGAGGTCGGCTAGCCGAGCGGCCAGCCAGTCGGGGTGCTGCTGGCCAAGGACGCCGGCGAGTCCGGCGGCCAGGGCGTGCAGATGTTCGCGGGCGTGGTAGATGTCCACGATCGGGGTGGCTTCGGGTGCGATCGCGGTAGCCAGGTTCCAGATCCATGGCGCCCCGTCGCCCAGGACGACGAGTTGACGGATGTGATCGGCCCCGCGGCGGCGGGCTTGGGCGTGCACCAGGGTGGCGAACTCGGCGGCGGGGGCGAAGCTGCCCAGGTAGCTGGTGGACTCCGGGTCGCGTACCGGTCGGCCTGCCTCATCGACGGTGGTTTGGGTGAATAGGCAAGCGAGTTTGACCTCGCGGGTGCGGGCACGCCCGTCGGGTGCCTTGCCGGCGCGGCCGGCGACCGCGGCGGGCACCATGGGCACCCCGGTGCCGTCGATGGCGATGTAGAGCTTGTCCGGCGCTTGGCCGCGGTCGGCGGGGGTTGGCAGCACGCTGACCTGTCCGCGCGCGATCGCGGGAGCCTCGGCGGCGAGCCGCTCGGCTGCGGCGGCGCCGTCGGTTTCGGCGGAGCGTTCAATCCGTTTGGCCGACAAGCGGATTCCGGCCAGGTGGGCGAGTAGCTCAGCGGCCGCGGCGAAAGGTTCGGCGGCCGCGGCGCGGGCGGTCATCGAGCGCAGACCCGGCGACAGCGAGGCGCCCGTGACACCGAGGTCCTCGTCGCGGGGGGCGATCCCGTGTTCGCATTCGCTGCAGTGATACCAGCAACGGCGCACGGTGATCCGGCCCAGCACGGTGTCGAGCTGTTTGTCGCGGTAGCCGACGAACTCGGCCAGATGCCTCTTCCCGCAGTCGATCCGCGGCCCGCGGTGCCCGCTATCGGTAGCCACCAATTGCTGCAGCAACTCGGTGCCGAGTGAGATCATCGCGGTGCGGATCGCCAGCTCCACCGGCGCCACGCCCGCACCGGAGCCCAGCGCGTCGGCCGCCAGCGCGGCCAGCCGTTCTACCTCGGCCGCGAACGCCGCGGCGATCTGGTCGCGGAGCCCCCTTTTTCGTCCCCCGTCGCTGCGGCCGGGGGCGCCGACGCCGCCGGGTTCGGTGGGCGCGCCTCACAGATCTCCTCGTTGACAGCCACGATCTGCTCGGTCACGTCGGCGAACCGCTGGTAGTTGGCTAGCTCGGCGCGCACCTTGCCCACCTCCGCAGCCGACAGCTGCCGCCCCTTGGTGCCGCGGCCGGCGATCGTGCGAGTCCACAGATACCGGGGGCCGTGGCCTGGGTGATCCAGTTGCGCGCACGCGCAGTTCGGCTTGCCGCAGCGGCGATAGTTCTCGCTGATCGAGCCCCGCCGGAAATCGCCCGTCGCGCCCAGCTGCTCATACAATCGCGCCCGCCGCAGCTCTAGATCCTCCAACGAGTCGCCGCCCACCTCTCACCCCTATCTGGTTGTTAAGAACACAACCAGATACACCGCGACCAGCCTCGACCCCCACTACCTACATTCGTGTCGCGCACCCTTGCCCGCGGCGCCACAACTTTCGCCCGGCTGCCGATCGCTTGAAAGCCGTCCTACCGCCCCCCCGGTCGGACAAAACCGAGCTGCGGACAGCCGCGGACACATTCGTTAGCAGCCCTAATGTTCCCAAGAGTGTTCCCACAGCCATGAAAATGGCCCCCAGGCTTGCGCCTAAGGGCCATTTCCGCTAGTAGCGGGGACAGGATTCGAACCTGCGACCTCTGGGTTATGAGCCCAGCGAGCTACCGAGCTGCTCCACCCCGCGTTGGTAAACGCAAGGTTACCCAACACTGCGGACCTGTCCAAATCGCGTGCTCACCCACGTTGACCCAATGGGCACAGGCCTGGAAAATCCGTGCGTCTGCCGCGTGAGCGGGAATATCGTTCACCGGCCGCCCCGCGTATTAGGAGACCACCATGCCCGAACGACTCGGGCCCAAGCTGCTCAACTTCGCCACCGACATCGCCGGCAACACCGTCGACCAGGCCAAGGTCACGGCGTCCATGCCGTTCGTGCACCCGCACGTCTCGCTGATGCCCGACGCGCATCTCGGCAAGGGCTCGGCCGTCGGCACCGTCATCCCCACCAGGGGCGCGGTGATCCCAGCGGCGGTCGGCGTGGACATCGGTTGCGGCATGGTCGCGTGCAAGACGCGCTTCACCGAACAAATTCTGGCGGCACGGTTCGGTGGGGATTACAGGTCAGAACTGCCAGGGTTGCGGCGTAGGGTCGAGGACGCGATCCCGCTGTCGCCGGGTAACTACAACAAGTCCCTGCAGCGGTTTCCGTTCACCGCCAAGAAGCACAACGAGCTGCTCCAGCTGCAGGCCGACCTCAACGTCGACCTGTCCCACAGCCCGAAGTGGATGGAGCAGTTGGGATCACTGGGCGGCGGGAACCATTTCATCGAGCTGTGTCTGGACACCGACGACAACGTCTGGCTGTTCCTGCACAGCGGCTCACGCGGCGTCGGCAACAAGATCGCGCAGCGGCACATCAAGATCGCCGTCGACCAGTGTTCGCGCGACCCGAAGATCAAGCTACCGAACCGCGACCTGGCCTACCTTCAGGAGGGCACCGCCGAATTCGAGCGCTATATCCAAGATTTGGAGTGGGCGCAGCGCTTCGCCTACCTCAACCGCGCCGAGATGATGGACCGCTTCATCCACGTTTTCGCGTCGTGGATCGGCGCACCGGCGCAACGGGTGGAGACCGCGCGCATCAACACCCACCACAACTACACGGTTCCGACGACCATCGAGGGTGAAACCGTCTGGCTCACCAGGAAAGGCGCAATCGACGCCACCGAGGGCAAGCTGGGCATCATCCCCGGCTCAATGGGCACCCGCTCGTACATCGTGCGGGGCAAGGGCAACGCCGACGGGCTGTGGTCGGCTCCGCACGGGGCCGGTCGCCGGTTCAGCAGAACCAAGGCCAAGGAGCTCTTTACCGAGCAGGATCTGTCCGACGCGATGGTGGGGATCGAATACCGTCACGGCAAGGAGTGGATCGATGAGATTCCGCAGGCGTACAAGGACATTGACCAGGTCATGGTCGATGCCGAAGCGCTGGTCGAGGTGGTGACCTCGCTGCGGCAGATCATGAACGTCAAGGGGCAGTGAGGCGCGCGGAGGCTACTTGGTGTTGTTGAACTTCGTGATGGCTTCGTCGAGCCGCTGCAGCGCGGACCCATAGCTGGCGAAGTCGCCCTTCTTCTGCGCGTCCCGGGCCGCACCGATCGCTGCCTGAATCTCTTGCAACACAGCGGCTTTGGCGGGTGACAACGCGGTCGATCCCTCGGGCGGCGGCGGCACCGCTGCCGTCGGAGGCGGTGTTCCCGGCCCGGCCGCCGGCGGCGGCGGGTTGGCCGGCGGTGCCGCCGGCACCCCGGCGTCGGTCGGCTGGATTCCGGTCGCGGCATCACCTGCACCCGGCCCGAACAACCCGGTGAGTGCGTCACGCACGGTCGGGCCGTAGCCGATCTTGTCGTTGTACATCATCGCCACCCGGATCAGCCGAGGATACGACGACGCCGCGTCGCTGGCTCCCGGCGAGGCGTAGACGGGCTCGACGTACAGCAGCCCGCCCTGGCCGACCGGAAGCGTCAACAGATTGCCCCAGCGGATGCGGTTCTGGTTGTCGCGCCCGATCACACCGAGGTCCTGAGAGACGGCCGGGTCGGTGGTGATCGCGTTGTTGGCCAACTTGGGACCGTTGACCTGGCCCGGGATGGTCAGCACGGTGAGCTTGCCGTACGTCGCGGGATCGGAACTAGCGCTGATATAGGCGGCCAGATAGTCGCGTTTGAACCTGTTCATCGCGCTGATCAACTGGTATGAGGCCGAATTGTCGTTCTTGGCAATGTTTTTCGCGACGATGTAATACGGCGGTTGGTAGCTGCTGGCGGTCGGGTTCGGGTCCAGTGGCACGTCCCAGAAGTCCGACGTGGAGAAGAACGTGACGGGATCGTTGACGTGATACTTGGCCAGCAGCATGCGCTGCACCTTGAATAGATCCTCGGGATAGCGCAGGTGCTCGGCGAGCTCGGGGGTGATGTCGCTCTTGGGCTTGACCGTGCCGGGGAAAACCCGCATCCAGGCCTTGAGCACCGGATCGTTTTCGTCCTGCTGGTACAGCGTCACGGTGCCGTCGTAGGCATCCACGGTGGCCTTCACCGCATTGCGGATGTAGGAGACCCGCTTGTCGGGGGCCAGCCGGTTGAAGGCCACCTCGGTCGAGTCTGCCGTCGCCGAGGACAGCGATGTGAGTTCGGAATACGGGTAATTGTCCAACGTGGTGTAGCCGTCGATGATCCACACCATCCGCTTGTTGACGATCGCGGGGTATACCGCGCTGTCGGTGGTCAGCCACGGCGCCACCGCCTCCACCCGCTGCGCCGGGTCGCGATTGAACAGGATTCTGCTGTTGGAGCCAATCACATTCGAGAACAGGAAGTTTCGCTCGGCGAACTTCGCAGCGAATACGCTGCGGGATACCCAGCTGCCGATCGGCACCCCGCCGCCGCCGGTGTAGGTGTAGTTCTTGGTTTCGGTGCTGGTCTCGTAGTCGTATTCGCGATCGGCGCCGGTCTTTCCCACGATCGCGTAGTCGGCTGCCGCATTGGCGATTACCGGTCCGTAGTAGACCCGCGGCTGGTCCAGCTGCGCCGGGCCGTCGGACACGATGCTGCCATTGGCGCCGACGACGTTGACCAGGAATTCGGGATAACCGCCGTTCTGGTTCGGGTCGTTGGCGATGCCACGCACGGTGTTGGCCGGCGACGCGATGAAACCGTTGCCGTGCGTGTAGACGGTGTGCCGGTTGATCCAGTCGCGCTGGTTGTCGATCAGCCGGTCCGGGTTGAGCTCCCGGGCGGCGACCACATAGTCGCGCAGGCTGCCGTTGCGGTCCTGATAGCGGTCGATGGACAACTGGTCAGGAAAGTAGAAGAAGTTCTTGCCCTGCTGGAACTGGGTGAACGCCGGGCTGACGATGGTCGGGTCCAGCAGTCGGATGTTGGAGGTGGTAGCGCGGTCGGCGGCCACCTGTTGCGCGGTCGCCTGTGCGTCGCCGGTGTAGTTGCGGTAAGTCACCACGTCCGGCGTCAATCCGTAGGCTTGACGGGTCGCAGCGATGCTTCGGCTGATGTATTCGCTTTCCTTCTGCGCCGCATTGGGTTTGACGCTGATCTGCTCGACGATCAGCGGCCAGCCCGCCCCCACGATCAGCGACGACAGTAGCAGCAGCACCAGGCCGATCGCTGGAATCCGCAAGTCCCGCAACGTGATCGCGGAAAACACCGCGGCCGCGCAGATCACCGCGATCGCCATCAGGATCAGCTTGGCTGGCAGCACCGCGTTGATATCGGTGTACCCGGCCCCGGTGAACGGCTTGCCGCCCCGAGTGTGCGACAGCAACTCATAGCGATCCAGCCAGTATGCAGCGGCCTTGAGCAGCACCAGAACGCCGACCAGGCTGATCAGCTGGATACGCGCCGAGCGGCTCAACGCCCCGGCCCGCCCCGACAGCCTGATCCCCCCGAACAGGTAGTGCGACACCAGGTTCGCGAGCAACGCCAGGAACACCGCCACGAACAGGTAGCTGAGCACCAGCCGGTAGAACGGCAACTCGAACGCGTAGAAGCCGAGGTCCTTGCCGAACTGCGGATCGGCGATGCCGAAGTCACCGCCGTGCAGGAACAACTGGATGCGCACCCAGTAGCTCTGTGCCACCATGCCGGCCAGCAGGCCGATGGCCGTCGGGACGCCGATGCCCACCAAACGCAGCCGGCTCATCACCACCGACCGATACCGTGCCACCGGGTCGTTGTCGTTGCTCGGGACGAACACCGGGCGGGTGCGGTAGGCCACCGCGAACCCGCCGAATACGATGCCGCCGACCAGCAGACCTGCCACCAGGAACACCACGATGCGGGTGATCAGCACGGTGGTGAACACCGAGCGATAGCCGAGCTCGCCGAACCACAGCCAATCGACGTACGCGTCGATCAGGCGCGGACCGGCCAACAGCAGCACGATCACACCCAGCGCGATCAGGATCAGGATCCGGCTACGCCGAGTCAACTTCGGCATCCTTGCGGCGGGCCGCATTCCCACTGGCTACGCTCCCTGCTTCGTTTTCCCGATGGCCACAACTGTACGCAAGCCGCGGGGCCAGCGAACGTTACGCTAGTGTGGCAGCCGCGGTCGAGCACCACGCTGGCGTGACGTTCGGCGTGGTCGCCTCGGCTAGCAGCTCGGGGTTGCCGTCCCCGACGTCACCGCATGCAGGGCGTCCACCGCAGAACCGAGCGTTTCGACCTTCACCAGTTTCAACCCGGACGGAATGTCAGACACCGCCTCGTAGCAGTTCTTCGCGGGCACCAGGAACACTGTGGCACCGGCGGCGCGAGCCGCGGCCATTTTGTGGGTGATCCCGCCGATCGGACCTACCTTGCCGTCGACGGTGATCGTGCCGGTGCCCGCGACGAATGTCGAACCGGCCAGGTCGCCGGTGGTGAGCTTGTCGACGACGGCGAGGCTGAACATCAACCCCGCCGAGGGGCCGCCGATATTGGCCAGATTGAAATCGATGGTGAACGGCGCCCACGGCGCATCCAGCACCGCGACGCCCATGAACCCGTAGTCGCGGTCCTTGTTGGTACCCAGGGTGATCTCCGCGATGCCGGCGGGCTCGTTCTTGCGGCGGTAATCGATGGTCACGACCTGGCCGGGCTTGGTGTTCTTCAGTAGCGAAGTGAACTGCTCGACGCTGGCCACCGGCGTGCGGTCGACCGCGTCAATGGCGTCACCGGCCTTCAGCTTGCCGGCCGACGGCCCGGGGTCGGTGACCGTGGCGACGGTGACCGCTTCCGGATACTTGAGGTAGCCCAGGGCAGCGTACTCAGCGCTGTCCTCGGAGGTCTTGAAATCGGCGTTGTTGGCCTTGTCGACCTCGTCGCGGGACTTGCCGGGCGGGTAGATCAAGTCGCGAGGCACCAGCTGCTCCTGACCGGAGATCCACAGGCTCAGCGCCTCACCCAGGGACAGATCGTCGCGCTGGGAAACCGTCGTCATATTGAGGTGACCCGATGTCGGATGGGTCTGGGTGCCCTCGATCTGGACGACCTGTTTGCCGTCGACCTCCCCCAGCGTGTCGAACGTCGGACCCGGGCCCAACGACACGAACGGCACCGTCACCACCGCAAGCAGCACCCCGAACACCACGATGGGGACGAGCGCGACCATCAAGGTCAAAATCCGCCTGTTCACGTCATTTACCCTAACCGGCGTCGTCGCGGACCCATTCAGCCCAGAGCGTGACCGTGCCTCGCGCTTTCCGTCGGCGCGGTGAGTACGGTTGACCTCATGGCTGACCTGCCTTTCGGCTTCTCCGGTGGAGACGACCCCGAGCGTGAGAAGCGCGATAAGAACGATCCCCACGCCGGCGCCAACCCGTTCGGGTTCGGGGGCGATTTCGACATGGCGAACCTCGGCCAGCTGTTCACTCGCCTAGGCGAGATGTTCGGGGGTGTCGGCAGCGCGATGAGTTCAGGCAAGGACGCCGGCCCGGTGAACTACGAGCTGGCCCGGCAGGTGGCGTCGAATTCGATCGGATTCATCGCTCCGATTCCGGCCACCACCAACTCCGCGATCTCCGACGCGGTGCACCTGGCCGAGACCTGGCTCAACGGCGCGACGGCACTGCCCGAAGGCACCACCAGAGCGGTCGGTTGGAGCCCGTCGGACTGGGTCGACAACACTCTGGGGACCTGGAAACGGCTGTGCGACCCGATGGCCGAGCAGATCTCTTCGGTGTGGGCGCAATCGCTGCCGGAAGAAGCCAAGGCCATGGCCGGTCCGCTGCTGCAGATGATGTCGCAGATGGGCGGCATTGCGTTCGGTTCGCAGCTGGGCCAGGCACTGGGCCGGCTTTCCAAAGAGGTCCTGACGTCTACGGACATCGGCCTGCCGCTAGGCCCGAAGGGGGTGGCCGCGATCCTGCCGGATGCGGTGGAATCCTTCGCGGAGGGCCTCGAACAGCCGCGCAGCGAGATCATGACGTTCCTGGCCGCCCGGGAGGCGGCGCACCACCGCCTGTTCAGCCACGTTCCCTGGCTGTCCAGCCAGCTGCTGGGGGCTGTCGAGGCGTACGCCGCAGGCATGAAGATCGACATGACCGGCATCGAGGATCTGGCCCGGGATTTCAATCCGGCATCGCTGGCCGATCCGGCCGCCATGGAGCAGCTGCTGAGTCAAGGCGTGTTCGAACCCAAGGCGACGCCGGCGCAGACCCAGGCACTCGAACGGCTCGAGACGCTGCTCGCCCTGATCGAAGGCTGGGTTCAGACGGTGGTCACCGCCGCGCTGGGTGAGCGGCTGCCCGGAGAGGCGGCGCTCAGCGAGACGCTGCGCCGGCGCCGGGCCAGCGGCGGGCCTGCCGAGCAGACATTCGCGACCCTGGTTGGGCTGGAGCTGCGGCCGCGAAAACTTCGCGAGGCAGGCGCCTTGTGGCAGCGACTAACGGAGGCCGCGGGCATGGACGCGCGCGACGCCGTCTGGCAGCACCCCGACCTGCTGCCTGGCGCCCACGACCTTGACGACCCGGCGGCCTTCATCGACCGGATCATCGGAGGCGACACCAGCGGCATCGACGAGGCGCTCTCGGACCTGGAAGCCGAACTCGAGGGTGACAGTCGCGACGAACCCGGTCCTGTGGATAACTGACGACGCCCCCGCGCCCGGCCTGGCACCGTGACACGTCATGGCCACGGCCTCGGCAAGCTTGTACGCCCTGGATCCGGCGCTGCCGGTGCTGCTGCGACCGGACGGAGTCGTGCAGGTGGGCTGGGACCCCAGCCGGGCGGTGCTGGTCCGTCCCCCTGGTGCCCTGACCGCACCGAGTTTGGCCGCCCTATTGCGGTCCATGCGATCCCCGGTGTCGCTCACCGAGCTGCAGCGCCATGCCGGTGCATTGCACAGCGATGACCTGAAGCATCTGGTCACCCGGCTGGTTGAGGCCGGTGTAGCCACGCGCGGGGA
>JALHRH010000160.1 GCA_022841565.1 Mycobacterium sp. | reverse complement strand
GCCGAAACCCGGGTTTCGCGGGCTCCTTCGGCTTCACCGGCTGAAGTCAGCGGTTCGGCGGATCCTGTTGGTTCGTCAGGCACCCCACCATCATCCACTAGTGGCGATCGCAAGCGCGGCACCGGCCGCGCGCAGCGGGTCGCCACCCTCGGGCCCGTGGCGATCACAAGCGCGGCACCGGCCGCGCGCAGCGGGTCGCCACCATCGGAGAGCCCGCATGCGGATTCGGGTCTCGCCGATGCGGAATGATCCCCTCATGGGCCGCATCAGCGTGATCACGACTGGCGGGACGATCTCGACAACTACGGGCGCCGACGGGGTCCGCCGGCCAGCCCACAGCGGTGCGCGGCTCACTGCCCATCTCAATGAGGAATTCGACGTCGACGTCGTCGACTTGATGGCGGTCGACAGCTCTGAACTGGTCACGGCCGACTGGGACCGCATCCGCGCCGCGGTGCTGACGGCAATCGACGACGGCGCCGCCGGAATCGTCGTCGCACACGGCACCGACACCATGGAAGAAACCGCACTGTGGTTGGAGTTGGGGTACGCAGGCGAGGTCCCCGTGGTGCTAACCGGGGCGATGCGCAGCGCGGACGCTCCCGACGCGGACGGTCCGGCCAACCTGCGCGACGCGGTTACCGTCGCGGCCTGCCGGCAAGCCCGTGACCTGGGGGTGTTGGTGTGTTTCGCCGGGCGGCTGTTGCAGCCGTTGGGCATCCGGAAGGCGGCGACCCAGGATCTGAGCGGTTTCGCCGGACAGCTGCTCGGGACGGTGTCCGGTGACGTGACGCTCACCGGGACCAAGGTGCGGCCTTTCCTTGGCGATCTGATTGCCGCACACGCACCGCGAGTCGACATCGCGGCCGTCTACCTAGGCAGTGACGCGGTGGCGTTGGACGCCTTCGCAGCCGCGGGTGCGCGCGGCGTGGTGCTTGAGGCACTGGGATCCGGCAACGCCGGGGCCGCCGTTGTCGACGGGGTTCGGCGCCTCTGCCGCGACGGAGTGATGGTGGCGGTATCGACCCGGGTCCCCAGCGGACGAGTGAGCGCGGGTTACGGACCCGGGCACGATCTGGTAGGGGCGGGCGCGGTGATGGTGCCGCGGCTGGCGCCGCCGCAGGCTCGGGTGCTGGTGATGGCGGCGCTGACGGCGGGGCTACCGGTTGCCGAGGTCGTCAGCCGCTGGGGCTGACGGTGCCGGCACTGCATCCGAGTCGCCGTCGCGCAGTTCGTCAACGTAGTCGGGCCAGTCCAGGCTGTCGACCGGGTTCGCTGCGCTGATGTCTCCGGTATCGATGGGAAAGGTGCGGGCCGGCCCCGGTCCCGAACCTCGCGTCTCGAATCTGATGGTGACCACGCCGTGGCCGGCGCCCTGAACCCACCCATGTCCGAACTCCCGGTGCGCGACGTCGTCGCCGATCCGCCATGACGAGCCGTCGCTTCCGGTGAGCAGCGCAGTGCGCATCGTCTCGAAATCATGGTGCGCCTCCGTCCCTGGCGACACGTCCAGCTCGGGAAACAACGATTCCTGACGCACCTCGCTGAGGCCCGAAAACCCCACGCCCAGAAGGCGAATCGGGCCGATCTGCAGCGGATCCAATAGCAGTCTACGGGCCACGGCAGTCAGTGCGCTCGCTTCAGCCGTCGCATAGGGCAGCGTCGCCGAGCGGGTCAGCGTGCTCATGTCGGACTTCTTCAGCTTCACCGTCACCGTGCGGGCGCCACGGCCGTCTTTGAGGAGCCGCCGATGCGCGTGCTCGGCGATGGGCTCGATCGCATCCCGCAGCTGGTCCATGGTGGTCAGGTCGGCGGCGAAGGTGGACTCGGCGCTGATCTGTTTGGCTTCGGCCCGTTCGGCGACAGGGCGCTCGTCGATGCCGCGGGCCAGCCGTTGTAGGGCAGGTCCGATGGTTGCGCCCAGAATGTTCGCTACTTCCGCGTCGCTCAATGCGGCCAAGTGTCCGACGGTTTCAATGCCGAGTCGGTGCAGTTTCTCCTCGGCCACGGGTCCGATCCCCCAGAGTCGACGCACCGGCAACCCATCGAGTAGTAGTTGTTCCTCGGCGCGGCGGACCACCCGGACACCGTCGGGCTTGGCCAGCCCAGAGGCGATCTTGGCGATCTGTTTGCCCGAACCCGCACCCACCGACGCGATCAGGCCGGTCTCGTCGTGAACTCGTCGTCGCAGCAATTCACAGAATTCCTCGGCGTCGGAGGCCGACGCCCCGGCAAGCTGCGAGGGCTCGCCGAATGCCTCGTCGAACGACAGTTGCTCCACGACCGGAACGAGGCTGCGCACGGTGTCAAAGACGCGACGGCTGGCCACGCCGTAGACCACCCCGCGCGGCGGCAGCACCACTGCACTTACCCCGACCAGGCGGCGGGCCTGGTGCATCGGCATGGCTGAGCGCGCACCGAACACGCGCGATTCGTAGCTGGCTCCGGCCACCACCCCCCGGCCTCCTAGGCCGCCGACGAGTACCGGACGACCCCGCAGGGTCGGCCGGGTGAGTTGCTCCACGGAGGCGAAGAACGCGTCCATGTCCAGGTGCAGAACCCAACGGGACTCCACGGCTATCGATGCTATTGGGCTGCCCGGTAGCTGCGCCTCGTGGTCGCCCGGTCCAGGGCAGCCGGCCGAGCGGTGCATCGAGCCCCCGACGTGCGACAGACTTGCTCCGTTTCTGGCGATCCCCGGTCAAACCGACAGAACGCGGTCGACATAGTGCCATAGGGTCCGTTTGGCGTGCGTATAGTCCCACTGGCCATCGGAGCCGCTTCCTCGCGCGGCAAGGCGAATGTCACTTCGCTGCGCCAAAGACTTCGATCCTGCAGACTGGTCCATGCGCACGCGCCAGGCGTCCGTCCATCGTCAGAAGTGTCGCGTCGAAGGCCTCCGCCAGTGCGACGTAGAACGCATCCCACCCCCGCACGGAGTCCTTCAGGGCCCAAGCCCGTTCCAGTAGCCATCGATGACCGAACCGCTGGCCTGGCCAATCACGTAGATCGGCTACCGCCTGTGCTGCGGCAGTACCGTCCAGGTGGCCTTGCAGGTGCTGGGCTCGGATGACCCCGAGCACTTCCACATCGACGACGTGGGGTGCCACCTGATCGGCATCGGCCGCCAGTCGCTGGGCGACAGCAGCGGCCTGAGGCGTATCCGCTACGACCTCGAACAGACAAGACGCATCAACGACCAGCATCAGGCCACTCGCCACGCCAATCGTCCAAGGTCGCCAGCACATCGGCCGTCGATATCGCCGAAGGTCGTCGTCCAATGCGCGCCAACCACTGCGAGACCGAAGGCCGGGCCGCCAAGCGGACCGCCTCGCGGCGCAACAGCTCTGGCACGGTGATCCCTTCCTCAGCGGCGCGGCGTACCAGCCCGGCGTACACCTCGTCGTCGATGTCGCGAATTTGCACGGTCTTAGGCACAAACGCACCGTATCATGCGTATTCGCATGACCTGATGCGTGAACGAAGCAGATGCGTTGGTTAGTAAGACGCACGCGGCTCCGATGCCCATGGTGGTCGCCCCGATCGTCAACCAGCCGTTACTGGAGTTTTGTCGTGATCCGCGAGCTTCGAATCCACCGTCACACCAGATCATGCGAAAGCATATGTACCACAGCATCTTTGAGGACACGCTTCAACAGTGGCCGGGCCCCCGTTGGCCAGCGTTCTACGCGGATTTACCAAGGACGTTTCGGGGCCTACCTGCTTCTTGACGCTGACGCGGTTAAGTTCGGCCGGGCCCGTCGGGTTCGCCGGCCGAGAACGTCGCAGCGGCCGCCTTCGCGGCAGCCATCTGACCGAACGCTGACGACGGCGGGGCCAGAGTTCCGGGCTGCGCGACGACCTCGGTCGCTTGGGTGGCCGCTCCGATAACCAATGCCCGGTCCGATTCGTCCGTTAAGTCGCGTTCTGCGGTTCGGGCCACGAGGGCGATGTTGGTGTGGACCGCCGCGCGGCGCGTCGGGTCGACGCAATTCTGGGCAACCGCGCACAGTAGCTGCAGCAGGGCGGCCAGCAACAACGGTTCATGCGACCCGTAGCGACGAATTTGCGAACATGCGACCTGCAGGTAGGCGGCAAAGCCCGGGTACGGCAGCCAGATCAATAACTCCCCGGCGCTGTCACGGCGCACATCGTCGGGCATCGCGCGAGACGCCAGCACCGACTCCACGGCCGAAAGATGATGCACCACTTGGATCGCCGTGTACGGGTCATTGATCGCGGGCGACAGTGCACGAAGCGCGATATCGACTAATTGCCGTAGTCCGAATCGGATGTCTTGCTGCAGGGTTCGCTCGAACCCGATGTGCACATGACGTAGGCAACGTGGCAGAAACTCGGAATCTGGCGCGCTCGGCGTGCTGCCCCTGCCCCAGCACCAGCCGAGCAAGCCGCCGGCGGTGACGTAATCACCGACGAAGGTCATCAACTGCACCGCATGTCCAGTGGCCGTAGCCAATTCGGCGATGTCGTCGACATCGACGGTTTGCAGGTAGCCCGATCGTGGCGCCAGGAGGGGCACCGCCCCGACAGGTTGGTCGGGCGGCAGTTCCACCTGTTGATCCGGCTTATCCGGCTTCGGATACAGCTCGTCAACCAGCTCCAGGGTGCGCAGCCGCGTCTTGTCCATAATTGTGTCGATCTGGATCGAGTGCATCAGGTGGTGCAAGAAGTAGATCAGTGCACCAATGCTGACGAACGCCAACCCAAGCGCCCCGGTGACTGCCAACTTGGGAACGAATAGCTCGCCGCTGGCACGCTCCCCGACCGTGAGCAACCCGCCGGTGCTGTACGCGAAGGTGCCGGCGAAGATCGCCATCACGACTTGGTTGGGTACATCGCGCAGGAAGGTTCGCAGCAACCGCACCGAGAACTGGCTCGAAGCGATCTGAAGGGAGAGGACGGTCAGCGAGAACACGATGCCAATGGTGGTGATCATGGTGGCGGACACCACGATCAGCACACCGCGGGCATCGCCCGCGGTGCCCTGAAACATCAGCTTGTCGATCAACGACCCGGATTTCACGGAGACCAGCGACAGAACGGCGCCGGCCCCGAGGCCAAGGACCACGCCGAGTGTCGGCAGCACCCAGACCGCGCCCTGCAAGTACTCCCTTACAACGCTGCGGCGGTTCAGCACATTGCCTGCGGTCATCGACTAAGCCTGCACCTCTCGCCGATTTCGTGTCCTGGGCCAACACATGGCTTATGTTGCCGCGGGCACCGGTAGAGGATACAACCGGTTTTTCGCGACGTTGCGCTCGCCCGCCGGCAAGGAAATGGTGCCCGGTCCCAGCGTGTTCGTCGAAAGGTCTGACTACAGGATTATCCAGCGTCGCCTCGATCCCGCCGATCTCGACGAGTGCCGCCGACCGTTCCGCGAACCCCCCCGGCGCGCATCGGGGCTTGAGGTTGCTCGTCATTCGTGGGTCGGTGCTGCGGTCGTCGATGACGTCGAGGTGCTCGCACTGTCCCGACAACGAATCCAAGACCCGGGCCAGGATGCTTTCACATGTGGTGCACGCCGAACAACCGCAGTACCCGCATCGTCCCTCCGCTCTCGCGGCGCTCGTCGAGCCTTACGCGGTGACACGCGCGATCGATACCCGCACGCCGTCACCGATTTCCGCCGCTTCCGTGGGTTCGCCGAATTCGAAACTGGTCGCCAGGATTTCGCCGGCGATGAGGTCACGATGTGTCGCTGCCCACCTGGCCCTCCCGTCGGGCACCGACATCACCACGGCGATGCGGTCAGACACGTCCAGACCGGTTGACTTGCGCAGCTCCTGCAGTTCCCGGATGCGGTCCTTGGCCCAGCCCTCCGCCTCCAGCTCCGGTGTCACCGTGCCGTCCAGCACCACCAGTCCTGCGCCACCGGGCAGTGCCGCAGTGAACTCCGGGTCGGCGGCCACGAGTCGGGAGCTGTACTCGTCGGACTGCAACACCGCGGGGCCTGCCGTCAAGGTGCCATCCGGGTTCACCACGCCCTCCCCCGCTTTGACAGCCTGGATGGCCGCCTGGACGTCCTTGCCCAGTCGCGGGCCGGCGACCCGCGCATTGACGGTGAGTTCGAATCGGCCGTAGCTGTCGATCGCGTCGGTCAGCTCGACCTGCTTGACGTTGAGTTCGTCACCGATCAGCTCGGTGAACGGCCGCAACTGAGCCGGATTATCCACTGCTACAGTCAGTTTGAGCAGAGGCAACCGAACGCGCAGCTTCTTGGCCTTCCGCAGCGACGACGCCGCCGAGCACACGTCGCGCACCTGGTCCATCGCGGCAACCAGACCCGGATCGGCGGGAAGTTCGCCCGCCTGCGGCCAGTCCGTCAGGTGCACCGAGCGCCCGCCAGTCAGTCCGCGCCAGATCATTTCGGTGATCAACGGCAGCAGCGGGGCCGCCAGCCGCGTGGTCACCTCCAGCACTGTGTGCAGCGTGTCAATCGCATCGGCGTCTTCCACCCAGAACCGTGCACGGGATCGCCGCACATACCAGTTGGTCAACGCCTCGGTGAACTGCCGCAGCTGTTCGCAGGCCCCGGAAATGTCGCAGACATCCAGTGACGCGGTCAGGTCGTCGCGCAGCACCGCGATCTTGGCCAGGATGTAGCGATCCAGGACGTGCGCCGAATCGGTACGCCAGACACCGACTTTCGGGGCGTATAACGCCAGGAAGCTGTAGGCGTTCCAGAACGGCAGCAGCACCTGCCGGACTCCGTCGCGGATGCCCTGCTCGGTGACGATCAGGTTGCCACCCCGCAGGATCGGCGAGGCCATCAGGAACCACCGCATGGCGTCCGCGCCGTCGCGGTCGAACACCTCGGTGACGTCCGGATAGTTGCGCAGCGATTTGCTCATCTTCTGGCCGTCCGAGCCCAACACAATCCCATGTGCCACGCAGGTTTTGAACGACGGCCGGTCGAACAACGCGGTGGCCAGCACGTGCAGCGTGTAGAACCAGCCGCGGGTCTGGCCGATGTACTCGACGATGAAATCGCCGGGATAGTGGCCGTCAAACCAGTTTTGGTTCTCGAACGGATAGTGCACCTGCGCGTACGGCATGGAGCCCGAGTCGAACCACACGTCGAGCACGTCCGGGATGCGACGCATGGTGCTGGCGCCGGTCGGATCGTCGGGGTTGGGCCGGGTGAGTTCGTCGATGTACGGCCGGTGCAGATTGTCCGGCCGTACTCCGAAGTCACGTTCCAGCTCGTCGAGGCTGCCGTACACGTCGATGCGAGGGTAGGCCGGGTCGTCGGATTTCCACACCGGAATCGGGGTGCCCCAGTAGCGGTTTCGGGAGATGGACCAGTCGCGGGCACCCTGGAGCCACTTGCCGAACTGCCCGTCCTTGACGTGTTCGGGATACCAGGTGATCTGCTGGTTGAGTTCCACCATGCGGTCGCGGAACTGGGTCACCCGCACGAACCACGACGACACCGCGCGGTAGATCAGCGGGTTGCGGCAGCGCCAGCAGTGCGGATACGGGTGCTCATAGGTCTCGTGCCGCAGCAGCACCACGCCGTTGGCCGCGGCCGGGCCGCTGCTGTTCTTGAGATCACGGATGATCTGTGGGTTGGCGTCGAAGACATGCTGCCCCTGGTAGTCCGGGACAGTTGCGTCGAAGCGGCCTTTGGCGTCGACCGGGGTTACCGGCACGATCCCGACGGGGCCGGTGGTCGACATGTCGTCCTCACCATAGGCCGGCGCCATGTGCACCAGCCCGGTGCCGTCCTCGGTGGTGACGAAGTCGGCGGAGACCACCTGAAAAGCATTGGGCGAGTCCATAAAGTATGGAAATGGCGGCAGGTAGCGGACGCCCAGCAGGTCGGCGCCCCGATAGGTGCGCAGCACCTCGGGTTCCACCCCGAGTTCGCGGGCATACCCGGCCAGCCGTGCCTCGGCCAGCACGAAGCGGCGATCGCCGGCCTGAACCTGCACGTATCTCACGTCGGGGTTCACTGCGACGGCAAGGTTCGACGGCAGGGTCCACGGCGTCGTCGTCCAGATGAGAAGGAAAGCACCGGCTAGTCCATTTTGTGAGTCGCCACCCACCACTGGGAAGCCGACGGTGAGTGCCGGATCCTGGCGGCTCTGGTAGACGTCGTCGTCCATCCGCAGTTCGTGATTGGACAGCGGGGTCTCGTCACGCCAGCAGTACGGCAACACCCGGTAGCCCTCGTAGGCCAGGCCCTTGTCCCACAGGTTTTTGAACGCCCAGATCACTGACTCCATGTAGCTGAGATCGAGTGTCTTGTAGTCGTTATCGAAGTCGACCCAGCGCGCCTGGCGGGTCACATACTGCTGCCATTCGTCGGTATAGCGCAGTACCGAGGCACGGCACGCGTCGTTGAAGGCGGCAATCCCCATCGAGTCGATCTGCGACTTGTCGGTGATGCCCAGCTGCCGCTCGACTTCCAGCTCGGCGGGCAAACCGTGTGTGTCCCAACCAAATCGGCGCTCGACCTTATCGCCCCGCATGGTGCGGTAGCGCGGCACGATGTCCTTGACATAACCGGTCAGCAGGTGCCCGTAGTGTGGCAGGCCGTTGGCGAAGGGGGGCCCGTCGTAGAAGACGTACTCCGGGGCGTCGCGGCGGCGGGCGATGCTGGCCCGGAACGTATCGTCGCGGAACCAGTAATCGAGCACCTCAAGCTCGAGCGCCGGGAAGTCAGGTGCCCCGTTGGCCAGCTTCGGATAGGCCGCGCGGTCGGCTTCGAGTTCAGGCTCGAGTCCAGCTTCGTCGCTCACGTGGATAGTCTCCGGTGCCTCGATAGTTCAGGCACGGGGACGACGGATGCACCTGGTGCGCAAACGCCGCGGTACCACCCCGCTTGCCACGCTGGCGCGTGACCACTCGCAAGGCTGTGACGGGCCTGCCCGTTCGGTTCTACTGGGCCGGACGGCTGTTCTTCCGAAAGCTCCCCGGTGATGGCCGGATCGATGCGATGTGTTGATTCTAATTGCGATCGCAAACCCGGCGCAGCCGGGTGCAGCGGGTCGCGATCATCAAAGTCCGAGGACTCCAAGGGGCTGGCCCGCCGCAGGACGCATCCTGCGGTCGGCTAGCCCCTTGAAGTCCCGGGTATGGAACTATCCACGGCGTCACGCCTGAACTTCGAGCACACCGATACGCCACAGCGCGGCGTAGATGTGCCGCACGGGAATGTGCAGCAGGCGGGCAGCGCCGCCAACCAGCGGGTCGCCTCCGGCGGCGAGCACCTCGTCGGTCCGGCGGGCTTTCTTCGGTGCCGGGGCCGCCGGCACGTCGCGCACGACGTGCAGCCGGGGTGCAGCGGGAACGGTTACTACTTCGTCAAACAATGCAGCGGTCATGATCGCCTCCTCGAAATCGAACGTTGACAGGTGGACCTCGAACGAATGGTGGGAAGTCCCGTCCCGCAACGGTTCCGATCGGAGCGTTTGTGACGAACTCAGCCGAGAACGTCGCACCGGAGACCGGTCAGGGACGAAACTGCGTCCGGATATCGACCCGGACTGCCACTGGAACTCATGCGTCCCTCACCTCCTCTCGGTCACGACCCACGCGGGTATGCGCGTGATCTGGTGCGCACACTAAGGAGAACAGAATGCCGGCGATCCGCCGGAAATCCGCACCCCTCTCGTCAGAGCTTTGGCACTACCCGACGTGTCCGGTAATCCGGAAGCCACCTGGGCTCAACCCTTAAGCCGGGAGGAGCTGTCCTGACCCGGGGCGTCTTTCGACGTTCGGGGTCAGTGGCCTGTGTTCGTGTAGCCGCCTCACCTAACGAGGTGCTTGCTTAATCGATAATGCACGACTCCTCCGCCTCGGTCAACGCGGCACCCCCAGTTCCGACGATCTTCATGCTTTCACTACGGGCCCCCACAGCATTCATCCAGCAATACGTGGTTTGAACTGGGAGAACAGAATCAACCCGGAGGCGATGCGCAGGTTACGTGCGCCTAACAGTTCGCTATGTCAGATCGCCAAGCCGGCCGATGGTGTCGATATATTCCTCGACCATGTCAAGCACCACCGCGCGAGTCGGCCGGACCCGATCCAGCGAGCCGACCACCTGGCCGACGAAGTAGGTCGCCAACTCGCGAGCCTTGGCGCCAGGGTGGGCGGCGGCCTGATTGATCCGCACCTGCGAGTCGGTGATCAGCGCGGTCTGCAGCGGCATACCCAGCGGGTCAGGCGTGTCGGGCCGCTCCCATTCGTTGGTCCAGGCGGTGCGCAGCATTCGGGCCGGCTTGCCGGTCATCGACCGCGACCGCACCGTGTCTGACGACGTCGCGGCCAGAAACTTGTCTTTAACCACCGGCGCGGTCTCGGCTTCCTCGGTGGTCAGCCACACCGATCCGCACCACACCCCCTCGGCACCCAGCGCCAACGCGGCCGCGATCTGGCGGCCCCGGGCGATCCCGCCCGCCGCCAATACAGGTGTCGGCGCCACCGCATCCACCACCTCGGGCACCAGCACCATGGTTGCCACCTCACCGGTGTGCCCGCCCGCCTCGGTGCCCTGCGCGACGATCAGGTCCACCCCTGCCGCGGCGTGCCGACGCGCATGCCCGGTGGTGCCGGCCAGTGCGGCCACCAGCACATCTCGGCTGTGCGCTCGCTCGACCAGGTCGGGCGGCGGCGGTCCGAGCGCGCTGGCGATCAGCCGGATGTCGTGGGCGAACGCCACCTCGAGCAGTGGCTCGTAGCCCTTGGGCGAGACATTCAGCCCACCCCTGATCGCCTGCGCCTGCTCGGCATGTGGCTCAACGCCGTAGCGCGTCAACAGCTCATCGACGAACGCGCGGTGTTCTTCGGGCAACAGGTCCTGGACCTGGCGTGAATTGATCCCACCGGTGTCGGCGCCAACGTACTTCGGCGGCAACAGCAGATCAACCCCGTAGGGCTTGCCGTGCGTCTGCTCCTCGATCCAGGTCAACTCGCTCTCCAGCCGTTTAGGGCTGTGCGCCACAGCGCCGAGAACCCCGAACCCTCCCGCATTCGTCACCGCGGCCACCACATCGCGGCAGTGGCTGAACGCGCAGATCGGAAACTCAACGTTGAGCATGTCGGCAACTCTGGTTCGCATGTCGCCGACGCTACGCCCTACTGGTTCGACGAGGGCGCCAGCCCGTCGGGCGGCCAGGCAGCCACACCCTCTTCCAGCGGAACTTCAAGACTCTGCAGGATCGATGCGACCATCCGCCACGCCCCTATGACGGTAACAAGTTCAATGAGAACTGCTCTGTCGCGGCCCAATTCGCGTTCACAGGCAGTCCAGGTTGCGGCACTCACCGCGCCCTCGTGCACGACGTCGTCGGTCGCCGCCAGCACGGCGCGCTCGGTGGGGCCGAACCCGTCGTATTCCCGCCAATCGCGGACACCGACCAGGTCTTCGGCAGACACCCCGAGGCGCGAGGCCACGCGCCAGTGCTGGGTCCACTCGTAGTTGCACGCGGTGAGCCACCCGATTCGCATGATCACCAACTCGCGCAATCTGCGGTCCAGCGCGCCGTGCCACAGCATGGTAGCCAGCAAGTCGTTGAAAACCCTTGCCAATTGGGGATGATTCAGCAGCGCCTGGAAGATGCTGAGCTCCGCCATGTAGTCGGGTACGCCGGCTTCATCGGCGGCGGCCCTGGCCTCGTCGACGGGCAGCAGCGGTATCCGGACGGGATTGGTCATGCGAACTCGTCAGGCATCCAACCGGGCGAACGCGTTGTCCTCATACATCTGCACCGACTGCTGTCGCCGGATCTTGCCACTGGTGGTTATTGGGATCGATCCAGGCGAAACGAGCACCAGGTCGGCCACGTTGAGCCCGTGCGAGTCGAAGATGGCGGCGGTGATATCCCGTTTGAGCACACCCAGTCGCGCCGCCAGATCCTGCGTCGACTCCTCGGACTTCTGTTTGATCTCGACGATGGCGGCCAACTTTTCGACGCCGTCCAGCGGAACCGCGATCGCCGCACACCGGCCCGCACTGATCTGCTGGATGGTCGCCTCGATGTCGTCGGGAGAGTGGTTGCGCCCGTAGACGATCAGCAGGTCCTTGATGCGACCCATGATGAAAAGCTCACCTTCGGAGAAAAAGCCGGAATCCCCGGTGCGTAGCCACGGGCCTTCGGGCGTGCCTTCCGATGGGTTGCGGATCGTCGCGCCGAACGTGTTCGCCGTCATCTCTGGCTTGTCCCAGTAGCCGGAGGCGACATTGCCGCCCTGCACCCAGATCTCGCCGACCGTGCCTTGCGGGCACTCGGCACGGGTGTCGGCGTCGACAACGCGGATTAGTAGCGACTGCGGCACGCCGTAGCTGACTAGGGTTGTGCCGCTTCCATTTTCGACCCGTAGCGCCTGGCCGTCCGGCAGTTTCTGGGAGTCGAAGTCGACGATCTCCGGCGGATCGCCCACCTTACGGGTCGCGATGTACACCGTGGCCTCG
>JALHRH010000159.1 GCA_022841565.1 Mycobacterium sp. | reverse complement strand
AAGCTGCTGTTGCCACCACATCCGCCCAGCAGCGTCACCGCCGCCAGGGCCATCGCCAGATCGCGCCGCATGAATCCCACCCCTTCTGCCCCCTTTGAACCGAGGCGCCCCATCTATAGGCGGACGATGTCCCAGCCCCAAGGGGTTGATCCTCCAGGAAATCCAGGCCCACTGCGTGTTTGCGAGCCGCCCCGTGGTACAAAGGGGTGATACAGATGGTCCTGACGATGACACGTCCAACGAAGCATCCGAAGTCCGGGGTGTACCGGGCACGTAAGGCCGTCCCGGCTGATTTGCAGGGCATGTTGGGCAAGCGGGAGATGGTCCAGAGCCTTGGCACGAAGGACACCGCCGAGGCCCGGAAGCGCCTCCCGGCAGCCTTGGCGAGGATGGAGGCGGTCCTCACGGCCGCCCGGGCGCAGGCTGCCGGACGTCTAACGGCTCTGTCGCCGCGCGACGTCGCGGAGATAGCCGGGGCAGTGTACCGCGAACAGGTAGAGCGCGCTGAGGCAGCGCCGGGCAGCGTTGTGGCGCGGGAGGTCGCGCATGCCGAACTGCTAGACCGCCTGGACGGTCACCACGGCGCGGACCAGCCGGACGAGCGCGAGTTCATCCCCACCGACGCGGACCTTGCCGAAGCACGCGACGTGCTGGCGGCCCGGGGTGTGGCTACCGACGCCGAAACGCTGGTGCGTCTGGCGGTCGCCCTGTTCGGCGCCCGGACCTTCGCCGCGTTCCTGGCTGTGCGCCGCGCGGCGGGCGACTGGTCCCCCGATCCGCATGAGATGCGTTTCCCGTCCCCCAAAGCCCTCCCTGCCGCCCTGCCGGTCGCGCGTCTCCCTGCGCCCGCGCCGACGCCGCAGCCCGCTAAGATGACGCTGGCGGACCTGCTGACGCGCTTCACGCGAGAGAACCCGGAGCCGGGCAAGTCTCTGGCGCGCCGCGAGGGGTCCATGCGGCAGTTGCGTAAGGTCGCCAAGCAGGACGACGCCGCGACTATCGACAAAGCGACCGTGCGGGCGCTGAAAGAAAAGCGGCTTGCGGAGGTCTCTACGGCAACCGTGCGGGCGGACGTTGCGACGCTGCGCCCGGTGTGGAAGTGGGCCATCGACAACGACCTGTTACCCGGACCAAACCCGTTTGCTAGCATGTCGCCAAAGGTGCGTAGGACAGACGGAGACAATCGGCTTCCGTTCAACGAAGACGAAGCCGCCGCGATCCTGCTGGACGCCCGCCAACAATCCGGTTGGCAGCGGTGGGTGCCTTGGGTGCTGGCCTTTACTGGCGCGAGGCTGAGTGAAGTCTGTGATGCCTCCGCGAGTGACGTGCAGAAGCGGGACGGGGTTTGGTACCTCAACGTCCATCCTGGGGCACGCCCGCTAAAAACCCCGCAATCGCAGCGCATGGTGCCGCTTGCCGACGACCTCATTGCCGAGGGGTTTGTCGAGTATGCCACCGCTCTACCGGAAGGCTCGCCGCTTTTCCCCGACCTGATCCCGGGCGCTTGGGGGCGCCGTAGCAGCAGCGCATCAAAGCCGTTGGGCAAGCGTGCGCGCCGCCTAGGCATTACCAACAAGCGCAAGGTCGCGGGGCATTCGTGGCGCCACCGCATGAAAGACTTGTTGCGCTTCGCCCGGGTGCCGGAGGAGGCCGCCGACGCAATTCTCGGGCACGACAATCCCGTGAATGCCGGGCGTGACTACGGTGTAGGGTGGCGCGGGCGCCCTGCCGAGACGAAGGTCGAATTGGAGAAGGCGCCGCTGGTGCCGCCCGGGCTGCCCATGCAGTCGGCGAAAGGGGTCCAGGCGTGATGCCTACTCCAACTTCCTAACCCGCCAGCCCGTCGTGTCGGACCCCTCGATCGTGGGCTCTCTTGCAAGGAAGGCGGACAGCTTTTTGGCAGCACGCGTCAAATCCTGATCGAGGATGATCCCCACGGTACGCACGGCCGGCACCAACTCGCGCGACGGCTTCCAGGTGTCCCGCCGCAACTCAGGAAGCACCGCCCGCACGACGGCGGCATGACGCTGGGGAGCGTCGGCGGTCATGCGCTGGTGGTGCCGTGCCCTCACGACGACGGGCGGCGCGCCGACAGCTGGCGTGTCGGACGTGATGCCGTACTCCCGGGCCGTCTCTAAGAACGCCTCTAACTGCGCCACGCGCGCTTGCGCCTGAGTGAGTGCCGCCTCTAGTCGGGTGACGTCCGCCCGTGCGGCTTCAAGGTCGGTCTGCGCGCGGCGTATGGTCATGCGTTCCTGTCTCGTTTGTGTGCCCTGGAGCGGGCGCCGCCACTACCGGCCGGACCGCCACCGCGTGACCATCTCCCGGGTAATGTCCTGCGGGTAGCACAGCGGCGAACGACCGCCCGGCCGGGAGTAGGCACTCCGACCACCGCACGCCCGGCCGTTCCGCATTGCCGAGTAAGGGCACGCGCAGACGGAGGGGTAGCTAGCGACGCTCTCCGCAATCATGGCCTGCCGCACTTGGTCGTCGGTCATGCGCTCGCCGCGTGCATCGGCCAGCCTGGGCAGCGTGAGCAACAACAGCACGACGACGGCGCGCAAGGAGGTTACTGCCACTCGTCCCGTCCCCTCGCCGCGTTGCACACCACCCATACCGATAAGGCTGCGGAATGAATGCGATGTTTGTCACGCGGGAAAATCAGGCATGTATTTCAACTCATGGGTGAGTTAACTACCGACCGACCCGACATACCGAAACCCGCACCGGCCGTTTGAGTTAATCCACTGGCTCGGATCGGGTTCTGTTCGCAAACCCCTTCGGCCCCACGCCGTCGCGACGTCGGCGTGTTCCGTGATTACCCCAACCTAACCTCGCCCCCAGCCGGCGCGACACCGAGCTGGGGGTCTCTTTGTGTGGGTCATGGGGTCATCACGTCCGCGCCTTCTGCACGGCAGTCCGCGCGTAGCCCGACAGTTCCCCGATGACGCCGTCTGCCAGATACCCGTGATGCTCCAGCAAGTACCCGCGTCGGGCCTCGCGGTTCGGCAGTGCCGCGACCGCCGACAGAATGTCGGGCCATCCGAACGTCCAACCAAGATCGTCCAGGCGCACCGGGTCGAACACCGGGAATGGCCAGAAACGCCCAGCGCCGCGTCGGCGCGTGGTCACGGCAGTAGTCGGGATGACATTCCATCCGAGGCCGGCGCGTTCGGCTGCTTCAGTGACGAACCGCCGTTGCTGCTTTCCGCCAAACGGGTGAAGCGCGAGAATGTCGTGGTGGTGACACAGAGACACGAACGCGAGGCGCGGAATGACCAGCGCGGCGGCCGCCTCGGTGATCGGAAGGCCGCGCGTGGCGCGGCCAGCGCGCGGAGCAGTGAGCGCGTCGAAGGGCATTGGAGCCTCGATTGTGATGTGTGGAGATGGGTTGGCGCACGGCCGACAGCCGTGGTGGCACGCAAGTTATATACGGTCGGGGAGTAGCCTTCGGCCTGACTTGGTGACGAACCGCAAAGCGGGATCACGCCAAGTTCGCGGATGGGCATTCGTCATCGTTGGTGGCACGCAAGTTATAATACAGCAGGACGCCAGAATGGGTCTCTACATGGCGACCGTCAGCGAAGCGGGCTACGCCATGCACCCTGTTGGAGGCGTCATCATTGGCGAGGATCATTGAAACGGAGGCAGGCAGACGACCTCAGACCGTTAAGTTCGACTGCCTGTCTCTGTTCTCTTGATCCACCACCAATGACGGTGATCTTTCGGCCGAACGTCATTCGGCTACGGGGCAGACACCGGCAGTGCCTTCCGCATTCGCGGTTGTCTGCCGGTCCCCGCTCTACGCACAACGCACCACATCGACAGCCCCATTATTCGGTGCTCTCGATCCAGTGCCGACGTTACGGCGCTTCGTCGAAGTCCCGACCTTCCAGCCATGGCGCCATCGCAGCGCGGCGCAAAGCGACGTGTTCTGGCAGTGCTGCCTTCACCACCGCACGGGCGATGACCTTCCGCTGTTCAGTGGTCAGTTGGCGGTCGGTGTTGGTGCCGAACCGTGCGAGACTTTCGGCAAGTCCGTAGTCCTCCGCAGCAAGCGCTTGGTCTCGATACACCCGCACATGGTCTTGCCGAGCATCGGCCGCTCCCTGCCACGCCGCCGGGTCCCGCACGTCGGGCCGGTAGAACCCAGCACCGGGCGTGCCGACAATCCCGACGCTCGCCACCACGTCTGGCAAATCCCTCGGGTCATACCCGCGGACCCGGGCAACCTCGATAGCCACGTGCTGCGCCAGCGCTCGGGGCCAGTCACCGCGCGTTGCCTTCAAGGCGTCCGCCTCGTCCGGCATGAGGGTACCAGCGTCCGCAAGACGCCCCACCGCCGCGTCAATGTCGGCGTCAGTCGTCGGCGCGGTGTCCCCCTTCGAGAACAGAACGCTTCGGACGTAGCGACGACCACCCCCCATGGGTGCAATGTCCAAGCCGTCGCGCGGTGTACCGGGGAGCCCCACCGGCGGCGTTTCGGAGGTGGGCTGCACCTGGGGTAGCGGAGACGGTGCGGAGGCCGCTGGCGCCTCTGCTACAGTGTTCTGTGTGCCCCGTCGTGCAGACGCCTTAGCGACCCTTCGCCGCGCCGCCGCTACCGCGTCGGTCTGACCGCTGTCGGCGTCGGTGACTTCGGCTGCGGTGGTGTCGGTGTCCGTGTCGGTCTCGGTGCCCCGGTCTTCCTGTTGCTGCTGGCGGATGGCTGCGCGACGCGCCGCACGAATGCGTGCAGCGGTCTCGGTGCCGACGTCCCGGGCAACCTCAGTTGCAACACGTGCCTCGGCTGCTTCGCGGGCCTCCGCTGTAGCGCGAGCACGACGGACCCTCGCATCTAGCTCCGGGCTTCCGTCCGTCATGGCTACATGCCGCGCAACCTCGGCTTCCTGCTGCGCCGCTTCCCGTGCCGCGACCTTCCGCGCCGCCGCTTCGGTTGCCTGCTTGGCGAGGGTGTCGGGGTCCGTCGCCAAGCCCAAGGCGGCCCGGGAAGACAACCGATCATCGGTCAACAAGCGCCGCAGTGCCGCCCGGCTTACCGGATTAGACCCAGCTTCCGTGCCCGACTTCCGCAGCACCGCCGCGGCCCGCCGACGTGCCTGCACGACAGACAGCGCGTCGCCTCCAAGCCGCCGATCCAGGGTGCGGCCGATGCCGGCGCCAGCGCGGGCCCCGATGGTCGTGCCGCCAGCCGCCGCGAGGGCGGACATGGCGACGCCTACCGGACCGGCACCGACGCCAGCGGCAAGGCCCGATGCCCCGCCGACGACACGCCCGACACGTTCGAACAGACCGCCCGTGTTGCCGGGGCGAGACGCGCGGGACATGACGTCGAGGTCGGTCAGCAGGTCCCGCATGCTGGTGCGAAACTCGGCAGGTGCGCGGGACAGCGCGTCCAGACGGTCGAGACCAGACCCGAGTTCACGGTCTTGGTGCTCGGCCTCGGCTATCAGTTCCCGGACAGTAGTGCCTTCGCGCTGGCGTTGCTGGTCAAGCCACCCGGCATCCTCGGCCTGTCGGACGCGTGCCCGAAGTTCCGTAGCGAGGTCGCCCCGCGCTGTGTTCAGGACATGCACCGGATCGGGGTCGCTGCCCGTTCGGTCTCGGATCGCGGCTTGTTCCCGTTGCAGCACATCGCCGACGCGTACGACCGCCGCCGCCTGCGACCCCGTCATGTTGCGGAATTCACCCGCCGCCGAGGCCGCATCCACCGCACTCTCGGCAGCACCGCGTGTCACAGCGCCCGGCAGCCGGACAGCCCCGCCAGCACCGACGCCAGTAGCCGCAGCGGCGGCAACCTCGGCAGGGTCCACACTCCAGCCGTCACGCGTTCCCAGCGTCGTGCCGGTCTGTTCCACGACGTCCTGCGCACCCTCGGTGACGCCTTCGCGCGCGCTGGCGTGCGCAGCCCCGGCGACGCGTTCAGTCAGGCCACGCGGTGCGGTGACGACACGCCCGACACCACGCGCCCCCACTGCGTCCAGGGCGGCAGTCGCGGCGGTGGTGCCGGCAGCCGCCAGCATGTTCCCCGGATCGGTCGCGGCCACGCCGTCACGCTCCGCGCGTTCCTCCGCGTTCCCGCCGAATGACTGCGCGGCGCTGGTCATGCCGGCTGCGGCGAGACCGGCCACCGGGCCGCCCACGGCAGCACCCGCGACGCCTGCCGCGATCGCGGCACCCATTCCGGGGATGGCCTCCGTCACTGCGCCGGGGAGGTTGGACGCCGCGTCGCCGTAGCGCCCTTCACGGATGGCACGCACCAATTCAGGTCCGGACGGCACGTAGCCGCGCGGCTCCGGTACGGCGTCGTCCAGCTCGCGGCCCTGGCGCCGCAGCCAATCATTGTCGAGGGCATCCCCCATTACACGTGCCGTCGCGGCGAGACCACGGGCACCTTGCCGGGCACCGTGTTGGAGGGCGGAGAAACCTGCCCCGGTCGGTTGGGCGCTGTCCCGGCCGCTGCGCTGCTGACGATCCCATTCGGCGCGGATGTGCTCGACGGCTGTGGCTTGCTGTTCTGCCGTCAGGTCGCCGAAAGACGGATCGACACTGACAGGGTTGGGGATGCCCTGGACGCGGAGTTGCCCGGGTCGGGTTGGTGGTGCCGGCTGCGCCTGGTCGATGAAAGAAAGAATGCGCTCCGGTGTCATGCCGTCAGCCTGATCGTCGGGCACGGTGACGCGATACGTCGCGCCATCACGCGATACGTCGAAGGTTGCCATTTAGTTTGGGGTGTCCGTTGTGTTGGTGTGGTGGTGGTGCGCGACGCGTGGCATCGCTTTGCCGGTACTCTGTGGCGGTCAGTTACGGCGTCCGGCCGCCTCTGCGCTGTCGGGTAGCGGGAGGCGTCTGCACGCCGTCAGCGGTGGCTAGGGGACGTCGGGAATGACCCTGTCGCGTTCGTCCGTCGCCAGCGCGGGCAATGCCGCCGCCGGGGGCCACAACGCATACGACTTCCGCTGTGCGGCTCTACCGTCGTCGCAGTGGTCGGGAATGACCTTGTCCCCGTCGTTGGTCAGCGCGAGACGCGGAAGGTCCATTGTGACCAACCCCAACGCAGCCGGGGTCGTCCATCTCAGGTCGAGACCATCGGCCCATTCGGCGTGCGTCGGGCCGCCCTTGCTGACATGTTGGAAGGGGTCCTGAAAGACTAGCCGAAGGTCCAGGTCGGGATGCTGCGCCAGGACTGCTTCAATCTTCGCGCAGGCGCCTGGGAACACGCGACCCTTCACCTCGATTGCCGTCCCGGTCGGTGTCGTGAAGTCGGGCCGCCACGACCGCCATTGCCCGGCCTGGTCCAGATAGGGGTAGGTCGTGCCTTCGCGCGCTACATCGACGCCCCAGTTATCAAACAGGGCAGCAACCTCAACTTCCACGCCGCTATCAAAGCCCCATTCCCTGGCAATGCTGCGCAGCCCGCCCTTCGCGTTCTGCACGCCCAACGCAGCACAGGCCGGATACAGCCGAGCAATCCGAGACGCCCGTCTGCGGAGGGCAATGCACGCCCGGCAACACGACACGCGCCCGTCTGGTGCCGTCCGCGACCTGTGGAATGCGCGCGGGTGCTTCACGACGCCACACCGGATGCACGCCTTCGGAACCGGCTTGACGCGGAGGGGTGGTGGGCCGCGCTTCCGGGGCGGTGCTGGTGTCTGGTCAGTGGCGGGCTGCGCCGCCTTCGGGGGCCTTCCACGGGGCCTGCGCGGGTAGTCGAATACAACCGGCTTCGGGACCTTCGGTGGTCGGGGTGACTTCGCCTTGACCGCCTTCGGCTTGGACGGCCGGATGGTGCGTTGCGGCGGGGACGCCAGTGCATCCGCTGCCCATGTCGGCAGATCGTCGGCTGCCCTCACGTCTCGCATCACGCGCGCTGCCTGCCTGACCAACGCGTCGGTGCCGCTCACGCCGCGCACCCCGCACCTACTCGTCGCGCCACGCGGTACCCCGACGCGGCAAGCAACGCCCGGGCTGCCTCCACGTCTGGCGTATCGACCGGCGGCGGGGCGGCTGGCGCAGCGTTCGCCCGGAACCACGCCGCCCGGTCCTCGCCACGCAACAGTCGCAGATTGTTTCGCCGCAAGTCGAGCGTGTCACCGTTAACGAACACGACCGTATCGCCAGGCCCCGCACCCACCATCCAACGGGCCAGGTGCGCGGTGTCGGCGGTCCCCGCGCTGGCCGGCGGGTATCGGCCCACCACGTAGAAGCGTCTGCCGCTCCGGGCCAGCGACCACAGCCCTGCCCAAGTGTCGCGGATGGCGGGCCAGTCGGCTGCGTCGAGGACGAACGACCGGCCGTCGCCGTGCTTGCCACGCAGAGGAACAACGACGATGGGCGAGGCGTCGGGATTGTCGGTGTGGTCGTCAGGAATGGGGTTGTCGGGAATGTCGGGCTGCATGGGGCAGGTCTCCGGGTGGCGCAGCACGACGGGCGCCACGTCCAGGGTCGGACGGGCGGTGCGGTGCGCGCGCTGTGTGGTGTGGAAGGGGGGGTCTTGGTGACGGTCGGAATGACCGGGCACGGAAGAGGGGATGCTGGGGCGGGGGGTCTTGGAGACGGTCTTAGGGAGGGTCGTTCGGGGTCGTTCTGCGGTTCAGAAGACGTGCCCGTGATGGGTCGATCGTTGGGGATCGGGGAGGGTCGGAATGACGGTCATCAAGAGGGACTTGGAAGGGGCTTCCTCATTGGTGGCGTTCAACTGGTCGAAACTGGCAGATGGCGGCGGCTTCCTCATTGGGGACGAGCAACTGGTCGTCGGGCTGAGACCGGCGGATTGCCTGGAGTTGGGGGTCAGAATTTCGGTCTTTGAGACTGACTTGGACCGGGCTTCCTCAGTGGTGAGCTTTTGATCGTCGAAACTGGCGAATGGCTGCGGCTTCCTCATAGGGGACGAGTAAATGGCAGCCCGCTCAGGACAGCGCGAAGCCGCCGAGCGTGATGGCGGCAGCTGCGAGGCATTGCGGGTCGGGCTGCCGTGGCTGGCAGGGAACAAAAAGCCGCCCAGGCGGACCCAGGCGGCTAATTGCGGCGGTAGTGGCAGAGACGGCGCCGGCTACGTCCCCCTACGCCGCCCCGGACGCTGCGCGCGCCGGATTAGCCCGGTAGCCCCACGGGCGGTGAGCAGCCGGTCCGGCAGCGGGTCGTCTGCCAGCGTAACCTCGCGGGTCCAAGCATGGATCAGTGGTGGGATGACGATAAACCCGCCCTCAATGCCTTCGATGACGAAGGGCAGCCCGCGCGGGTCATCAACCGCTATCCAGGCGGCGCCGGTGTCGTGGCGGTACTCGCGCACGGTCCAACCTTCGAAGGCGGGGAGATTGCCCCGGACTGCCGCAAGATCGGCGTGGGTGGTGCCGGTCGGGGTCAGTGAGGCGGGCGGGGTGTTGGTCATGGTGTCGGTCCTTTCGTCTGACGGGAATGTATCCCGCCGTAAGTACGGCTGACCGACCTAGTGATTTGCAACACGGTTATTCGTGAACTCTAGTAGAACGCAGAATTGTAGTGCGGTTTAGGCGACGTTCTGATTGGGTTTTGTGCAACATCACCAATTATTTCATTAATATTGCGCTCAAACGGTGCAGAAATGTCCGAATGACTGCCCGGAAGGTCGGTCCGATAATCCTGTCTCTTTCAAGCACCAGATATAGTGCTCTCCCCAAGTTTGCCCCACTAAATGTGGTATGCCTTCCCGCCAATCACCCCGACCCCACCCGGAGCAGCACCCGACGCACCGCCGTAGCCGTCCAGGCGCCACCCTTCGGCGTCGGGACGCCTTCCGCCTGTAGGGCCGCAGCGACGCCCGCAAGGCTCGCGCCGCCGGCTTGGAGGTCCAACACGCGGGGAAGCACGCGGTAGGCGTCCTGGTTAGCTTCGCGGCGCTTCCGTTCGGCGGACGCTGCGCCGCCGTGTCGCTGTTCGTCCCGCGTCGGGGCACGCTGTCCGTCGCGGAGACCGCCAAGAGACGTCCCCCGGGCCTTGGCGGCAGAAAGCGCCGCCTTCGTGCGGGCGCTAATGGCATCGGCCTCTGCCTCCGCGACGACGGCGAGAATGCCCACCGTCAGGCGATTGGCGTCTGGCATGTCGCATGCGGCGAATTCGATCCCCGCCTTACGGAGACCAAGCAGGAAGTGCGCGTCCCGCGCCAGTCGGTCCATCTTCGCTATCAGCAGGACGGCCCCGGTCGCTCGGCACCGGGACAACGCCTTAGCAAGTTCGGGTCGGTCAGCCTTCCGGCCGCTCTCGACCTCCACGAACGGGGGGAGCAACAGGTGGTCAGTCGGACGCAGGAAGTCCCGGATGGCCGCTTCCTGAGCCTCCAAGCCGAGACCGCTGCGGCCCTGCCGGTCGGTGCTGACGCGGATGTAGGCGACGAAGGTGCGGCCGTTGCTGGTGTTGGCGGTGGTCATTTCGCGGCCCTCGGCGATGGCGTGTGAGGCATCTGATCCCGTGGGGCATGCCATGTCAAGCACAGTCTACGTTCGTAGAGAGTGTGAGACACGAACATCGAAGGTAAAGAGACAATGACTGGACGCCACCGACCTCGCCGGGCCGTCAGCCTGATCCGATGACCCCTGAGGTACCCACCCGGGGCTTCGGCAGAAGTCGCTTCAAAAAGCCGCTAAAGGTGTTGTTGTTGTTAGACCTGCCCGGCCCTGTTTCAGCGCGTGGCGACACCCCCGGGGGGTCCGCACCCCACCGAAGCGGAAGGCCCGCCCCCTCTTCGGGTCCCCCGCAGGTACTACCCACCCGGGGGCCGGCGCGGCGCTGGCAGCGAGACCGGGGGATCGTTGAGTCCCTCGCCGGGTCCCGAGTATGGGGGCAGCCCCGTCCGCTGCGCCGGTCAGGCCGCTCGGCCTTCCTTCTGCCCACCGTCCTCGGCTGCACCGGGTGCCTGAATGCTTAGCGCCGCCACGCGCCGCAGTGCGGCAGCGAAGGCAGTATGAAGCTCCGGGTCGCTGCCGTTCTGGACGTTGTTGTCTGCCGCCAGGGCTGCTTCGCGCAGCTCCTGCGCCGTCCACCCGAGTGGCAAGACCCCCTGCCTTTCGAGGTGCGCTGTGAGGCGCGAAAGGAGGGTGATCCCGACCATTCCCAACAGCTTTGCGTCAATCGTCTCCATCTGCCCCCTCCGTCGGAGCCTTCATCACGAGGTCCGGAGCGGCAGAATATGGCACCCCTGATGGGCGCTTCAAGATACCGGAAGGAGGGCAGAGCATCGCCCGATTAACGTCCTCCGCACGCCCTGGACGCACCTCTTGCCCGCCACCCGCCCAGGGATGACACCAGCGCGTAAGCCACCTGCGAATGAAACTCGGTGGCGATTGCTCGGTTCCTTTCATTGACAATGAGCCGCAACGGTCACAGCGGCCGCTCTCTTTCCGGGATCATCGCGGAGGTAGGCCGTGGCCGAACGCAAGGGCGCCTTGAGTCCTCGACTTGTCATTTCGCAGTTCGCACCCCGACCGCGCGGCGGCGGCCGACTGAGGGTTGAACAGGCGGTCTTCATCTGGTTCGGAAAGGCGATTCACGCGGCCTACGATCCCGTGCTTGAAGAAACCATCCCGGAGGATTGGTACCAGCTCGCGAAGGCGCAAACCCAAGCGTCCTGCTAGGTTGATAGATATTTCGCTTTACTAACGTTCTTGCAGCGTTCCCGCCGTTAGGGCATCTTGTTGTCATGGTGGAACACCCGCAAGAGCCCGCCGATTACATTCCGTTCTACGCGCTGCTGAATGCTGCCTTGGCGCGCCGCATGGATCAAGCGAGGCGGGACGCCTTCGCCAGCGCGGACACTCCGGGAGCCTTCAAGGAGACGACCGGCCCGCATGCCTGGTACTCCACGCCGGCCAGCTCTCGACCATGAGCGGCAGCACGGGCGCCCTAGTCGGACGTGAAAGCCCCGTGCCGACCCACCACGGCATGGCCCAGGGGTAGGGTCGTCGTCTTGGTTCCGCCGATCGGTGCCACGTCGACCTGCTTCCTCTGCCGCCGCTCCAGGCCACGGGACCGGATGGTGCGCCAGTACGTGTTGAAAGGGTTCAACGGTCAGCAGAGGTCCGGGGACGTGCTGATGTGCTGGAGTTGCGCGGGTGTCCCGGGCGCCGGACCAAGCGACGCCCCGACCATCGGCCCGGCCGACGGCAGCACGGGGCGGGACCTCAAAAAGCTCGTCGCAGTGGTGGCGTTCGTCGGAATGGCGGTAGTGGCGCTCATTGTGGTCGCGGTTGGGGATTACTGACACCGAGTAAGCCCGTCACCGATACCGCCTCGCTCCCTTGTGTTCTTGCTCCGTTCTCACACTTGAGGCACGCTGTCGCCATGTCGGACCCCCCGCCCGAACCCTCCGACCTCGCTCCGCTCCACCCGCTCCTGGACGGCGCCATGCTTCGCCGGTTGGACCAAGTTCGGCACGACGCCACGGCACGCGCCGACAGCCCAGAGGCCCGCATGGATGGCATGCG
>JALHRH010000158.1 GCA_022841565.1 Mycobacterium sp. | reverse complement strand
TGGCGCTATGTCGACCCCCTGCCCGTGCTCGAACGTGCCGACCGCGGCAAGGTCGTGTGGCGCTCGGAAGATGACGAAGAGGCTGCCGACGAAGAAAAGTCAGTCGAGGAAATCCTCGAAAGCAAGCACTGACGTTCGCCGGGGAACTGCCAACCGGCCCGGGTCTTTTGTGTCGGACCCTGCCAGGAGCGCCCGGCTCATCGCAGGGGCACACGCGGGAGCCGCACCCTTTTGCAGCATTCCCCCTCTGGAATCGGGCGGTTCGGCCGTTAAGGAAACTGTTCCCTAAGCTTTCCACCCGCCTGCCTCCAGCGTGAAGACCGAGATTCCGCCCGGTCCGACGGCGCGTCCGCGTTCCCGCAAGCGCGCTCCCCTCGCTCGGCCTCAGTTCGAGGCCCTCGAGTCGCGCCTGCTCATGGCGGCCGATCTGCCGATCGTCGCCCTCCCTCCCCCGTCGGTCGAGCTTTCCCAGGCGACCGCGGGCGTGCACATGCTCGCGCCCCGCGAGATCGTCGTTCTCGACACGTCCCTCCAGGACCTTTCCGCCCTCCGTGACGCCCTCACGCAGGACGCCCCGCAGGCCGAAGTCCTCCTCCTCGACGCTTCACGCGACGCGTTCGATCAGATCGGCGAAAAACTCGCCACCGGCGAGCCCGTCTCCGCCATCCATCTCGTCGCCCACGGACAGGCCGGTCAGTTCGTGATTCGCGGCGCCGTCATCGACGCCTCCGAACTCGCGCGCCGCACGGCGCAGCTCCAGTCCTGGAACTTCGCCGACAACGCCGACATCCTCCTCTACGGCTGCAACGTAGCCGAAGGCCCCAACGGACGAGCCTTCGTCGACATGCTCGCGAGCCTGACCGGGACCGATGTCGCCGCCAGTACGGATCTCACCGGGCATGGATCCCTGGGCGGGAACTGGACTCTGGAGTACGGCCGTGGCGAAATCGAGACCGCCACCTTCGGCGGAGCGCAGCTGCAAGCGTGGACCGAAGTACTGAACGTCTACACGGTCACCAACACCAGCAACACCGGCGCCGGCTCCTTGCGTCAGGCGATCACGGACGCCAACGCCAATGCGGGGACGGACAGCATCACGTTCAACATCTCCGGCACAGGCACCCACACGATCTCGCTGACATCGGCCCTGCCGACCATCACCGATGCCGTGCTGATCGACGCCACCACCGACGACAGCTTTGCGGTCAATGGCAGCAAACCCGCCGTGGAGCTCAACGGCACGTCCGCAGGTCTTGGCGTCGTCGGCCTGAACCTCACGTCCGGAGCGTCCGGAAGCTCCATTCGCGGCCTGGCGATCAATCGATTCACGTCCCACGGCATCCTTCTGAACGGGGCTGACAACGTCACCATCGCCGGCAACCACCTTGGCACCGGAACCACCGGGCTGACGGACCTCGGCAACGGAGCCAATGGCATCCAGCTGAACAACGGCGCTCAGAACAACACCATCGGCGGTCTCACGACGGCGGACCGCAACGTCATCTCCGGCAACACGAACGCCGGGGTCGCCATCGACAACGTGACCTCCACCGGCAACGTCATCCTCGGCAACTACATCGGTCTGGGTGCCGACGGATCGACCAGTCTCGGCAACAACGACGACGGGGTGCACTTCAATACCGCCGGCGCCAACACGGTCGGCAGCACCTCCGCCGCAGGGCGCAACGTGATTGCTGCCAACGGCATCCACGGCGTGGGGGTTGCCGACACCTCGGGCGTCACCATCATCGGCAACTACATCGGGACCGACTACACCGGCCTCGTCGCGAAGGGCAACGTCGGTGCCGGTGTGCAGTTCTCGAGCTCGATCACGGTCACCAGCGGAACAGTCGGCGGTACGGCCACTGGCGCCGGCAATCTGATTCGATTCAACACCGGAGACGGCGTCTACGTGAAGGACGCCACGGTGACGGGCGTCGTGGTGCTGGGCAACAGCATCCTCAGCAACACCGGTCAGGCAATCGACCTCGGCACCAGCGGCCTCACCGCCAACGACACGGGCGATGCCGATGCCGGCGCAAACAACCTGCAGAACTTCCCGGTGCTTCAATGGGCCAACATCAACCCCGCTGGCACAGCAGTCACGCTCAGCGGTTCGCTCAACACGCTGGCCAATCAAACTGGAGTGGTAATCCACTTCTATGCCACCCCGGCGGCTAACGGGAACCGGCAGGGCCAAACGTATCTGGGCAGCACCACCGTCAACACCGACGCCAGCGGCAACGCCCACTTTGCATATCGCACGCTCAGCGGTTTCATCGGTACCATCAGCGCGGGCGACTACATCACCGCAACGGCAACCCTCAGCAACAACACTTCCGAGTTCTCAGACGGCGTGCTGGCGACAATTCCTGTCAGCACTGCGCCGAGCAATCTTTCAAGCGGTATCGAGCTCAATACCGACGGTGGCAACAATGCTTACCTGCTGACGTCCAACGCTGGGGCGATCCTGGGCGGTGTGCAAGAGTTGACGCTGGAGTTCACGTTCGCAGTCAACACGGTTCAAACTGAGAACACGTTGTTTTCCTATGCCGTTGCAGGTCAAAGCAACGAGATGTTCGTTCTTATCGACAACGCCGGGCGGATCAACTTCAACATTGAAGCCGCTAACAGCTGGTCGACTGGAACCTACGCAGAACTACTCGACGGTAACATTCGCAGTCTCGCAATTTCGTGGGACCGATCCTCTGGCGCTGTTGCAATCTATGTCGATGGCCAGTTGCGAGAAACGGTCGCTGGTTTCCGTGTGAACTCCACGATTGACATTGGTGGGACCTTAGTGCTTGGCCAAGAGCAAGATTCGGTCAATGGCGGCTACAACGTCAATCAGGTGCTTTCCGGAACGCTGTATGACGTGCGAGTCTGGAATCAGCTTCGCAGCAATGCCGAAATCGAGCTGCACTACCAGAACAAGTTTGCCAGCGGCAGTCTGCCCAGCGGCTTGGTCGCCAATTGGCAAATGGATGGTTTCAATGGCTCCAACCAAGTTGTTGATGTCGTCAGCGGCAACAACCTGAGCATTGGCCAAGCGACCGGCGCAGGGTTCACTGCCAGCACACCACGAAGCGATCTGAATATCGCTGAGAACAGCTCCGCGGGAACTCGCGTTGGTTTTGTTTTGCCTAGCGATCCTGACGTCACCAATGACATTGCCCTCGATGGACGGTTCCTCGAGGCCGCTGATCCAGGTGCGTGGACGGACTATGGCGCTGGGCAGTCTTTCGGGAACTGGACCGTTCGATCTGGAAACGTCAGCTACCACGGAACCGAAACTCAGGCGTCGCCACTAGGTGGCCGCACCGTCGATCTGAACGGATCCACGGCAGGCGGGATCTACCAGACTCTCAGCACCGTGGCCGGTCGGCAATATCAAGTTGTCTTCGCGATGTCAGGGCATTGGGGCGGTGGTGATGCGGTCAAGGATCTGCGTGTCAGCGCGGACGGCGCCAGCCAGGACTTCTCGATGTCGCAACCGGCGGGTTGGTCGACCAGTAACATGCTGTTTGCCAATCGGTCGTTTACCTTTACCGCAACCGACGCTTCGACCGAGCTCGATTTTGCCTCGCTCGATACGGCCGGCGGAAACACTGGACCTGTCATCGGCGACGTCCGCGTGATCGAAATCCCCGCCGCCATCACCACGATTCTCAACAACGATCCGACGCTCTCCTACGACGCTGCCACGGGCAAGTTCTATCGAGCGGTGGGAACTTACGCGACTTGGTCCGCCGCCCGGACCGCCGCAATATCTGCGACGGTCAATGGAGTTGCCGGTCAGTTAGTCACCATCGGCTCACAGTACGAAAACAGTCTCGTGCAATCGTTCGCACAGACGCTTGGCGAAAACGTCTTCATCGGAGCAACGGACTCGACCACCGAAGGGTCTTGGCGATGGCAGAACGGAACCGCCAACGGCTCAACATTCTGGATTGGAGGCGCCGCAGGTACCCAACAAGCCAATCAGTGGTCGAACTGGGCCGCGGGTGAACCAAGCGACTCGGGCGGAGCGGAAGACTTTGCCATGCTCATCCGCTCCACAGGCTCTTGGAATGATGTTGGTAGTGCAACCAATTCGTTCTACGTGATCGAGTGGGACGCCAGCGAAGTACTGAGCAACTACCGCTTCACCATCACCAGTGATCCCAGCGGTGCGTTTGCAATCGACGCCAACACAGGCGAAATCACTGTCGCCGTCGCCGCGCCCCTCAATGAAATCGCAAGCGATCCTGCCATCACAGTCCAAGTGACAGACGCGGCCGGCAATACCTACTCCGAAGCGATCACGATCGCAGTCACCCGCGTCAACGACAACACGCCCGTCATCACCAGCAACGGCGGTGGAGCCACGGCCAATATCAACATCGCTGAAAGCCAGACTGTAGTTACCACGATCACGGCCAGCGATGCGGACCTGCCAACTCCGACACTGACCTATTCGATCGTTGGTGGTGCCGATTCTGCGTTGTTCTCGATCAGTACATCCACTGGCGCGTTGAGCTTCATCTCGGGCCGAAACTTTGAAAGTCCAGCCGATGTCGGCGCGAACAACGTCTACGACGTAAACATCCGGGTTGACGATGGAACGTTCTGGGATGATCAAGCGATCGCGGTGACCATCACCAACGTCAACGAAGCGCCGGTCAACACCGTGCCGGGCAGCATCGCGGTGACCGAAGACGTGGCGACGGCGCTCACGGGAATCTCGATCGCCGACGTGGATGCCGCCAGTGCTGCGATGCTGGTGACGCTGAGCGTGCCCAGCGGCACCCTGGCAGCCACCAGCGGCAGCGGGGTGACCGTCGGCGGCACGACATCGGCGCTGACGTTGACCGGTTCAATCGCCAGCATCAACGCCTTCATCGCCGCCAGCGGCGTGACCTACACGACCGCGGCCGACGCCAGTGGCTCCATCACGCTCACCGTTCTGACGTCCGACCAAGGCAACACGGGCTCTGGCGGCGCGCTCACGGATTCCGACGCCGTGACGCTGAACATCACCGCGATCAACGACGCACCGACAGCGACCATCACACCGCTGACCTACAGCGCCACCGAGCAGACATCATTGATCTTGCACGGCACCGGCCTCGCCATCGCCGACATCGATGCCGGCAGTTCCACCGTGGAGGCGACCCTGGCGGTGGTGAGCGGCACCTTGACGGTCGGCGCAGGCACCACCGGCGTGACCGTCAGCAACTCCGGCACCGCCACCGTGACGCTCAGCGGAACCATCACCCAGATCAACAACCTGCTGGCTGCCAACCTCGGCGGCACGATCACTTATGTCCTCGCCAGCGACACCCCGCCCGTCAGCGACACCCTGACACTCACCGCCAGCGACCTGGGTAACGCCGGCACCGGCGGCACGCTCACCGGCAATGACACCGCGACCATCAACATCACGGCAGTCGACGATGCGCCGACGGTGTCGCTCGCCGGGTCGGCGCTCAACTACACCGAGAACGGCGCCATCGGGATCGACACCAGCCTCGCCGTCGCCGACGTGGACAGCACCAATCTGACCGGTGCCACGGTGCGTATCTCGGCGAACCTCGCTTCCAGCGAGGACCAGCTTTCCTTCACCGACATGCTGGGAATCACCGGGAGCTGGGATGCGAATTCCGGAACGCTCACGCTCACGGGCACCACCTCCGTGGCCAATTACGAAACGGCCCTGCGCACCGTCACGTACTACAACAGCAGCGACGCCCCATCGACGTCGACCCGGACGTTGGAGGTGATCGCGTCGGACGCCTCCGGCAGCAGCGTGGCCGCGTCCCGCAACATCGTGATGACCGCGGTGAACGACGCCCCGACATTCAACGCGCTCGACGGCACCCCGACCTTCGTCGAGGGCGGCGCGTGGGTGGTCCTGGATGCCGACGTGCAGATCAGCGATGCAGAGCTGTCCGCCCTCGACGATTTCAACGGCGCCACCCTCACGCTGGCGCGCAACGCCGGTGCCGATGCCGACGACCTGATCGCTTTCGACGGCACCACCGTCACGGTCACCGGACCCGCCGTCTTCGTGAATGGCGTACAGGTCGGCACTTACACCTTCACGGGTGGAACGATGTCGATCGCGTTCGGCGCCAACGCCACGAACGCCCGCGTCGACACTCTGATGCGCAACATCGTGTACGGCAATGCCGCCGACGCCCCGCCCGCGAGCGTCCAGATCGACTGGAGCTTCGACGACGGCAACACAGGCGCCCAAGGCAGCGGCGGCGCCCTCCAGGTCTCGGGCAGCACGACGGTGAATATCACGGCAACGAACGACGCGCCGGTGCTGACATTTGGCGAAGGGAACGGGAGTTTCACCGAGGCGGGCCCAGCGGTGATGATCGATGCCTTGGCCACGGTGAGCGACGCCGATTCGACCAACTTCGATTCCGGCACCCTGACCTTCACGCTCAGCGCCAACGCCAGCGTCGATGACCGCGTCGAGTTGCTCAATACCGGCATGGGAGCCGGGCAGATCGGAGTCAGCGGCGTCAGCGTGTTCTATGGCGGCACCCTGGTCGGCACCCAGGCGGGCGGTATCGGAGCGAGCCCGTTCGTCGTGACGTTCAACGCCAGCGTCGACGCAAGCGTCGCGCAGGAAGTGATGCGGAACGTTCGCTTCTGGGTGGCTGGAAGCGCGCCCTCTGAACTGACGCGCAGTGTCGATGTGGTACTGACCGACGGCGACGGCGGCACCGCAGCGACGGCGTCGAAGCAGATCGCAGTGGTCGCGGTGAACAACGATCCGACGATCGCGAGTCTCGGCGGCGACAGCCTCGCCTACTCGGAAGGCGATGGCGCCGTCGTCATCGAGCAAGGCGCCGACGCGCTCGTCGCCGACGTCGATTCCACCGATTTCGACACCGGTACGCTGGCGGTCTCGTTCACCGCAGGCTCCGACTCCGTCGAGGATGTTCTGGCGATTCGAGATCAAGGCCCCGGCGCTGGTCAGATTGGTGTCTCGGGTGCGAACGTCACCTATGCCGGCACCACAATCGGTACCTACACCGGGGGCAGCGGCGGCTCGGATCTCGTCATCACGTTCAATGCGAACGCGGACGCCACCGCCGTCTCGGCGCTCGTCCAGAACATCACCTTCGAGGACACCGACACCGACGCGCCCACCACCGGCGCACGGACCGTGCGGTATGTCCTCACCGATGGCGACGGCGGGACGAGCGCCAACTACGAGGCGACGATCACGGTCTCCGCGGTCAACGATGCGCCGGTGCTGGCCGACACCGCGCTTTCACTGTTCGTGACCGAGGACAACGGCGCCCCCGTCGGCCCGGTGGGCACGGCGATCAGCACCTACACCGGCGGCATCACCGACCCCGATGGCAGCGTGGCCAAGGGCATCGCCATCATCGCCACCGACGAGACCAACGGCACCTGGTACGTCACCACCAACGCAGGAACCAGCTGGTGGGCTGTCGGTGCGGTCAGCGACACGTCGTCGCTTCTGTTGACCGACTTCGCCACGAACCGCCTGTATTTCGCGCCGGTGGACGACTACAACGGCGCCAGCCCGGCTTTGACCCTGCGCGCCTGGGACCGCACCAGCGGCACCCAAGCCAGCAAGGTCGACACCAGCATCAATGGCGGCACGACGGCGTTCTCGAGCGCGACGGATGTGATCACCTTGATCGTCGGCGCAGTGAACGACGCGCCGGTGGCCAGCGGCAGCGCCACGTTGACTGCGATCGACGAGGACACGGCCGCGCCGGCCGGGGCGACCGTGTCCTCGTTGTTCAGCGGCAACTTCTCCGACAGCACCGACCAGGTGTCTGGCGGGTCGAGTGCCAACACGTTTGCCGGCATCGCCATCAGCGGCTACACCGTGGATGCGGCCAGGGGCGACTGGCAGTACTCCACCAACACGGGAAGTTCCTGGACCTCACTCACGAGCAGAACCGCGAGCACAGCGCTGACCCTGAACGCGGCCGCCGGCACGATGCTGCGCTTCGTGCCCACGGCCGACTACAACGGCGCGGCGACTGCGCTTTCCGTGAACCTGATCGAGAGCGGCGGCACCGTCACCAACGGCGCCAGCGTCAACCTGAGCGGTGTCGGCGCCACCGGTGGCACCACCCGCTATTCGTGGGCCACCGTGGCGCTGAACCACACGGTCGATGCCGTCAACGATGTGCCGGTGATCACCAGCGACGGAGGCGGCGCGACGGCAAGCATCAACGTGGCCGAGACCACAACGGCAGTAACCACCGTCACCGCCACGGACGCGGATGCGGGCGGAACCCAGACCTACTCGATCGTCGGCGGCGCCGATGCGGCGCGGTTCGCGATCAACAGCGGCACGGGCGCGCTGAGTTTTGTTTCCGCACCCGACTTCGAGGCTCCCACCGATGCGGGCGCGGACAACGTCTACGACGTGACGGTACAGGTCAGCGATGGTGCCGGCGGCACCGATACGCAGGCCATTGCCGTGACGGTGACCGACGTCTCCAGCGCGCTGGTGGTCACGACCGACGTGGACAACAACGACTCGGGCATCGTCAGCGGTGCGACCTACACCGCCGAATGGCTGAATGCCAACCGCGGTGCCGACAACGCCATCAGCCTGCGCGAAGCCATGATTGCCGCGAACAACACGGCGGGCACCGACACGATCAGTTTCAACATCGCCGGCACGGGTGTGCACACGATCAGCTTGGGCTCGGTGCTGCCGGTCATCACCGACGCGGTGGTCCTCGACGCCAGCACCGACGACAGCTTTGCCGCCAACGGGAGCGCGCCAGCGATCATCCTGGATGGCAACGACCTGGCAGGCGACGGCCTGACGCTGGGCAGCGCCGCCGACGGCAGCACCATCCGCGGCTTCGTGGTGCGCGACTTTGATGGCCGCGGCATCTGGATTCAGGCGGGCTCGGACAGCAACACCGTCGTCGGCAACTACCTCGGTGCGTTTGACGCCAGCGGTACAAGCGCGGGGGCAGGCGAGGCAAACACCGGTCTAGGCATTCATGTCCAGGGTGCCGGTAACGTGGTCGGTGGCACGCTCGCAAGCCAGGCCAACGTGATCGGCGGCAACGGCGCCGATGGTGTGCGCTTGGGCGGAGGTGCAGCGCTCAACAACGTGGTGATGGGTAACCTGATTGGCGTCGAGGCCGACGGCGTGACCGCGCTGGGCAACGCGAGTCATGGCATTTCGGTCAGGACGGGTGCCAGCAACAACCTCATCGGTGGCACGTCTGCCGCGCAGGCCAACGTGATCGCCTACAGCGGTGCCATCGGCATCACGATCAGCGGCAGTGGCACGGGCAATGCCTTGCTGGGCAACCGCCTGTACAGCAACGCAGGCCTGGGCATCGACCTGACGGAAGATGGCGTGAGCGCCAACGACAGCCTCGACGCCGACACCGGCGCCAACAACCTGCAGAACTTCCCGGTGCTGGGCAGCGCCAACAGCACCGGTGGCAACACCACGATCATCGGCCTGCTCAACTCCAACGCCAGCACCACCTACCGCATCGAGTTCTTCAGCTCGCCCACGGGCGACGTCAGCAGCCACGGTGAAGGCGCGGTCTACCTCGGCTTCACCATCGTCACCACCGATGGCAGCGGCAATGCAGGTTTTGCTGCGCTGCTGACGGGCGTGAGCGTCACCGCCGGCCATGTGGTGAGCGCCACCGCCACCGTGGACTTGGGCGGCGGCAACTACGGCAGCACCTCGGAGTTCGCGGCCAATGTGGCGGCCACCAGCAACACACCGGCGATCAACGTCGGCGCGATCAGCGGCAACACCAACGAGGCCGGCGGGACGGCTACCTTCGTTGTCGTACTCGCCACCGCACCCACCGCGGACGTGACGATCTCAATTGCGACTGGAGATGCGACCGAAGGCACGGTTTCCACCGCGTTGCTCACGTTTACGTTCGCCAACTGGAACTCGGCACAGACGATCACCGTCACCGGCATCGACGACAACCTGGACGATGGCGACATCACCTATTCCGTCGTCACCGGTGCAGCATCCAGTGCGGATTCAAACTACAACGGCCTCACCGTCGCCGATGTGTCGGTCACGAACGTCGACAACGACACCTCCGGTGTCACCGTCTCCGCCATCTCGGGCAACACCTCCGAAGTCGGCGGGACCGCCACCTTTACCGTCGCGCTCGATGCCCAACCGACGGCCGATGTCACGATCACGGTCACCACCGGCGATGCAACGGAAGGCTCGGTCTCCACGGCGTTGCTGACCTTCACCTCGGCCAACTGGAATGTCGCGCAGACGGTGACCGTCACCGGGGTCGATGACAACCTGGACGACGGAGACATCACTTATTCCGTCGTCACTGGCGCCGCCTCCAGCGCAGACTCGAACTACAACGGCCTCACCGTCGCCGATGTGTCCGTTACGAACGTCGACAACGACACCTCTGGTGTCACCGTCTCGGCGATCTCAGGCAACACCTCCGAAGTCGGCGGGACCGCCACCTTTACCGTCGTGCTCGACGCCCAGCCGACGGCCGATGTCACGATCTCCGTCACCACCGGCGATGCAACGGAAGGCTCGGTCTCAACGGCGTTGATGACCTTCACTTCGGTCAACTGGAACGTCGCGCAGACGGTGACCGTTACCGGCGTCGATGACTCGCTCGACGACGGCGACGTCACCTACTCCGTTGTCACTGGCGCCGCGTCCAGTGCGGATTCGAATTACAACGGTGTCGCCGTCGCCGACGTCTCCGTCACCAACACCGACAACGACACCTCCGGCATCACCGTCTCGGCAATCTCCGGCAACACCTCCGAAGTCGGCGGCACGGCGACCTTCACCGTTGTGCTCGACGCCCAGCCGACGGCCGATGTCACAATCACCGTCACCACCGGCGATGCAACGGAAGGCTCGGTCTCAACGGCGTTGATGACCTTCACTTCGGTCAACTGGAACTCGGCACAGACGGTGACCGTCACCGGGGTCGACGACGCCCTCGACGACGGCGACATTACCTACTCCGTCGTCACTGGCGCCGCGTCCAGTGCGGATTCGTATTACAACGGTGTCGCCGTCGCCGACGTCTCCGTCACCAACACCGACAACGACACCTCCGGCATCACCGTCTCGGCAATCTCCGGCAACACCTCCGAAGTCGGCGGCACGGCGACCTTCACCGTTGTGCTCGACGCCCAGCCGACGGCCGATGTCACAATCACCGTCACCACCGGCGATGCAACGGAAGGCTCGGTCTCAACGGCGTTGATGACCTTCACTTCGGTCAACTGGAACTCGGCACAGACGGTGACCGTCACCGGGGTCGACGACGCCCTCGACGACGGCGACATTACCTACTCCGTCGTCACTGGCGCCGCGTCCAGTGCGGATTCGAATTACAACGGTGTCGCCGTCGCCGACGTCTCCGTCACCAACACCGACAACGACACTGCGGGCGTGACCGTCTCAGCGATTTCCGGCAACACGACGGAAGCCGGAGGCACGGCCACCTTCACGGTCGTTCTCGACGCAGCACCCACCGCCGATGTCACGATCTCCGTCTCGACGGGAGATGCAACGGAAGGCTCGATCTCCACGGCGCTGCTGACCTTCACCTCGGCCAACTGGAACTCGGCCCAGACGGTCACCGTCACCGGCGTCGATGACTCGCTCCACGACGGCGACATCACCTACTCCGTCGTCACTGGCGCCGCATCCAGTGCGGATTCGAACTACAACGGTCTCGCCGTCGTCGACGTCTCTGTCACCAACACCGACAACGACAGCTCCGGTGTCACCGTCTCCGCCATCTCGGGCAACACCTCCGAAGCCGGCGGCGCGGCGACCTTCACGGTTGTGCTCGACGCCCAACCGACCGCCGATGTCACGATCACCGTCACCACTGGCGATGCAACGGAAGGCTCGGTCTCAACGGCGTTGCTCGCGTTCACGTCCATCAACTGGAACGTCGGGCAGACAGTGACCGTCACAGGTGTCGACGACGCACTCGACGACGGCGACGTCACCTACTCCGTCGTCACTGGTGCCGCGTCCAGTGCGGACTCGAACTACAACGGCATTACCGTCGCCGATGTGTCGATCACCAACACGGACAACGACGGCTCCGGTGTGACGGTGTCCGCGATATCGGCCAACACGACAGAGGCCGGAGGGACAGCGTCGTTCACCGTCGTGCTGGATGCCCAGCCCACGGCGGACGTCACCATCTCCATCACTACGGGAGACCCCACCGAGGGCTCGGTGTCGACATCGTTGCTGACGTTCACGTCCGCAAACTGGAACGTCGCTCAGGGCGTCGTCGTCATCGGCGTCGACGACACCCTGGACGACGGCGATATGGGTTTCTCCATCCTGACCGGCGCTGCCGTCAGCGCCGACTCCAACTACAACGGTCTGGCAGTCGGCGATGTGTCGCTGAGCAACGTCGACAATGACACGGCCGGTGTCACGGTCTCCGCAGTCTCAGGATCCGCATCGGAA
>JALHRH010000157.1 GCA_022841565.1 Mycobacterium sp. | reverse complement strand
AGTTGCTCCAGCGGGGACGCAAACTGCTCCCCATCTCCTGATAACGCCGCCGCTACGCCGGCGACAACCGTCGCCCCCTCTTAGCGGCTGAGCAGTTCGCGTAGTCGCTTTGCCCCGCGGTCAGACACCGACTGCGACGACAGGACGTAGGCGGCGGGTTGATCGGGAGTGAGCCGGCCGCCGCTGACGTGGCCGCTGACAAATCGCCGTGCTTGGGCCGCCTCATTTCTCTAGTAATGAGACGACCGGAACGGGCCCGGAGAGCGCCGTATGGTTGCGCTCACGCCCATGACGTCGCCTCCTAACCCGCAGCCTCCCGGCAACGACACCGGTTCACCCGATGACTGGCCAACCTCCTAATCACTTATCCGCGTGGGCATTTCGCTGCTTGTACTTCACAAACCCATCAACGGCTTGTTTCGTCACGCCGAGCTGAGCGGCAATCCACGTCGTACCGCGGCCGCCGTCGATCAGGCGCTGCGCCGCCGTGCGGCGCCGCTCCCGTGCATCAGTGAGTTCATCAGTCAACTGCCCGACCTTGCCATCCCAGATGACGCTGACGCCTTCCTGGGCCTTCCCTATCGCCATCAGATGGCGGGGAGTCGCCGCAGGAGACGGCGAACCATAGGTGTCGCGCAGCGGGCTCAGACACCGCGCCCGGTGTATTCGCGTCGCACGGCGTGCGTCCTCCGCGTTACCCGGGTGTGAGAATTCGTCCGCCGAGCATGGTGAGGACTAGCTCGATGGCGTTGTCGTCGGCGACGAGTTCGTCTGGTGGGCCATTGGCCAGAGCGATGTCCCAGAGCGTGCTTTTCACGTTGGACGGCTCTACCGGCATGGCGAGCATGATGGCGTCCATGCGTGCTTGGTCATGGACGTTGTAGCGGTCTTCCAGCCAGGCGTGCCACTGATCGCGTTCGGCCCGGTAGCGGGTTATCCGGTCTTCGCGCAGCACATCGGTGTGGTGGGCGTCGGCCAGGCTGTCCAGGCTTGTCGGGCCGGTGGCCACGGTGCCGCGGCCTGTCTTGATGAGCAGACCCGCGATGTTCAGGGTGCTGAGGGCCTCATCACCTGCGCTGTTGGAGACCGCGGCGGCGGCGTAGAGATCCGCCCGATTGGTGAGCCCGTGGTAGGCGACGAGTTCGTAGATCCGCCTGAGGTGGTGGCCGAGGACGGACCAGGCGTCGTGTACTGGCTCGATGCGCACACGCTGGATAGCGGCTCTGGGGGGCCTGATCTGCGAGGGCTTGGTCAGCGCGTAGGTGTCGGCTTCGACGCCGACGCCGCGGCGCGTGAGGATCAGTGGTGCGCCTGGGCGGTCTCTGATGTCTCGCAGGACCCGCCAGACGGCGTCCTCGCTGAGCAGGCCGGTGCCGAGGGAGAGGTTCCTGCCGCCGACTCCGATTACCCACACACCGTTGATTTGTTTCCCGGCGCGGTCGGCATTGCTGGCCAGCGATTGCAGGACGGAGTGCACGGTCCAGCGGTAGCGCTTGCCTTTGAATTCGATGTCGGCCCAGTGGAGGGCGGTAGCAAGCCAGGTTCTCAACGAGGAGGGACCGCAGGGTCCGGTTTCCTTTGGTCCCCCCTGTGAGTTCTTGTTCTTGTGCTGCGGGTGGCGGTGTTTGAGGACGTTGTTGCAGATCCAGTTCAGGGCCTTGGTGAAGTCGCGGTCGAGTGCGGTGTGGGCGTGGTGGCGGTAGCGGCTGTAGGCCTGGCCGAGTCCGTGATGCCAGGGTCCGCCTGGTGCGCTGAGTGCGGTGATGCTGGCGCGGCTGTGTCCGCGGGCGATTGCGGCGGTGAGTACTGCCATGCGGGCTTCGGAATGGCTGTCCCATTGTCGTTGGCCGGTGGGCATGGTGCCGTATTGGGCGTACTGGATGAGATCAGGGTGCAAGGGGTCATCACGTATCCAGTGCGTTGCGAGACGCTGGTCTGCGCCGTCGCCGGTGCAATAGTCGGCTGGGTTGGTAGCGCTTCGGCTGTTTGCTGCGGCGTGGACGGGGGTGGGCCGGGGTTTGAGGGCGCCCAGCAGCTCGTAGAGGCGCGGCAGCAGCGTTGGTGCTGATCTGGTGGTGAAGGCGTCAACCGCGGCGTCGAGGGGGCCGTCGAGCTGGCGGTAGCCGCCTTGCTTTGCCGGCGTTCCCGGGACGCTGAGGCACCCAGATTCGGCGTTGGTGTTAGGAGTTTTGTCCAAGGTGGGCAGCCTGGCCGCCAGCATCTGGACGAGATGGTTCATCTCGTCGAAGCTGGCTGTGGTTCCCACGGCCAGCGGGCACCAGAGGTGTGCGCCGGTAGGGGAGTGGTCGGTGACGATCACCCCGCCGCAGCGGGTGATCCATTCGGCGGCGGTGGCCAGGTCGGCGTCGACCGCGGCCCGGCCGCCACGGGAGTCGTCGAAATCCAGGGCAAGCAGGTGGGTGCGTGCTTTGGGGGTGTAGAGGTAGGTGGCCGCAGGCAGGTGAGGCAGCCGCTTGGTGAGTTTCGCGGCCCGGCTGAACTTGCCGATCTCGTTCTCGTAGACGCGAATTGAGCGCCGCCCGGGGGCACTTAGCAGCGGCGCAAGTGTCTGCCAAACCTTCTCCGGACTGTCGGAGCGAGACGAACCGCCTGTGGGCGCGCTCATTGCCGAAGCCCCGGCAGAACCTCACCGTGTGAGTTCAGCAAAGCTATAGAGGGCACCGACTGTGGCCGGCAGGCGGCGTGCCACCATGCCCGATGCGTCGTTGCCTGCGAGACGCAAGTGAGCTGGGTAAACGTTTGGACACGGTTTACACATTTCGTGTCGTTCATTGTTCTGTTGACAGGAAATGCGCTACCGTGAGAGCTGTCGTGCAAAGACAGTCCCTTCGGGGAATTGGGTGTGAGAACCTGAAGCCGAGTTGGCCCTTGACTTCAAACTCTCGACGTGGCCCCGCTTAGGCGGGGCCTTCGTCATTTGAGCGGTTCTCCGCACACCAGCTATTCAGATGTCACATATGCCCGGCGCAGATTCAAGACATGGCGTCCCTATGCGGGGGGAGCCGGGCGGTGTGTGTCACATCGCCAGCGGCAAGCCCTCCTTCTGGACCTCGGTATCCCGTACGAGCTCGGGGTAGCCCATGTGGTGACAGATAATGTCCGCCAGGTATGTCGATCGTTCGATGCCGAGATGTAGGTGGTCGACGTCGATGAGGTCGGCGACTACGCGGGGGGGCCGCACTTTGACGTGAGGTCCGATCTTGCGGTCCTCGTCGCTGAGTTGTGTTTCTCTGGCGGTTTCGAATAGGAGGCGTTGCGGAAGGCGGCGCATCAGGTCGGGGCGGTCGTAGTGGAACACGATGATGTCGGTCAACACAGTGGCGCGATCGACGCCGTGGTCGGCTGCGATGGTGTCGACGGCCCGCAGGACAATCCCGGGCAGCGTGGCGGTCATGATGGCGCGGTCGCCGAGTGAGGGACGACCCGTGCGACCTCTTCTACCAACTCCAGTCATGGGCCTGATCATGCATGGCCGATTTCTGGAAACGGCTCCGACACGCCGAGGCCCTCGGAGGAAACCGGTATTGCCGGAAAAGCCAGAGGCGCGGGGGCTCGCTCAAGGTCACGTGGATCCTCTTCCATGCTCGGTGTAGCCCAGTGAGACAGTCGCGGCGTAGGGACAAATTCATGCGAATCTTGCGCACCACCTAGAGATGCTACACACTAGGCAGTGAGTAAACGCATCTAATGCAAGGTGACGAGAAAGTGGGAACAACATGGCGGACTCGATTTCCCTGGACACCGATGCCGCAGCCCAGGCCGCGGCCGAATGGGCTGCCTATGGTGATGCGGTGGAGGCTCACGGTCAACGCCACCACATGACCCTTGCGCAGCTTCAGGCCACGGTGGGTGACACCTATGCGCCGTTCGTCGCGGCCAAGCACGCCGAGATGCAGGCGCGCGAAGCGGCCTACCAGCGCGTGGCAGAGCATGCGCGCGGTCACGCACGGCGCCTGAGCAACACCCGAGCGATTTTCACCAACACCGACGACGAGTCCGCAGCGCGGATCAACAGCGTCGTGGACGCGTAGATTCGCCACCATGGATCTGTGGGTCGATCCGGACGGCTTGCGGGCCGATGCCGGGGCGCTCGATGCCTCCGGGCACCCGAATGCCCCGGCCTCGGTGTGTCAGGCCGCTGCGGGTGACTCTGTATCTGCTCACCTGTCCGGGGCGCTGTCGGCGTGGTCTCATTCGCTGCATCTACTGCATGAACATGCTGGACAACAGCGTGCCATTGGTGGGATGGCCATCGCTGGCACCGCCGCCGATCTCGCCGGCACCGACGACGAGAATGCCGCCGCGATCGGCGGGATCATGGATGGGTCCGCACCCATGGCTGGTGGTGCACCGGCAGGCCCGTCAGCCGGGAACCTTCCAGCACTCCCGGCCCCCTCACTGCCCACCATTCCGACCATGACAACACCGCCGCCAATGTCCGCGGAACAGGTTGCTGCGCAAGTGCATTCAGGCCCCGGACCCCAGAGTCTGCGCACCTTCGCCACCAATATCCGCAAAACTCTTGCCCCAAGTGTTCTGCGTGCCGCCCACGAGGCGCGCCGCACCGGCACGTCGGTCGCTGAGAACTGGGTCGACGGCCAACAGCGAGCGGCCACCAACATCGCCAGACACGCCGACTGGCTGGAGTCCAGTCTTCACCCGCAGATCCTTGCGCTGGCCCGCGCCGCTGACGATGTAGCCACGCACACCGAGACCTTGATCCGGAGTACACCACGCCCCGAGGAGTTCACCGATCTGCGTCAGCGCCTTCAAGTCGCTCTGGCCAACTACAACACCAGCGGGGGAGCCAACGCAGCTCAGGTGGAGGCGCTGTCAACAGAATTGAGCAAAAAGCGTGCCGCCGCGATGAGCGCCATGCAGGGTTTCTCCACCGCGGCACCACCGACCATCAGCGGGGCCGCCAAGCCCCCGCAGCCCGCCCCGCCCATCGTGCACAACCCCGACGAACCTGCCCAGACCCTCAACCCGCACGGCCACCCCGAATCAGGTGGCGATCACGACGGCACCACCGAGGGACGCGGGCACCATAGTGGAGGCGACTACAACGCTGACGACCTCGGCTCCCCAGATCATCCCCCGTCCGGCGCTGCCGCGGCTCCGGGCAATCCCACTCAGGTGGCTCCGCTGGCCGGCGCCGACCCGAATTCGGCGAGCATGCTCGCCCAAGTAGCGGGGATGATCATGGGAACGGGCACGGGTGCGGTCGGTCAGGTCACCCACGGCCTTGGCGGTGCGTCGCCGCTCTCGGCGCTGTCGAGCCTGTCCTCGCTGCCCGGTATGGGCGGCGGAATGCCTCATATGGGCACCCCGGAGATGCCGATGCCTGATACCGGCGGCTCTGGTTCACCATCCGATGGCGCAGGCAGCGACTTTGGCAGCGGCGGGACCAGCCCCGCCGGAGGGGCCGGCGACAGCGGGGGAGGCGGTGGCGCTGCGATGTCGAGTTCTAGCCCCGCCGTCGGACCGTCCGTGGGCTCCGGTCTCACTGTCGGTTCGCCCACCGCGGGCGGGCCCACCGGGGGCGGGCCCAGCGGTGGCGGGCTGGGCATGATGCCGCCGATGATCGGCGGCATGGGCGGCAAACAGGATGAGGGCCGCAAATCCGAGGAGCGGCGCCGCGTCGTCGAGCGACCCATGCCCAACACCGAACCCGTTTTCGGTGAGGTACGTCGTGAGACGCGGCGACGCCGCGCCCCAGACAAGAAGACGTAATCAACATCAAGGGGAAGTCGTTGCACCGCAACGCATATCGCAGTTAAGGGAGAGAAGACGATGGCCACGCGAGCTGAGAAGTCCTCAGAGATGATCGACAAACTGCTAGACGCTATCTGCCGGTGGGAAAACAAGGTGGCCGCGTTCACCGCGACCGGCGACCCCGACGATGACATCGTCTTGACCCATGACGGGCGAGGCCGACTCATCGGCTGCGATATCCGCACGGGCCTGCAAGAAGAACTCACCGTCGGTGAGCTCGAAGACGCCATGAACGACGCCATCGCCAAAAACGCCGAACGGACATACGCGGGAATCCAAGCGATGGCCGCCGAATTCCGTGAGGAATTTACCCAGATCCCCGAAGAGTTCGCCCAGCATCCAGTGGCCGCAGAATTCGCAGCGGCACTGCGCGGCGTGGGCTAACCGTCGGAAAAATACGCGTCAGCGCAGGCAGTTACCATTTTTCTGAGCAACAGAAAGGGACTACGTCAGATGGCCGCAATCCATACAGACGTCCCCGAACTGGGGTCGACCACCGGAGGGTGGTTTTCTGCTGCCCCCACGCAGCCCACAGTGCACCCGATCTGCACCCCCGGCACTGATCCGCTGTCGGTGACGTTGAGTGCGGCAGTCGCCGACTGGCCCGCGGCTCACGAAGCCCTAACCGCCATGAGAGCCACCGACGTCAACGGAGTGGCCACTGCCAACGGTGGCACTGCGGCGATCATGACCGGCAGCGACGAAACCAACGCCGCACGAATCAGCGGAATCGAGGTCTAAGACCATGACCGACCAGCACACCTACCCGCCTCCCGTGGCGACCTACCCAGGCCGTGGCGCCATGCCGCCCGCACCGCCGACCCCACCGATGCCGCAGTTCTACCCCGCGCCCGCACCGCGGAAGCGCAAGGGCGGCAACATCGCGGCGGTCATCGGAGTTGCGGTGGTAGCCGTGCTCACCGCAGGCGTTATCGGTGGTCTGATCGGCAACCACATGGCGACGGGTACCACCGCAGCACCACCGCCACCTGCCGCGGCCCCGCCGGCACCGACCGCCGAGCAGGTCAAAGCCTCCACCATCGACCTATGCACGCGCTTTGCTGCTGGTTACCGAGCCATGCCATCACCGCAGAGGAGCACCGGGGACATCCTTCCGAGCTACAATTATATTTCCGAAGCTTTAAACGCTAATCCTAACGCTGACACCGCTATTCGTGACGCGGTGGCTCAGAGTCTGAAGATGGCTCGCGATCAGATTTCCAACTTTAGCGATCAGCCCCGGGTCGGGGCGATCGAGCCGAGCAAGACGTGGACAGCAGAGGCGGCAAATGCTGTAGACCAGCACGCGTGGGATTTGTGCAAGGCGTACGGGAGCTGATCCGTGGCGTCTGTAGCAGGGGGAGCGGGCGAAGGAGCTTCTGCGGCAGCGCAGGCAGGTACTTATATTGCCCACCAGCTCTACACCAGCGGTGTCAGCGCCATGGCGGAAGCCGGGGCGGTGGCGAAAGAGGCCGGCTCAGAGCTGGGGAGCGGTGAATTCGGACAGGCGTTGAAGCGGGCGTGGCGACCCTCTGAGCACCTGCGTGAATCGTTCGAGAGTATTCAACAGTTCCACCAAGACGTCGCTCAAGCCCTGGGCGAGGCTGTCGATACGTCGTACGACCACTATCGGCCGCGCTTCGCCGCGGCTTTGACCGGTGAAGCGGGCGATGCGCTGCTGGCCTCTCACGACGCGACCGTCCAGACCTGGAGTAACCACCAGGACAAGCACACTGCGGCGGCCACCGCAGCCGCACAAGCGCTCGGCCATATCAAGGGATTACAGGGGCGAATCGACAACCTCGCCGAAGCCGGGGAAGAAGAGTTCAACGAAGCGGTCCGCAACCGCGATCCTGTTGCCGCAATGGATGTTTGGACGCGCTACAACGGACTCGCTGAAACCTCCACATCAGAAGCCACCGGTAAAGCGACAAGCGCCATCCATGCGGCGAATTTCACGATCCCACTAGACGTGCCCAGAACGCCAGAAACAAAAGACGGCGCCAAAGACGGCAAGGACGGCAAAGAACCCGAAGCTAAGCGGACGCCGAAAAATGGGGAGGCATCGCGCACCCCGGAGGACGGTGCTGATCCAGCGTCGGTGGGCAACCCCGCGGATGGAACGCCGCCGGAGGCTTCGAGAACGCCCAAAGACCCGACGGGCGCTCCGGGTGCCGAGCCACCGGCAGCAGCCTCGTCGCCTGCAGGGGATGCCACCCGGACCTATCGACCGGGCACCGAGGGCGCGCCCCCGATGCTCGGCCAGTTGCCGCAGGCGATGAGCGGTGCGGCTGGTGGTGGCCAGAGTGGCGGGAGCGGTGGCGGCGGTTCGAGCGTGTCGGGGCTGGGCTCGGCTTTCAAGCCACCGTCGGGTATGGGGTCGTTGATGCCGACTTCCCCCGCGTCGTCGATGCCCTCGGCACCTTCTATGCCGGCTTCATCGGCTGCGGCGTCTCCGATGTCGAATGTGGGATCGAGTTTTCAGTCGGGGTTGGCGTCGGGCATGAGTGCTACCGGGGGTGGGAATGCCCTGTCGAACTTGGGTTCTCCGGTGTCTCAGCAGTCGGTGACGCAGCAGGGGCTGCCCACTCAGCAGGTCGGGGGTGCTCCGGCGTTCGGGAGTGGCCTGGCCGGCGTCCCGCTGTCGGGGCCAGGGGGCGATGCTGGCCTTGGGAGTTCATCGGGATCGTCGAGCGGTGGCGGTACGCAGATGATGCCGCCGCCCGCGATGGGCGGTGCGGCGCCGTTGGCTCCCTACAGTGCACCGGGAGCAGGTGCGGCTAGCGCTGCTGGTGCAGGTAGTGCGTCAACGGCACCGACGGCCGCCGGCCCGTCGTCCGGTTCGACCGGTGGCGGCCCCGCGCCGGGACCGCTAGTGGCCGGTGGTGCTGGGTCGAGTGTGTCCGCTCCTGGTGTGGCGGCGCTCGGGGAGGAAGTTAATCCAGACCTGTTATTGGCGCAGCGGGTGTTGGGTGGGCTGGTGCGGGGATGTGAGCGTTGGCCGGCGCCGATTGCGTGGGCGGTGAGCGTGGTCAAGACTCCGGTGGGTTCGCAGGTGTTGGTGGCCAGCAGCCTCGGGGGTGGCAGTTATCTACCGGCGACGGTGTTCCTGCCGGCCACTGCGCGGTTGGCGGTGGTTGATCCGGCGTTGCCGTTCGGCTGGGCGCACGGGTGGATGGGCTGTCAGAAGCCGTCGAAGATTCTGGTGGATCACTTCGAGCACTTGCAGAAAAGAGTTGTCGGGGCGTCGATTTCGGCGATGGTGACCACGGAGTTGCGGCCGGATAGGCCTGCCGGGGTGGCGGACTTTGCCGGATTCCAGCATATCGATGCTCTGTATTTGGTTCCCGCGGCGCCATCTCTGGATGGCGCGCATCAGCACCGGCTTGCGGCTCTTGATCCCGTTCTCGCGCAACGCGTTTCGGCTATTGATGCCAAAGATGGCCATCTTTCGGCCTATGCGGCTGCCCAGTTGACGGCCGCGGTTATCCAGGCAGCGGCTCAACCGGATCCAACTGGCGAGCCATTGGCGACCGCCGATGAGGGCAATATTTTGGCCTCGGTGCAGCGCGGAACCGCCGATGAGGTGTCGTGGAAGTTGTATGACGAGTTGGCTTATCGACGTTACGGCAGTGATCTTCTGTCGCCGGATTCGCGCGCGCCACGGGATTGCGATGGTTCGGAGCTGTATCACCAGAGCGTCGTGTGGTACGGCCACTTCTACCATGTGGGTCGGGTGGTCGAGCTTGTCCAGTTATGGAGGGGCGGTTCCGTTCCGCCGCTGGCAGAAATCGCTTATTGCGGTGTGCAGGCCGGTTTCGGGTCGGTGGTGGCGGCGATGGTCAGCGCAATTGAGCAACAGATCCAGCAGTTTCCCCGGCGGACAGCATGAGTGAGAACCCAGCAGATGGCTCTGATACGCCGTTGGTCCGGGCGGTTCGCTCGCCGCACTGGCCAAGTCGCGGCAGTCGCTGGGGCGACTTGGCCAGTGCAGCAACAGTTTGCGTGCTCACCACCTGTTAGAAGTGCTGGATGGCATTGAGCTCTCGCATGAGATGGGGTTGGCCGCCCGGCGGCGAGGCGATCGACTGGCGGGAGAACCACATGGGAGCGTATCCAACGCTGGCGAATGGCAAGTGAGCGCGAGCGCTAGTCGGCACTATTGGACCGGAGTTCTCCTGAATCGTGGCTGGCCGCCGGCGCAGTTTGAGACCGCGAGATAACGAGAGTGAGCCGCCATCCTGCATGATCACTGTTCACGATTGCTTATCTATGTGTAGACTGAGTGGTATTGGTTTATTTGGCGTCCGGAAGGGGCAGCGGTGGAAGACCTTGCTGAGGAGGATGAAGCGGCGGTCCGGGATGTTCGCGTGGTCGCCTCGGCGGTATCGGCGAAGCGCACTGTGGCCGTGGAGGTAGGTGACAACGGGTGTGTCGTGGGAGTGCGCCTGCTCTCGGATGCGGTCCGGCGCTGGGATTCCTACACCTTGGGTGACCGGGTAGTGGCCGTGGCCGACGTGGCACATGACCGGTACTTGTCCAATCAGCCCAATGGTGATGGCCACTATCCGGATCCCAAAGACGTAGCAGCCGCCGAACTCAAGCTGAATTTCTAGAAGGGACGCCACCACAATGTCTACTGACGACTGGAATCCGATCGGCACCGTGATCGGATCGGTGTTGGGCGGCGCCATCGCCGGACCCATCTTGGGTCCGCTGGCCCCGGTGATCGGCGGCATCATTGGCGGCAGCACGCCCACGCACGGCGACGCGCCCCACGCGCCCCCGCCTCATCCGCCGGCGCCCCATCGGGAAGAAACTCCGCTGCTCCCGCTGCCGCCCACTGCGCCGGGGCCACTGCCGCCACCGCCCCAGGGACCGGTCCCCGGATCGGGGGAAGCCGCAAACCATCTCAACGCCGATGCCAGCACGTTCGCCGATGTGATCACGCAGCTGCATGAATTGGACCAGAGCGCGGCGGCGACGATCGAGGCGATTCACGCCGCGGGAACAGCAGGTCAGCAGCAGCTCGACAACATCGCCAAGGACGTCAACGACAAGATCACCGAGCTCGGGCCGAGGCTCAATACGCCAGCAGGTCAGCAGGAGCTTCGGGACTTCTTGAGGGAAAAGCTGACTGCCGCCAAGAAGGTGCTCGATCAGCAGATCGCCGATGCGGAGGCCAAAGCTCGGCATACACGCGAGTTGACCAAGAAGTACGGCGGGATCGGTGGCGATGACAGCGGAAAGGTCGGTGCTGAGCCCGCCGGGAACAGCGGTCACGGCGGCAACCCTAGCGGCGGCGGCAGTCCTGAGGACCAGGGCACCGCGCCAGCTGCGGCAGCTCCACCTGCGGCGGGCGCCTCTCCGCTTGGTCAGGGCATGATGCCGGGGGCGGGCATGATGCCCGCCGGTATGGGGATGCCGCAGATACCGTCGATGCCGTCGTTCGGCGGGGGAATGCCGGGCATGGGCGCGGGCGATCCGCTCAGCGCATTGAGCGGCCTGGGCGGCGGGCGTGACGCAGGGTTCCGTGACGATCAGGACTCCGGTAACCAGCCTAAGCCCGACGCGTCGGGCTCTAAGTTTCGCGACGAGTCCGGTTCGGGCGGTGACCAGCCCAAGTCCGGCGCCGAGGGTGCACAGACCAGTCCTGCTGCGGATCACACCCCCACCGATCCGGCCGCTTCCGCGCCGCCCGCGACCACGCACGTCGCGTTGCCTGACGGTGGATCCGCCGAAGCACGTACGGTGCAGGGCGCTATCGCCGTTAAAGCCGCCCTGGGCGGTGCGCCGGTAGCTGATGCTTGGCACCAGGCTGGTGTGAACGTGCCCCCGCCGGGGACCCCGGTCGTCAATCCGATTCCACCCACCAAGCTGCAGGCCGGCGATGTGGGTGTGTGGCAGGACCATCTGGTGATGGCTCTGGGCAATGGCAAGGTGTTGGTCTCCGGGCAGGTTCAGCCGTTGACGAGCGTGGGGTCGAGCCCAGACTTCCTGGGCTGGATGGATCCCAGTGCTCAGGCCGTCAAGCCGGCTCAGCCCGCTCCGGCGGTCCCGCCGGTCCCGCCGCGCGGGCCGTCGTCATCTTAGGTCGTCAGCGAGGACCAGGGGTGATATCGGTGGCGGACAGGTCGGCGATGGCCTGGGATGATCGCGATGGCCGTCGGGATCGTTTGTTGCCCATCGCCTTTCGAGCGTGTGGTTGGCAGCGATGAGTGTTGATGGGTTCGTGCGTGCTGCCGGTGCCGCGATGGGTATGGCTCGGGAGAGTTTCGGCACCGGCGTTGGGTTGGCGTTGGCGCCACCTCCAAGCCTGGGCCCGGTGCCGGATCAGACCGGTGACGGCTCAGGTCAGGCAGCTGAGGGGTTCACCGATGAGTCCGCGACGGTGGTCACAAGCGTTGAGGCACTTGCCGATCACGACGCAGCAGGCCATGGTGGCCTGCACGCGGCGCTGGCCTCGGCCGGCGCTTCCCGCGGGCGGATGGATGCGGTGATCGCCGCAGCAGTGGCTGATGTGCAGTCAAAAGGGTTGGCGGTCAACACTCCGGCCGGCCAGCAAGCCTTGGTCTCGGCGATCAAACGTCACCTCCAAGACACCAAGTCCACTCTCGATCAGGGCAGCAGTGAGGCCGCAACGCACGCCGCGGCCGCCGACGCGACCGCAGCGGGCTATCAGAGCATCGGTCACCCTCCGGGCGGGGCTGCACCGATGATGCCCCAAATGCCGATGATGCCGCAGATACCGATGAGCG
>JALHRH010000156.1 GCA_022841565.1 Mycobacterium sp. | reverse complement strand
GCGGTAGCCGAGCAGTGCGACGCGGTGGTGATCGTCGGGAGCGACTACACCGACGTGACCAGCCCGGCCGAACTCTCGGTGAACGCCCGGATCGCCGTCAACCTGGGCGCACCGGTGCTGCTGACCGTGCGAGGCACGGGCCGCACCCCCGACGAGGTTGCCAGCGTCGTTGAGGTGTGCCTGGCCGAGCTGTCCGCGCAGCGGGCCCACACCGCAGCCGTCGTCGCCAACCGCTGTGAACCCGGCGAGCTGCAGGCCGTCGCGACGGCGCTGCACAGGTTCACCCCGCGGGCCTACGTCCTGCCCGAAGAGCCGCTGCTGGCCGCGCCGACCGTGGCCGAACTGACGAGCGCGGTGCAGGGGACAGCCGTTCGCGGTGACGAGCTGCTAGCCCAGCGCGAGGTGATGGGGGTGATGGTCGCCGGGATGACCGCCGACCACTGCCTGGAGCGGCTGCGCGACGGCATGGCGGTCATCACCCCTGGCGACCGCTCGGACGTGGTGCTCGCGGTCGCCAGTGCCCATGCGGCCGAAGGGTTTCCGTCACTGTCATGCCTGGTCCTCAACGGCGGTTTCGACCTGCACCCGTCGATTGCGGCCTTGGTTTCCGGGCTGCGACTGCGGTTGCCCATCATCGCCACCGCACTGGGCACCTACGACACCGCCAGCGCCGCAGCCACCGCCCGCGGCCGGGTCACCGCGTCCTCGCAGCGCAAGATCGACACCGCGCTGCAACTGATGGACCGGCACGTCGACGTCGACGACTTGCTAGAACAGCTCACCATCCCGATCCCGACCGTCACCACCCCGCAGATGTTCACCCACCAGTTGCAGCAGCGCGCCCGGGCCGACCGCAAGCACGTCGTGCTGCCCGAAGGCGAGGACGACCGGATTCTGCGCTCGGCGGGCCGCCTGTTGCAGCGCGGCGTCGCCGACCTGACGATCCTGGGAGACGAGTCCCAGGTCCGTTTGCGGGCAGCGGAACTCGGCGTCTGCCTCGACGACGCGACGGTGATCGACCCCCGCGCCAGCGACCTGCACGAGCACTTCGCCGCACAGTACGCTGAGCTGCGTAAGGCCAAGGGTGTCAGGCTCGAGCACGCCCGCGAAATTATGAACGACGCGACGTATTTCGGCACCATGATGGTCTACAACGGCAAGGCCGACGGCATGGTGTCCGGTGCCGTGCACACCACCGCGCACACTGTTCGTCCGGCGCTGCAAATCATCCGCACGGTGCCCGACGTGTCCACGGTGTCCAGCATCTTCTTGATGTGTTTGCCGGATCGCGTGCTGGCCTACGGGGACTGCGCCATCATCCCCAATCCCACCACCGAACAGCTTGCCGACATCGCGATCTCCTCAGCCCGCACCGCCGCCCAATTCGGCATCGAGCCGCGGGTGGCCATGCTGTCCTATTCGACCGGCGACTCAGGTTCGGGAGCTGACGTCGAAAAGGTAAGAAAGGCAACCGAATTAGTGCGGTCCCGAGACCCGCAGCTACTGGTCGAGGGGCCGATCCAGTACGACGCCGCAGTCGACCCGGCGGTCGCGGCCACCAAGATGGGCGACTCGCCGGTGGCCGGCCGCGCCACGGTGCTGATCTTCCCCGACCTGAACACCGGCAACAACACCTACAAGGCCGTACAGCGTTCCGCTGGTGCCATCGCGGTGGGCCCGGTGCTGCAAGGGCTGCGTAAGCCGGTCAACGACCTGTCCCGGGGTGCGCTGGTCGAAGACATCGTGAACACCGTGGCGATCACCGCCATTCAGGCGCAGGGCAGCTATGAGTGATCGTCTGGTTCTGGTGATCAACTCTGGGTCGTCGTCACTGAAATTCCAACTCGTCGAGCCGGATTCCGGCATTTCACGAGCCGGGGGGACGGTCGAACGAATCGGGGAGCCGTCGTCGTCGATCACCGACCACGACGCGGCGCTGCGTCGCGCGTTCGAGATGCTGAACGAGGACGGCATTGACCTGCGCAGCGGTGCGCTGGTAGCGGTCGGACATCGGATGGTTCACGGCGGCAACCGATTTCACCTTCCGACGCTGCTGGATGACGAGGTGATCAGCGAGCTGGAAGAGCTCTCCCCGCTAGCCCCGCTGCACAATCCACCCGCCGTGCAGGGTATCGAGGTGGCGCGCAAACTGCTACCCGGTGTACCGCACATCGCGGTGTTCGACACCGCGTTCTTCCATCACCTGCCCGAGGCTGCCGCGACCTACGCCATCGATCGCGACCTCGCCGCAAAGTGGCAGATCCGCCGGTACGGATTCCACGGCACTTCACACGAATACGTCAGCGGGCAGGCGGCCGCCTTTCTGGACAGACCGTTGGGGGATCTGAATCAGATTGTGCTGCATCTGGGCAATGGCGCGTCGGCCTCCGCTGTTGTCGGCGGGCATCCGGTCGAGACATCCATGGGCTTGACGCCGTTGGAGGGCTTAGTGATGGGCACCCGCAGCGGTGACATCGATGCCTGCGTTTTCAGCTACCTGTGGCGCACGGCGAACATGGATGTCGAGGCGATCGAGTCGATGCTGAACAAGGGCTCCGGGATACTGGGCCTTGCCGGCGAGCGCGACTTTCGCCGCCTCCGGGCGATGGTCGAATCCGGCGATGCCGCAGCCAAATTGGCGTACGACGTGTTTATTCACCGGCTGCGCAAGTACATCGGCGCCTACCTGGCCGTACTCGGGCACACCGACGTGGTGAGCTTCACCGCCGGGATCGGCGAGCACGACGTCGCCGTACGCCGAGACGCGCTGGCGGGGTTAGGGGAGCTGGGCATCGTGCTGGATGGGCATCGCAACACCACGGGTAGCGGCGTGCGGCGAATATCCAGCGATGAGTCGCCCGTCGCTGTCCTGGTGGTGCCGACCAACGAGGAGCTGGCCATCGCCCGCGATTGCGTCCGCCTGCTATAGGAAACCCAAGCTGGTGCGACCGGTGCCGACCGACGGCGTGGGGTCGGTGCCCAGCGTGCGTACCAGCAGCTCGTGGTAGACGTCACGAAAGTCGGTGGTGTACTTACGGTCCCCCCGGTCGAGGGCGGTGAGGCTGGGCTACACGCCGTAGCAGCCACCGTGCGCCGGCACGCCCGCGACGAAGACCGCTCCTGCGCAGGGGGCGGGTCGTCATGATCCACTACGGGAACTGCCCGGCCCAGTGTCCCACTGCCGTGCGCAACCCCAGGTTTTCGCTGTGGGTGGCTGTGGATGGAAGTAAGCGCAGCGCACTGTTGGCATGCGAGCGTGCCCGCCATGAGCGATGTGGCGGGTCCCTTCATCGGCAGCGAAGCATTGGCGTCTGGTGCTTTGAACTGGCATAGGCTGCGCGCGCAGTACTGGGCGGTGTTTCCCAACGTCTACCTGCCGAAAGATCTACAGCCGTCGCTGCAGCATCGCATCGCGGCGGCCTGGCTGTGGTCGGGTCGTAGAGGGACGATCGCGGGTGCGGCCGCAGCCGCATTGCATGGCGCGAAGTGGATCCCCGACGACGTCCCGATCGAGCTGGTACACCGCAATCCGCGGGCGCCACGCGGAGTGCTGACTCGGCGGGATGCGTTGCTCGACGGTGAAGTTCAGATCATCAGCGGGCGCACCGTCACTACACCCGAGCGCACCGCCTTCGACATCGGCAGGCACACTGCTAGACGGACGGCGGTGGCACGGCTCGACGCCCTCGCCTGCGCAACGGGTTTCAAGGCCGGCGGCGTGATGGCCATCGTGGAGTCTCACCCAGGCTCGCCCGGATTGCGGCGCTTGGAGACGGCGCTCGAGCTGGTCGACGGCGGGGCTCAGTCCCCACGCGAGAGCTATCTGCGGCTTCTGCTCATCGATGCCGGCTTCCCGCGGCCGCAGACCCAGATACTGGTGCCGGGCGCGGACGGCAATCCGTTTGCTTACCTCGATATGGGTTGGCCAGAGCTGATGGTCGCCGTTGAATACGACGGCGACCATCATCGGACCGACCGACGGCAGTATGTCAAAGACATTAAGCGTCTGGAAATGCTACAGCGCATGGGCTGGATCATCGTCCGGGTCGTTGCTGAGGATCACGCCGCGCACATTATCCACCGAGTCCGGGCCGCGATCGAGGCTTCGGCGGCGCGTTCGCGAGTTTGAGTGTGCGTTAACCGCTTTGAGTGTGCGGCTACCGTGGTGATCAGCTCGATTTCCGTCGGTGGGCGCACACTGAAGAATGCGCACACTGAATTATGCGCACACTGAACGAAAGAATGCCCACACGCAGGAATGCGGCCGGCGCCCGCCCCGACCTGAACGCCCGAATGGGCATGGCGTTTACATCACCAGATGAACGCTCGGCTGTGGTCGGGGTGCGGGCCGCTCGGCTATGTCTGTTGTGATGTCATCACCTGCCTTCCATTGCCGTTCTTCTCGGGGTGCCGGGTAGTCGGAGGGCTGCGCCGGACGGCGCCAACCGGGTGCTCTGGTGGTACGGGCGGCCGGCCAGCGGTGGCCACGGCCGCACACCAGACAGCGTTCCAGGGCGTCCAGGTCCAGCTCCGCCGGAATCAACAGGCTGGTCATTTCGCGGCCTATCCGGCGTCGACGACTTGATGTCCGTTGCTTCGCTCGATCGTGATCTTGCGGGGTTTCGCCCTCTCGGCCACCGGGATTCGCAGCGTCAGCACTCCCGTGTCGTAGGACGCCTCAATCTTTTCGGTGTCGAGGTTGTCGCCCAGCACCAACTGACGGCTGAATACTCCGCGCGGGCGCTCGCTGGCCAGCATCTCCCGGCCAGGATCGATTTCGGGGCGCTCGGCGCGCACCGTCACGACGTTGCGCTCGATGTCCAGGTCCAACGAATCTGCATCGATGCCAGGTAGATCGAACTCCACAACAAATGACGTGCCGTCACGCCAGGCGTCCATGGGCATCACCGTCGGACGGGACGCGGTCCCGGACACCGGCCGGGTGAAGCGTTCGAAGTCACGGAACGGATCGGTTCGCATCAGCATCGTCGCCACCTCCAACTATCAATGTGGTGTCATAGCCGAAGTAAATGTATGCCTTAAGGCATACATTCGATTTACCACGAACGGAATCTGAACGCAAGACTTCTAGCCGGAAATTCTTTCAATCCCGTTGTGCCCATTGGGCAGCGATGATCAGAACGTACTGGTGGGGCGCACCCGGTTGGCCATGTCCACCAGGGTGTAGCGGTGTCGCTGGGTCGGGGCCACCCGGGCCAGGCTACGCAGCGACGCCTCGACGCCCAGCCGCAGCCCGTGATCGGTGAACGGGAACCCCAGGATGTGGTTGGTGCTGGCTTGATTATTGGCCTTGTTGTCCTGTAACCAGTCCATCGCACCGCCGAGCACCAGTGCGCGGATCTGCAACACCCGGGGTTCGGTGGGCGGCAGCGCCTCTACCCGGCGCGCGGCATCGCGGATCTGCGCCTCGGTGATTTCGCTCTGCGTGCGGCCGGACAACAGGGTCACCGCGCTGGTCAATCGAGCGGTGGTGAAATGCCTTGAGGTGGGCGGTACTTCGTCGAGCGTCTGAACCGCGCCGCTCCGATCGCCCAAAGCCGAACGGGCTCTCGCCAACCCGAACGCAGCCGAGATCACGCCGTCGTTGGTTCCCCACACCGTCTGGTAGTACTGGTGCTCGTCGCGCTCGCCGGCCAGTTCGTACGTGGCTGCCAGCGCCAACTTGGGGGCCAGCTCGCCCGGGAACGTGTCCAGCACCTCGGTAAAATGTTTGATCGCCGAGTCGTAGTCGCCGGTGAGCAACCCGGCCACCGCGCGGTACCAGACCAGCCGCCACTGCCAGCCGACCCGCTCGGCGAGGTCTTCGAGCTTGCGGGTGGCCTCGCTGACGTCGCCCAGATCCAACAGAGCACGCACCTCCATCAGCGGCAACTCCACTGACTCGCTGAGGTCCAGTCCCTCGGCGTCCAGCGAGCCGTGGCGCGCCGCCCGCAACGAGTCCAGCGTCTGCACCGGCTGCGAAAGCACCGTCGCCTGCAGCACCGGAGCAGCGACGTCGGTGGGATCGACCAACGGCACCGACAGCGCGGTGACGATCTCCTTGGCGGTCAGCTTCTCCGAATGCACCTGGCCGTCCAGGTACACGTCGGTGTGTGCGACCAACAGATCCACGCCGAATGTCGAACGGCTGGGACTGAAGATCGTCGACAACCCGGGCCGGGGTACTCCGGTGTCCTGGGCCACCACCTCGCGCAGTACGCCCATCAATTGCCCGGACATCTCCTCGGCGCTGGCGAACCGCCGTCTCGGGTCGGGGTCGATGGCGCGGCGTAGCAGCCGTGCGAAAGAGTCGTACTGGGCCAGCACCGGGTCGTCCTCGGGTAACCCGTCGACATAGCGGCCGTTGCGGGTGCGCAGGTTCAAGGTGAGCGCCGCCAGCGTCCGGCCCACGGTGTAGATATCGGTAGCGACGGTCGGCCCGGTGCGCACGATCTCGGGGGCCTGGAAACCTGGGGTGCCGTAGAGGTAGCCGAAGGAGTTGATTCGTGACACCGCACCGAGGTCGATCAGCTTGAGCTGCTCCTCGGTGAGCATGATGTTCTCCGGCTTCAGGTCGTTGTAGACCAGTCCGATGGAATGCAGGTAGCTCAGCGCCGGAAGTATCTCCAGGATGTAGCCGATGGCCTCGGCAACCGGCAGTTTCTCGGGTCTGCCGTCTTTGCGGCCCTGCTTGAGCGACTGCCCGCCGATATACTCCATGACGATGTAGCCGACCGGATCGCCGTGCTTGTCGCTGTGTTCGACGAAGTTGAAGATCTGCACGATCGAGGGGTGCACCACTTCGGCCAGGAATTGCCGCTCGGCCATCGCGATCGCCTGGGCTTCGGCGTCACCGGAATGCACGAGGCCCTTGAGCACCACCGGGCGGTCGTTGACGTTGTGGTCCACCGCCAGGTAGACCCAGCCTAGGCCGCCGTGCGCGATGCAGCCTTTGACCTCGTACTGACCGGCGATGATGTCGCCCGGGTTCAACTGCGGCAGAAACGAATACGGGCTGCCGCAGTAAGGGCACCAGCCCTCCTTGGATCCTTCCGCGCCGTTGTCCATGCCCGACCGGCCGACCGGCCGCCCGCAGTTCCAGCAGAACCGTTTCGATTCCGGGACCACCGGGTTCTTCATCAACGCCTTGAGCGGATCGATATCGGGGGTCCGCGGAATCTCTACCAGGCCGCCGCCCAGCTGGCGGACGGGCGGCAGCGCCCGCGTGGCCACCGACATTCGGTCCTGCGGCTGGCTGTCGCCGCTGCCCAGCGAGATCTGGAATTCGTCGTCGTCGTCATCGTCGAAATCCGGGCGGAACAGCGCCTGGGTGGCCTGTGGCCGGCTTCCCGTCGTCGCGGTCGCACCCGTCTGCGCTTCTTCGGGCTGGGCAGCCGGCTGGGTGCCGGGGGACTCGAACTGGCCCGCCTGCTCCTCCTGGTCTTCCTGCGCCGGCTTTGCCATCAGTCCACGTACCTCGGCTGGGGCGGCAGTGGTGCAGGGCCCAGCACCGTCAACCACTTGCGGTACAGCGTGTTCCAGGTGCCGTCGGTGCGGATGCGTTCCAGGGTGCCGTTGACGAATCGAACCAGTCCCGTGTTGTCCAGGTTGATCCCAATGCCGTACGGCTGGGTGGCCATGTTCGGCCCGACGATGTGCAGGTAGGGGTCCTCTTCCACGAGCCCGGCCAGGATCGAGTCGTCGGTGCTCACGGCGTCGATCTGGCGCTGCTGCATGGCCACCAGGCAGTCCGCCCAGTTCACCACCGACACGATTATCGGTGGCGGTGCGATCTCGCGGATGCGGCGCAGCGAGGTGGTGCCTCGGGCAACGCAGACCCGCTTGCCGGACAGGTCGGACACCTTGGCGATCGGCGAGTCGCGCGGGGCCAGGATGCGCTGGCTGGCGTCGAGGTACACGGTGGAGAAGTTCACCAGCTTCCGCCGCTCGCAGGTGATGGTCATGGTCTTGACGACCACGTCGACCTGCGAGCGCTGCAGCGCGGTGATGCGTTCGTCGGCCGACAGGATGCGGTACTCGACATGCGAGGGTCCACCGAAGATGTCGCGTGCCACCTCACCGGCGATGTCGACATCGAAGCCGGTGATCTCGCCGGTAATCGGGTCGCGGAAGCTGAACAGGTTGCTGCCGATGTCGAGGCCCACGATCAGCCGGCCCCGGGCGCGGATGTTGGCCACCGCGGCATCGGCATCGGCCTTGTTGGGGAACGGGCGCAGGCTGGCGGTGGGATTGCAGTCCTGACTGGTGTTGTCCGGCGGCAGTGGGGCCTCGATCGGCAATTCCTGCATACCGACGGGGGTCGGCAGCGGCAGCGTCGGGGTCACCTCCACCTTCAGCGGCTCGGAATGCCCGCAGCCGGCCAGCAGCATCGCCGAGGCGGCCAGCGCAGCCATCCGCCGGGGAATCACCGATACTCCTTCAACCGGGGCCACAGGCCCAGGGCCACCGCAATGGCCGCACCCAGGCTGAGCACCACCGCGCCGACCTGCGCCCCAGCCAGGCCTCGTTTGGCGTTGAGGACGTCGTTGCGCAGGTGGTTGCGGCTCTGCTCCATGGCCTTGGTGAGGGCCTCGTCGAGCTTGTCGAACGCTGGTGTGGAGTCGTCCTCGCCCTTGCCGAGCGCGACCTGGGTGGCGGCCCGGTAGTTGCCGACCGAGATGTAGGCGTTGATCCGGTCATTGGCCTGCTGCCAGCGCACCAGCAACTGGTCGGCGCCCTGCAGGTCGGGCTTGTCGACGGCGTCCCGGCGGGTCATGTAGAGGTCGAGTTGGTGGTGCATGGCGTCGATGCGCTGATAGAACGCCTGCTTGCGGACCTCCTCGTCGCCGCGCCGGATCAGTGACAACGTCTCGTCGGCACGGGCCTGCTGGGCCGTGATGGCCAGGTTGGTGACCGACCTCAATGACTCGGCCGCGGTGTCTTTAGCGCTACGGCTGGCGGTCGTCGAGATTGTCAGCGCCGTACCCACCCAGACCACCATGATGAGGATACCGAGCCCTCCGACGACCAGGCCGGGGTTGACCCGTCGCCGGGTGCGCTTTGCCAACCACCGATGCGCGAAGGCGCCGAACGCCACGGTGGTGGTGACGACGAGGATCACCGGCGCCGGGATCTGGGTGGACGCCGTGGTTTCGCGGTCCACCCGAATCGACGTCGCCTGGTAGAGCTGTTGGGCGTCGGGCAGAATCCGCGACTGCATCAACCCCGAGGCCTCCGACAGGTAGGACGAACCGACCGGGTTGCCGGCGCGGTTGTTGGTACGGGCGATCTCGACCAGGCCGGTATACACCGCCAGTTCGGCGTTGATCCGGCCCAGCAGTTGCACCTGCTGTTCGTCGGTCAAGCCACTGGATGCCCGGGTGACGGCCACCGCGGCGTCGGTGATGGCCTGCTCGTAGCGCAGTCGGACGGCACGCGGTTCGGTTTGGGCGATGAACGCGGTGGCCGCGGCGGCGTCGGCCACCGACAGCGTGGTGTAGAGCCGCCCGGCGGCGAAGGACAGCGGCTCGGTGTGGTCGAGCACGGTGGTCAGCACCTGCTGGCGGTGGTTGATGGTGGTCGAGGTGGCGAAGGCGCTGGCCACGCCCAGGGCGGCCAGCACGATGCCGATGGTCAGGATGCGCCCGGGCGTGGTCGAGACGAACCACCAGCGAGGATGAGCCGGTTCTGCGGGCGAGCGCAACCCCATCGGCTCGGTCGACGGGTGCGCCAGCTCAACCGTCACGTCTGCTCGGACCTCATCTCGGCCATACTACGAACCTGTATAAGCGAATTCTAAGAGCATTGTGCGGCGGATGGGGGGAGGCGGGACCAATTACCCCTGCATATCCTGAATCCGTGCAGGGCGACGGTGACGGATGGGTGATCTCCGAGCGCGGCGCCCACTACTGGGGCAGGTACGGCGCGGCCGGCCTGCTGCTTCGGGCGCCGCTGCCCGACGGCACCCCCGCGGTGCTGCTGCAGCACCGGGCGGTGTGGAGCCACCAGGGCGGTACCTGGGGCTTGCCTGGCGGGGCGCGCGACAGTCACGAAACCCCGGAGCAGACCGCGGTCCGCGAAGCGCACGAGGAAGCGGGCCTTGTCGCCGAGCGGCTGACGGTGCGTGCGACGGTGGTGACGGCGGTAATCGCTGGCATGGGCGGGACGCAATGGAGTTACACGACCGTGGTCGCCGACGCCGGGGAGTTGCTGCAGACCGTGCCGAATCGGGAAAGCGCGGAGCTGCGCTGGGTCGGCGAGGACGAGGTGGCGCAGCTTCCGCTGCATCCGGGATTCGCCGCTAGCTGGCATCGGCTTCGCACCGCGCCGGCCACCGTGCCGCTGGATCACGGCGATGAACTGCGGCACGATTTGCCCCGCACCGTGGAAGTCGAGTCTGGAGTCTTCGTGTGGTGCATGCCGGGCACCGCGGATCAGGCACACTCGCAGCTCAGCCGGCGGATCAGCGCGCTGCTGCAAGCGCCGCGCTGAGTTCGGCGGCCGCTGCCCGCGGATCGGCGGCGGCGGTGATGGCCCGCACCACCACGATGCGGCGGGCGCCGGCAGCGAGCACTTCAGGCAGCCGGTGCAGGTCGATGCCGCCGATGGCGAACCAGGGTGTGCCGGCATTGAGCGAGGCGGCGCCGCGGACCAGGCGGAGACCCGGTGCCGCGCGACCGGGTTTGGTGGGCGTGGGCCAGCAGGGGCCGACGCAGAAATAGTCAGCAGCCGAGGCGGCCGCCTGAGCGGCTTCGCCCGCGTCGTGGCAGGACCGGCCGATCAGGGTGCCGGGGCCGACGATGTCGCGGGCGATGTCCAGGGGCAGGTCGCGCTGACCGAGGTGCAGCACGTCGGCGCCGGCTGCGCGGGCGATATCGGCGCGGTCGTTAACGGCGAACAGCGCGCCGTGCCGGCGGGCCGCGTCAGCCAGGATTTCGCAGGCGGCCAGCTCGTCGAGCGCCTCCAGCGGGCCGAACCGCTGCTCACCGGGCGAACCCTTGTCGCGCAGCTGAATGATGTCGACCCCGCCGGCCAGGGCGGCATCGGCGAACTCGGCCAGATCGGCGCGCTCGCGGCGCGCATCCGTGCACAGATACAGCCGTGCTTGGGCCAGGTGCGTGAGGGACTCGTGCACACCGTGACCGTAGCGCGCTAGCGTGGAGGCTGAACAACACACGGGAGTCCCGGGGACCAGCGGGGCTGAGAGTGGGCTTTACCAGTCCTTACCGTCACACCTGATCCGGGTCATGCCGGCGAAGGGAGCAGAGGATGTCGGATTCGGTTGCCGTGATCGGTGGCGGCGTCATCGGCCTGTCCGTGGCGCGCCGGGCGGCCCAGGCCGGGTTGCCGGTGACGGTGCATCGCACTCAGGAGCGGGGCGCGTCCTGGGTGGCCGGTGGCATGCTGGCCCCGCACAGCGAAGGCTGGCCCGGCGAGGAACGGCTGCTGCGGCTGGGTCTGGAATCGCTGCGGCTATGGCGCGAGGGCTTCCTTGATGGGCTGGATCCGGGGTTGGTGACCGCACGCGAATCGCTAGTGGTGGCCGTCGACCGGGCCGATGTCGCCGAGCTGCGTACCGTTGCCGACTGGTTGTCGCAGCAGGGCCACCCGGTGGTCTGGGAATCGGCCGCCCGCGACGTCGAACCGCTGCTGGCACAAGGTATTCGGCACGGCTTCCGGGCACCCACCGAACTGGCGGTGGACAACCGCGCCGTCGTGGACGCGCTGGCGCGGGATTGCGAACGGCTCGGTGTCCGATGGGCGGCACCGGTTACCGATCTGAGCGCCGCGGCGGGTGACACAGCGGTGATCGCCAACGGTATCGATGCGCCCGCCTTGTGGCCCGGCCTGCAGGTGCGACCGGTGAAGGGTGAGGTGTTGCGGTTGCGCTGGCGCAAGGGCTGTATGCCGTTGCTGGACAGAGTGGTTCGGGCTCGCGTGCACGGACGGCAGGTGTATCTGGTGCCGCGGGCGGACGGTGTGGTGGTGGGCGCGACCCAGTACGAGCACGGCAGGGATACCGCGCCGGTGGTGTCGGGGATACGTGATCTGCTCGACGACGCGTGCGCGGTGCTGCCGGCGCTGGGGGAGTACGAATTCGCCGAATGTGCTGCTGGCCTGCGGCCGATGACGCCCGATAACCTGCCCCTTGTGCAACGACTCGACGAGCGGACCCTGGTGGCCGCCGGCCACGGCCGGTCGGGATTCTTGTTGGCGCCGTGGACCGCTGAAAGGGTTGTGTCCGAACTTGTTGCGGTGGGGTCCAGGTCATGATCGTGATGGTTAACGAGCAACCGGTTCAGGTCGACGAATCGACCACAGTGGGCGCGTTGCTGAGCGCCCTGGGCTTCCCGGACCGCGGTGTTGCGGTCGCGATGGACAACGCGGTGCTGCCCCGCTCCGGCTGGGCTGCAAAGCTTTTCGATGGTGCGCGACTCGAGGTGGTGACGGCGGTGCAAGGTGGTTGACAAGTTGACGATCGCGGATCGCAGCTTTGCGTCCCGGCTCATCATGGGCACCGGCGGGGCGACCAGCCTGTCGGTACTGCAGGAGGCG
>JALHRH010000155.1 GCA_022841565.1 Mycobacterium sp. | reverse complement strand
GACACCGCCACCGACCTGACCGCCGGCGTTAACGCCGCCGCCCAGTCCGCCACCGATCGCACCGCCGGTCTGTACGCCGGCGCCGATCGCGCCACCAGCCTGGCCACCAGCACCTATCGCGCCGCCAACCTGACCACCAGCACCTATCGCGCCGCCAACCTGACCACCAGCACCAACCGCGCCGCCAACCTGGCCACCAGCACCAACCGCGCCGCCAACCTGACCACCAGCACCAACCGCGCCGCCAACCTGACCACCAGCACCAACCGCGCCGCCAACCTGGCCACCAGCACCGATCGCGCCACCGAGCCCACCGCCGACCTGGCCACCGACACCAGCACCAACCACACCACCAAGCTGGCCGCCAGCACCAACCGCGCCGCCAACCTGACCACCCAGGCCAACACCGCCGCCGATCACGCCGCCAGCGCCGGCACCGATGCCACCGCCAACACCGACCTGGCCACCGAGACCGATACCGGCCTGGCCGCCAACTCCGCCCCCGATACCAGCGCCGCTGCCGATTCCGCCGACTACGCCGGCCTGCGCACCGATGCCAGCCTGCACACCGAAGCCAACACCCGCCTGCGCGCCCGCGCCCACTCCGGTGCCGACACCAGCGCCGAGCCCGGCACCAACCTGCGTACCAATCCCCGCTTGCACACCGAACCCAGCCTGAAGACCGGCCTGAACTCCGACACCAAGTCCGGCGCCAAACCCACCAGTCGGCTCGACGAACACCAATCCGGGAGCGGCCCCGACAGCTCCGGTCTGCAGGCCAAACCCACTCTGGCCGACCAGCCCGGCGTTAACACCGCTCGCCAGACCAGCGTTGACACCACTCGCCAACCCCATGCCAACGTCGGCCGCAATGGCGCTGCCCAACCCGACACCCGCGTCCGCAGCGATCTGACCCGCATCGGTCACGAAGACGCCTGCGTCGCTCGCAACCTGCCCGGCATTGCCGATAGCGACGCCCGCATCGGACGCTGGGAGCGCGAAGCCATACTGGTCAGCCACGGCCCGCTGCAACCCGCTGATCGGGTCGTTGGAGGAGACGAGAACACCGGGGACTGCACTTGCCACCGCCGAGGAGACCTCCGTTGGTGAGACGTTGATCAGCCCGGCGTTGGTCATGGCCTGTCCGGGAGCAGCGACGAACGACTGTGCCGCCGCTTCGCTGCGAAACAGGCTCAGGATGTAGTCCACTAGCGTGGTCATCTTCTCTTCCCTTCAATCGAAACCGTGAAGTTGTTCGCCGAAGTGACCGGCGCTCTGTCATCAACCGTATGGATTTCGCGGCTGCCCCAAATCGGGGTCGGAACCCCCGGTCGGCGGAGTACCCACCGGGATAGCTAGGGACACCCCATTAGGGGATTAGGGGAAATTGCGGGACCCCCAATCCCGCGTTGAAAACACCCCCGCTTACAGCATTTATGCACGTCAAACACTACTCGCCGACCGTCACAGCAGCCAGGCAGATCGGTAACGACTCGAAAGTCAGCCCTCGACGCTTTAGGCGCCGTCCATGTTGAAGCCATGGTGATCAGGCTGTCCATCGTGCAAATGCGTGCCCGGATTGATTACCGAGTCGTCCCAGATTCCGGAACCGCTGGTCGGAAATCCACCGTGGTCGAACGCTATTTCGGGTGTCCCACCGCCTGTGAGCAGCGTCGACGGCTCGGGGTGACCAGTGTCCACCGGAGGCGGGCCGGTGGGCACATCGGCCGGCGCATGCGCGGCCGGCTGAGTGATCACGCCACTGATCGCCCCGTTGGAAGGCACCGCCGCAGCAGGGGTGTGAGGCGAGAACGCATCCAACGCTGCCGTGGCCGCCCCGCTTGCCCACACATTGCCATGATCGGCAACGGGCACGCCGGTAACTGCGCCGGTGGGCCCGGCCATCGAGAGTGAATCCGACACCATAGGGATCAGGTTGTTGACATCGACGCTGGTCACTTCCGTAAGGTGCGCGTCAGCGATAGCCTGGGCGGGGTTGGCGGCATAGCGTGCGGCGGCCTCAGGATCGCGCACCAGCGAGATGACAAAGTCGAGCAACGAATTTGCCATTACCCACCTCCTGCGGCGCACGCCCGCCCAGCTCCAGCTCTAGCAAGATGGTATCGGTTGCGCTGACCCTCGTGTTCGGTGCGAACCCCGCCCGCCCCCAGACATCATTAGGGGGTGATCCATTAGGGGAATGCCGGGGTTGCGGGGTGGGGACCGCTATGGTGAAAGCCGCTGCTGACCGCCATGGAGCACAGGGGGTATGCGCAGTGCGCAAGTCGTCAAGCACGCCGAGCATCGCAGTGCATCCATGACCGAGTCTTTGCCCGAAATCCCGCCTGCCGCAAGGGGTGTGATCGGCGATCTGGCGAACGCCGGAGCAGCGCCGGTCCGGGCGATGCTCGTCGGCGGCATCGGCACCGGCAAGACGACTCTGCTAACCACCGCCCGCGACTGCCTGCTGCACGCCGGCATTCCGGTTCTGACCCGCCCGCCGCGAGACGACGATCCTCCCGAGGCGGCTTTCCTCGTCGACGACGCCCACCTGCTCACCGACGCCGAACTGGTCACGCTCGGCGAACGCGTCGGAGACGCCCGCGTTACAGTCGTGGCCGCCGCCGAGGCCCACGAGCAGCGAGCGCCGCTGCGCTCCTTGATGACGGCCATCGCGCGGGAAAGACCGCGCATCGCGCTGGGCCCGCTGCCGGTCGGACCGGATCAACTCGATTACACCGGGGGCCTGCCGTTTCTCGTACACGCGGCATCCCAAGGGGGTCGATGGCGTGCGGCCAAGATCGCGCTCACCGAGCGATTGCGCCGGATCGACGAAGCCGACCTCGACGTCCTACTCATCATGTCGCTGACCCACGAAATGGGTGCCGCTGATGTCGCTGCCGCGCTTAGCATTTCGGTGACAGATGCCAGGGTGCTGGTGGATCGCGCGCACGCCAGCGGTCTAATCGAGCCATTACACCCGCCCGCGTTCTTGCAGCTTGTTCATGACTCCGTTGCGCAGGTCGTCGGCAACGCGCACCACCGTGAAGTCGAGACCTCGCTGTTGCGATCACAACTGGACATCTCGACGGTGTCGCCTGATTTCGCGCTGCGACTGGCCGAGCACGGCCTGGACGACGACCGGCTGGCTGCGATCCTGTCTCGGCGTGCGGTGGAAGTCCGCGGTAGCGGCGCCCAAGCCGCATACGCGGCGCGGTTGTACCGGGCAGCGGTCCAAGTCGGCGCCTCCGGACTTACGCCAGGTCTGGCTGACGCGCTCGCCCTCAGTGGCGACTGCACAGCCGCCGCGTCACTGGCCGACAGCCTGCTCAGCTCCGAAGATTTCACCGAACGTGCCGCGGCCGTGCGGATCGCAGCCAGCGTCGCAACCCACGACGGCAACACCGGCCAGGCGGCCGAATTGTTCGGCTGGCTGGGCCCATATCCGGATTCTGTCGTCGGCTCGGCCGCCGCGATCGTTCTGGCGGCGACGGGCGACCTCGCGACCGCGCAGGCCGCCGTGCGGCTCAAGGACTCGGGACCGCCTACGATTGCCGCACGCGCGTCCCGCAACCTGGCCGAAGGCCTGCTGCTGACCATGGACCAGCCTTATCCGACCGCGATGGCGAAGCTCAGCCAGTCCGTCGCGGTCGAGCAACCGATCAGTGAAGTCTTCCCGGACACTCCAGCCGCACTCGTTACCCTGGCCGCAATACACGGCGGGGACCCGGTGCGCGCTCACAGTGTCATTGGTCGGGCGGTGCGGGCGGACGTTGAAGTGATGTTCAAATACCGACACCTGCTGTTATCGGCCTGGATCAAAATGCAAGACGGTCAGCTACCATCTGCCGCCGCAGACGTCGCTACGGTTTCTGCTGCGAGCCTGCATCGCCGTGACGCGCTGTGGGCCGCCGCCCTGCAGACCGCGATCGCGCGTCGTAGCGGAGATATCGGTGCGCTGCAGAAGCATTGGTATGCAGCCGCCGAGGTGCTCGCGGAGTATTCCCTCGACTTGTTCGCGCTGCTGCCGTTGGGTGAGTTGTGGGTTGCGGCCGCCCGCATGCGCCAGGTGGACCAGCTGCAACACACCCTGGATCGGGCGTTCGCGCTGCTCGACTCGTTGGGGAATCCGCCGCTGTGGTCGGTTCCGCTGCACTGGGCAGGCGTACACGCCGGGATCCTTACCAACTCGCCGGAGTACGTCGCACCCCACGGGCAGGCTCTCACCGCCGCGGCCCCGCAAAGCACTCTCGCCCAAGCGCTTTCGATAGCCGGTCGGACTTGGCTCCGAGTGCTCGCCGGCCAGGTGGGCGCGGACGAAGTCAGCGCCGCGGCGCGGTCGCTGACACATGTCGGATTGACCTCCGACGCCACCCGGCTCGCCGGTCAGGCAGCTCTACAGACATCCGACGCCCGCGTGTCCGGCGCCATGCTGCAGCTCGCCCGGGACCTCAAGGTCGGCACGGGTATTGCCGAGGCGCCCACCGGAGAGGGGCAGGCTGAATCCACCGCGTCACCGCCACGTCAGCCCCCGTCGGGGTCATCATTGTCACACCGGGAACGCGAAGTCGCCGAACTGCTGCTGCTGGGCATGCCCTACCGCGATATCGGAGGCCAGCTGTTCATCTCGGCAAAAACCGTCGAGCATCACGTCGCCCGAATCCGCCGTAGGCTCGGTGCCGGCTCACGCTCGGAAATGCTGTCGATGCTGCGGGCGATGCTGGCGCCCCAAAGCTGAGGTGTACGCCTGATCACACCGCGCTCCGCTGGGCTGGTGATCTGCGCAGACTTAGGTTTGCCTATCTCGCGTCGAATGTCACGAGGATGTCAGTATGAGCAGGTTGACTAGCAAAGGCGCATCCGCGCCCCATGGCATCTGAATGACGACGAATCGAGGTGGCCTTCGGTGACCACGCAGACCCTCATCCGGCTCATAGTGGGCATGGGCATGACCGCGGTCGTAATCCTGTTGGCGCTGAAGCGAGTCTGGTGGTTGTACAAGCTGGTCACCTCCGGGCAGCCGGCAAGCGGACGCACCAACGACGTCGGCGCCCGGATCTGGGCGCAGCTCGCCGAAGTGTTCGGTCAGCGCAAGCTCCTCAAGTGGTCGGTGCCGGGTGTTGCCCACTTCTTCACGATGTGGGGCTTTTTCATCCTGCTCACCGTCTACATCGAGGCCTACGGAGTGCTGTTCAAGCCGGACTTCGCCCTCCCGTTCGTCGGCCACTGGGACGCGCTGGGCGCCCTGCAGGATTTCTTCGCCCTGGCCGTGCTGACGGGCATCGTGACGTTCGCGATCATCCGGATGCGCACCGAGCCCAAGGATTACGGCCGGCAGTCCCGTTTCTATGGTTCACACACCGGCGGCGCGTGGCTGATCCTGTTCATGATCTTCAACGTCATCTGGACCTACGCCATCTTCCGCGGCGCATCGGTGAATGCCCTGGGTGGCGAATTCCCTTACGGCAACGGGGCATTCTTCTCCCACGCGATGGGCTCACTGCTACATCCGTTGGGCCAGCACACCAACGAGATCGTCGAAACCGTCGCGCTGCTGCTGCACATCGGCGTGATGCTCTCGTTCCTGTTAATCGTGCTGCACTCCAAGCACTTGCACATCTTCCTGGCACCCATCAACGTCACCTTCAAGCGACTGCCCGACGGATTGGGCCCGCTGCTGCCAATCGAGGCCGACGGGAAGCCGATCGACTTCGAAAACCCGCCCGACGACGCCGAATTCGGCCGCGGCAAGATCGAGGACTTCACCTGGAAGGGCATGCTCGACTTCGCCACCTGTACCGAGTGCGGGCGGTGCCAATCGCAGTGTCCGGCGTGGAATACCGGCAAGCCGCTGTCACCCAAGCTCGTGATCATGGACCTGCGCGACCACTGGATGGCCAAGGCGCCCTACATCTTGGGCGAAAAAGCATCCCCGCTGGAAAGCACCCCCGAGGGGGGTCTCGGTGAGGAACTGCGCGGGGAGAAGCATGCCGAGGAGCACCATGTGCCCGAGTCCGGCTTCGGCCGCGTCATGGGCTCCGGCCCTGAGCAGGCCACCCGGCCGTTGGTCGGCACCGCCGAGCAGGGCGGCGTCATCGACCCGGACGTGTTGTGGTCCTGCGTAACCTGCGGCGCGTGCGTCGAGCAGTGCCCGGTGGACATCGAGCACGTCGACCACATCGTGGACATGCGCCGCTACCAGGTGATGATGGAGTCGGAGTTCCCCTCCGAGCTGTCGGTGTTGTTCAAGAACCTCGAAAACAAGGGCAATCCGTGGGGCCAGAACGCCTCGGACCGCACCGCCTGGATTGACGAGGTCGACTTCGACGTCCCCGTCTACGGTGAAGACGTCGACAGCTTCGACGGCTTCGAGTACCTGTTCTGGGTGGGCTGCGCCGGCGCCTACGACGACAAGGCGAAAAAGACCACCAAGGCCGTCGCCGAACTGCTGTCCATCGCCGGAGTCAAGTACCTGGTGCTGGGTACTGGTGAGACCTGCAATGGTGACTCCGCACGCCGCTCGGGCAACGAATTCCTGTTCCAGCAACTTGCTCAGCAGGCCGTCGACACCTTGGACGGACTGTTCGAAGGTGTGGAGACCGTCGACCGCAAGATCGTCGTCACCTGCCCGCACTGCTTCAACACCCTGGGCAAGGAATACCGTCAGCTCGGCAGCAACTACACCGTGCTGCACCACACTCAGCTGCTGAACCGGCTGGTGCGCGACAACAGGCTGGTCCCGGTGAATTCCGTGTCCCAGGACATCACCTATCACGACCCGTGCTACCTGGGCCGCCATAACAAGGTGTACGAGGCGCCGCGCGAACTGATCGGTGCCGCAGGCGCCAGGCTCACCGAAATGCCGCGCCACGCCGAGCGCAGCTTCTGCTGCGGCGCGGGCGGCGCGCGCATGTGGATGGAAGAGCACATCGGCAAACGCATCAATCACGAACGCGTCGACGAGGCACTGGCCACCAACGCCACCACCGTCGCCGTCGCGTGCCCGTTCTGCCGGGTGATGGTCACCGACGGTGTGAACGACCGCCAGGAAGAAGCGGGCCGCAGCGGGGTGGAGGTGCTCGATGTGGCCCAGGTGCTGCTCGGCTCCCTCGACCGCGATGCCGTGAAGCTGCCGGAGAAGGGTACTGCCGCCAAAGAAGCCCAAGAGCGGGCCGCCAAGGTGGCCAAGGCCAAGCCCAAGGCCGCTGCGGCGGCTCCCGCCGAAGCTCCGGCCGAGAAGCCGGCCGAGCCTGCCGAGAAGCCCGCAGCCGCGGCGCCCGCCGCTCCTGCGAAAGGTCTGGGCCTGGCGGGCGGCGCCAAGCGCCCCGGCGCCAAGAAGGCCCCGGCAGCAGCCGCAGCACCCGCATCCGAAGAAGCCACCTCTGCTGCCGCACCCGCCAAGGGGCTGGGCGTGGCCGCCGGCGCCAAGCGCCCTGGTGCCAAGAAAGCGGCGCCCGCCGCCGAGGCCGCCGAAGCTACCGAGGCGCCCGTGGCCCCCGCGCCAGCCGAACCGGCTGCGCCCACCGCGCCCGTAAAGGGTCTTGGCATGGTTGCCGGCGCCAAGCGGCCCGGCGCCAAGAAGGCCGCACCCGCCGCGGCCGAGCCGGCCAAAGCCGAGGATGCGCCCGCACCCGCCGAAGCCCCCGCAGCGCCGACTCAACCCGAAGTGCCGGTGAAGGGTTTGGGCATCGCGGCGGGCGCCAAGCGTCCGGGCGCAAAGAAAAGCGCCCCTGCCACGCCTGCCGCACCGGCGGAGCCCGAACCGCAGCCCGACGCAAAGTCAGAGGCCGCGTCGTCAGCAGTAAGCGACGCCGACCCGAGTCCCCCCGCCGCGCCAGCCGCGCCGGTCAAAGGCCTGGGCCTGGCGAAGGGTGCGCGTCCGCCGGGTAAGCGCTGATCACGTTTTGGCGCCGATCAGCAAATTTCGTTGGACAGCGATGGGACCATGGTTGACGTGACTACTCACCAGCTGCCCGCGCACACCTCCGGCCATCACCGGCAGCGCGTGTTCGCGCAGTCGTCCAAGCTGCAGGACGTTCTGTACGAAATCCGCGGCCCGGTGCATCAGCACGCCGCCCGGCTGGAAGCCGAAGGGCATCGCATCCTCAAGCTCAATATCGGCAACCCGGCGCCATTCGGCTTCGAGGCGCCGGACGTGATCATGCGCGACATGATCCAGGCGCTGCCCTATGCCCAGGGGTACTCGGACTCCAAGGGCATCCTGCCCGCACGTCGCGCGGTGGTCACCCGCTACGAACTCGTCGACGGCTTTCCCCGGTTCGATGTCGACGACGTTTATTTGGGTAACGGGGTCTCCGAGCTGATCACGATGACCTTGCAGGCGCTGTTGGACAACGGCGACCAGGTATTGATTCCCGCACCGGACTACCCGCTGTGGACGGCGTCGACCTCACTGGCGGGCGGCACACCGGTGCACTACCTGTGCGACGAGACCCAGGGCTGGGAGCCCGATATCGCCGACTTGGAGTCCAAGATCACCGAGCGCACTAAGGCGTTGGTGGTGATCAACCCGAACAATCCGACCGGAGCGGTGTACAGCCGCGAAATCCTCACTCAGATGGTCGCTTTGGCGCGCAAGCATCAACTGCTGCTGCTCGCCGACGAGATCTACGACAAGATCCTCTACGACGACGCCAAGCACATCAGCGTGGCCTCGCTGGCGCCCGACATGCTGTGCCTGACCTTCAACGGCCTGTCCAAGGCCTACCGAGTCGCCGGATACCGGGCCGGCTGGTTGGCGATCACCGGCCCCAAGGATCACTCCAGCAGCTTCATCGAGGGAATCAGCCTGCTGGCCAATATGCGCCTGTGCCCCAATGTCCCAGCGCAGCACGCAATTCAGGTCGCCCTCGGCGGCCACCAAAGCATCGAGGACCTGGTGCTGCCCGGCGGGCGCCTACTCGAACAGCGCGACGTCGCCTGGAACAAACTCAACGCGATACCCGGGGTCTCCTGCACCAAACCCGAAGGCGCGCTGTATGCCTTCCCCCGGCTGGACCCCGAGGTCTACGACATCGCCGACGACGAACAACTCGTCCTCGACCTGCTGCTGCAAGAGAAGATCCTGGTCACCCAAGGCACCGGATTTAACTGGCCCGAACCCGATCACCTGCGCATCGTCACGTTGCCGTGGGCACGTGATTTGGCAAATGCCATCGACCGCTTGGGCAACTTCCTGGTCAATTATCGGCAGTAAGGTCGGTCCCTCCCCCGGTTCCCAAGACCTGGACAAGCTCGCCGAAAAGCGCCCCTACGTGCGCGGTTGGGCATACGATGAGGAATTCACGGTCCTTGGTGACCTGCGGGCCCGAGTCAGCGCCACCATTGTCCCAACCTATCGGGAGGGCACATGTCAACGCTCAGCGTGGCGCCAGAGCTGCTGTCCGCAGCCGCGTCGGACGTTGCCGGCATAGGATCGGTACTCAGCGAGGCCAATGCTGCCGCGGCAATCCCGACGACAGCGGTGCTCGCCGCCGGTGCTGACGAGATTTCCGCCGCGGTCTCGGCGATGTTCGGTCTGCATGGGCAGGCCTACCAGACCCTCAGCGCACAGGCGGCACAGTTTCATGCCCAGTTTGTGCAGCTATTGAGCGGCAACGCCGGCGCGTACGCCAGCGCTGAAGCGGCTAACGCGCAGCAGGTTGTGCTGAACGCCATCAACTCGCCCATCCAGACCCTCACCGGGCGTCCACTGATCGGCAACGGCGCGAACGCAGCGGCAGGATCCGGTCTTAACGGCTCACCCGGCGGCTGGTTGCTCGGCGCCGGTGGGGCCGGAGGGTCTGGCGCGGGCGGACCGGCCGGCCAGCAGGGCGGCAACGGTGGTGCGGCCGGACTGTTCGGCAACGGTCTAGGTGGGTAGTTTTAACTTGGTCAGTGGTCGTAGGCGATCAGTGACCTCTTGAGGCCGTAACACATTCGCAGCCAACGGTGTTCGCTGCGGGCGCCGAGCAGCGCCTGAGCCACGGCTCGGCACACCAACTCGCTGTCCGTCCATTGCTTCGGCCGTCCGGCGCGCCGCCGGTCGGGTTGCAATTTGTGGTCATCGATCGTCTAATACAGTTCGGCCAGGAGAGCATCGAGGTCTGTATTCACAACTGTCCATCGGCGCCCTCCAGCCACATCCTGTACCGGCCGACACGCCGAGAGTGCAACCACTGCGGCGCCGCCCGGCGCGTCGCCGCCGCCAGCGCACACTCGGCGCAGCCAAAGCACACTCGGCGAGCGGTGGGGGATTACTCACCTTAGGTGGACCGAAATCAGTTGCGTTCCAACAAGTCCAGCAGGTAGTTGCCGTAGCCGGACTTGACCAGGCTCTGGCCGCGCTGCGCCAGCTGCTCGTCGTCGATCCAGCCCAGCCGCCACGCCACCTCCTCGGGAATGCTGACCTTGAGCCCCTGGCGCAGTTCCAGCGTGCGTACGAAATCTGCGGCGTCCAAAAGGGAATCGAACGTGCCGGTGTCCAGCCACGCCGTCCCACGGGCTAACACCTCAACGGCCAGCCGCCCGCGGTTGAGGTAGATCTGGTTCACCTCGGTGATCTCGTACTCACCACGCGCCGATTTCTTCAGGCCCTTGGCGATCTCGACCACGTCATTGTCGTAGAAGTACAGCCCCGGGACCGCGTAGTGCGATTTCGGGGTGGCCGGTTTCTCCTCCAACGACACCGCCATACCGCCGGAATCGAATTCCACCACCCCGTAGGCCGACGGGTTCGCCACCCAGTAAGCGAAAACCGCTCCGCCGCTGATGGATTGGAATCGACTCAGGCTGGTACCCAGGCCTGGTCCGTAGAAGATGTTGTCTCCCAACACCAGTGCCACCGAATCGCTGCCGATGTGGTCGGCACCGACCACAAATGCCTGCGCCAGGCCGTCCGGCCGTTCTTGAACCGCGTAGGTCAGGTTGATCCCGAATTGACTTCCGTCGCCGAGGAGGCGATGAAAGCCGGGTGCGTCGTGCGGGGTGGTGATCATCAGGATGTCGCGGATGCCGGCCATCATCAGCGTGGTCAGCGGGTAATAGATCATCGGCTTGTCGTACACCGGCAGCAGCTGCTTACTGATACCCATCGTGATCGGGTACAGCCGGGTGCCCGAACCGCCGGCCAAGATGATCCCGCGCATAACTGGCTCCTCAGTGCTCGATCGATCTCACTCGATCCGGTCGGCCTCAGTGAGTTCGGTGGCCGCCAGCGCCGACTGCAGGTCTGAATGACGGAACATGGAGGTGACGTGGTCGCGGACCACGCGAAACGCGGATGCGCCGGTTGACGCATGAAATGGCTTGTTGCGATCGCTGATCTGCTGCTCGACCACCACGATGCCGTTATGCACATACATCCGGCCCAGCTCCGCTCTCGCGGTGAGCGAGCTGGCCCACCTGCGAAGTGCATCGTGGCCCTGCGCGGCTCCGTGGGCATCACCGATTTCGATGTCGTCGCTCGACAGGGTTATCAACGTCTCGATGTCGGAGTCATTGAGGGCGTCGTGCCATGCCAGGACGGTGGCGATCTCCGATGTTGTCATGGTGTGCAAGTCTAGAGAGGCGTGCGATCCAGCCATCTCTGCCATACGGCTTCGTCGCCGAACACCTGGATCCCGACATCGGCGAGCGAGACTCGGCGGGTAATCGCCAGCAGCAGTTCGGTGGCCCCGCCGCGCAGCGCGACGGTGCCTTTTCCATGCTCGTGCGACCAGATGACCACGTCGTCGACGGCCATCGTCCATTCGCCGGCTTTTCCCAACCCGGGATCGGTGGCGTGCAGGTGCAGAGTGTCGCCGGCCTCCAGCGGCAGTGGCGCGCCGTCTTTTCCCGCCTGGATCACGATGCGTTCCAGAAATTCGTCGATACCGTCGGCCGCCACCTCGGCATCGATGGCGAATTCGGAGCCGACTGCCAGCGCGGCGTCTGCCCGGTGAACGGCGTTCTCGTAGAGGCGGCGACGGATCCACCAACTAGCAGGTCGCGGTCCGAGAAACGTCCAAACCGGTGTCTCGGCTCCGGTTACCTCGACGGCATCGACCATCCGCTGCGCGCCGCCGTTGAGCCACGAGATCGCGTCATCGAGGTCTGGCGGCGGTGTGCCATCTTCGACGCTGCGGAAATCGAGGAAGCTGTTCATCCGGTCGCGGACGATCTGCGCTGCCCAGCGGTCGCCGCGGCCAACGTGACGGAACAGTTGCTCAAGGGTCCAGCCCGGACAGGTCGGCACCGGTGTTGATGGATCGGCGGCGCGGATCAGTTCACCGAACGCCCGGGTTTCTTCGAGGTAGGTCGACGCGTAATCCACAGCCGATGACGCTACTCGCGCTGTCAGTAGACAGATGCGGCGTTGGCCTGGGCCCAGCCCTTCTGTGTGCACCACTCGCAAGAGTGACCAAGCGTGACAGAGTCAGGTAAGTTACGAGCTCATCCTTCGGGCGGTCAAGAACCTGTCGGGCGGGAGGACCACAATGTCGTATCTCATCGCCGCACCGCACCTGATCGTGACAGCGGCGGCCGATACAGCGGGTATCAGCTCTTCGCTGACGGCGGCGAATTTGGCGGCGTTCGCT
>JALHRH010000154.1 GCA_022841565.1 Mycobacterium sp. | reverse complement strand
CGCTGGCCCCAGCCGTTGCGCGACGTCAACGGGCCCGCCGTGGCCCAGGCACGCCGGGAGCTGGCCGCACGGCTGGCGTTCCATGCCTGGGTGCAGCAACGGTGCGCCGAGCAGCTGATCGCGGTGCGGACCACCGCACGGGAGGCCGGCATGGCGCTGGGCGTGTTGCACGACCTCGCGGTGGGCGTGGACGCCGACGGCGCCGACGCGTGGGCGCTGGCCGACGTGCTTGCCGCGGGGGTAAGCATCGGGGCGCCGCCGGACAACTTCACCCCCCGCGGCCAGGACTGGGGATTGCCCCCCTGGCGCCCGGACCGACTGGCCGCCACCGGCTATGGCGCGCTACGAGACATGTTGCGCGCCGTACTGTCTCATGCCGACGGGCTGCGAATCGACCACGTCGCCGGCCTGTGGCGGTTGTGGTGGATCCCACCGGGCGACAGCCCGGATCGCGGTACCTACGTGCATTACGACGCCGAAGTGATGCTCGCGGTGCTAGCGCTGGAGGCCCACCGCGCGAAGGCCACGGTGGTCGGCGAGGATTTGGGCACCGTCGAGCCCGAGGTCACCGAGGCGCTGGCCGACAACGGGATGCTGGGTTGCGCGGTGTCGTGGTTCACCCGCGATCAGTCCGTGCCCGAGGAGCCACTGCTGCCGCCGGCGAAGTGGCCCGCCCGGGCCGCCGCGAGCCTGTCTACGCACGACCTGCCGACGGCCGCGGGGTTCTTGCGCGCGGAACACGTGCGGGCGCGCGCCGAGCTCGGCCTGCTCAGTGACGTCCCGGGTGAAGAGGCCGCCGCCGCAAAGGAACGCGCCGAGTGGCTGACGTTGCTGCGTTCTGAACGGCTGCTACCGCCGGGTGAGGAGAACCCGGACGAGGCGACGATCATCACCGCCATGCACCGGCTGCTGGCGGCGACGCCGTGCCTGTTGAAGCTCATCTCGCCGTATGACGTGCTGGCCGAGGTCCGACAGCCGAATCTGCCCGGCACGATTGACGAATATCCAAACTGGCGGCTGCCGCTGCCGGAATCCCTGGAGCAACTGCGCGCCGACCCGAGGGTCGGCGAGATTACCGCCGTCTTCCGAGCGACGGTGCTGGCGGGAAACAAAGAATAACGTGAATGTGAGCCGCTCACGCTCCACCACTGCCACCGGCCACAGCACCGACTAGTTGTCTTCAGTGGCGGCAACCGCAATGTCGAAATGAAGTACATCCTCGCGTAGTCCAAGTTTAGTATATAGTCCAATTGCTGCGTCATCTCCGATGTCTGCCTGTACGAAGATGGTATAAGCATTACGCGCTGCAGCTATCTGACGTAGTTCCTCGATTAATGCGGTGGCAATGCCTTTCCGACGATGTGCTGCCGCGACAGCTAAATCGTAGATGTATATTTCGCTGCGCTGTTGTTCAAATTTGAGCAATTCGTATGCGACGAGACCGCCAACTACCGACTCCTCCACGAGCGCTACTAGCGGAATGAAGTAATTGCTGCACAGCAGACGCGTCAGATAGTCATCACCCGGACGAGACGAATTGTAGGTATCGGCCTCATCGAAAGCCTCACCGAAGATCGCCGATAATTCGTTCATCAATGCCGCCTCGGTGACGCCAATCTGACGAATGCTGATCGCCTCGGAGGATGACATTCTCTCTCCAATACCCGGCCGCAATCCGACGACTTCAGCACCCGAGTTCCCCGAGCGGCACCCGCCAACGGCAGGAATCAGAGGAATCGAAGAGCGGAAGCTATCAGTAGACCATAGGACTGGCACGGTCCATGCCGACAGTGGCCGCGGGTCGAAACCGTGGGGCTGCCAGCTGTGGGCCCCGCTACCCGGGCCCGGGCGCGGCTTGCAGGGAAGCACCTGCTCACGCGTGACGCAGCACCAGCAACTCTCCGGTCAGCGTGCCGTCTTCCAACAGCCGCGCGATCCGCGAGCTCTGGCGCTCGGCCAGTTGCCACGCTTCGGTGTCCCCGTACCGTTCCGTCAGCGCGTTCGTCACCGCGTCGACCCGCTCATTCCATTGCTCCGGAATCGCTGGCAGCTCAGCGGTTCTCAATTGGCTTTCGACACGCAACGAGGACTCTTCCACGAGTCCGCGCAACCGGTCGGGGGTCGGAAAGTGGTTCCCCTCGAGCTGATCACTCGGCAGTTCACGGTGAGCCACGAATGCCAGCATCCCGATGCACCCGCCGCGGCGCACGGCGCGGTGCAGCTCCTCAAGCAATGCCAGCTGATCCGGAGTCGTGCACAAGACCCCGAGCGACCACGCCGCGTCGCAAGACGAATCGGCCAGCGGCAACTTCGACCCCACAGCACGCACCACCGGATAGCCGAACAACCGTTTCGCGGCACGGCACGCGCCCGCCTCCGGCTCCACCAGTATCGGCCGCAATTCCCGGGCTTGCGCCGCATACGCGGCGGGCCCCCCGACACCGGCCCCACAGTCCAAAAACCTGGCACCCGAGCCGAGTTCCATGTGTGATACGAGCCAGTCCAACGCGGCCGGGCTACCGCTGCCCCGGCACCCCGCCGGCACGTAGTAGTCATGGCCGAGATCGGCGGCGACCTGCGCGGTCCACTCCGCAACGGTGTCGAACTCCGCCTGCATCGCTTCGGTCACGAGGCCCCCTCCCGGATCAGCCGGCCGACCTCCGCCTTGATCTCGGCCCCGACGCGAGGCCCGGTAGCCGATCCGAGTCCGGAGACGTTCACCCCTTCGACGCCGTCGATCGACAGCAACGCCCGCGCTTCGCTCACTGCTGCCGAGATCCCTGCTGCGATCGGATCCGCTGCGCTCAAGACACGCTCCGTCACCGCCGGATCGAGTTCGAGACCGGGCAGGCCCTGCAACACGGCCGCCGAGACGCTGTCGCTGAAGACGGCGACGGACGCGATCACCGGGATCGACAAGCCTTGTGAACGAGCTATTTTCACGAAGCCCGCGATCATGTCGGGGAACGGCACATGGTTGAGCACCGCCAGACAGGCGCCCGCACGCTGCTTTTCGACCAGTCGGCCGGGTCGGCCACGGACGGGCGGAGCCGTGGGCGTTTCGGGCACCGCCGGAACCACTCCCAGCGATGCGGCCAGTGATACCAGCCGCAGCCCGTCGAGGTCGAACGTTTGCGTGACTTCCGGGCGGACGTCGTAGCCGCGCCCGTCTCCGGTCACACACAACACCGTGTCGACGCCGATGCAGCGCAGCCCGCGAAGTTCCTGTTCGAGGACGATCCGGTTGCGATCGCGGCAGGACAACGTGATCCAGGGCGTTACACCCGCGTCCAGCAGCAAGGCACCCATCAATGTGGGCGGGAAGTCCGGCTTGTTCTGATGCTCACCCACCAGCACGGCGTCGCACGAGGACGCCAACACCCCAGCGGTCGCCGCGACGTCAGCACAATCAAAGGGTGTACAGCTGAAGTCGGTCAGCACCAGCGGCGCCGATGCTGGCGACCTGACCACCGGCGACGGACCCGACCAGGGCACTATCTCGGCGAATGCGCAAGCACCGGAACGCATTTCGCACTGCCCGTCAGGGAGTACACCACCACACGGCCCGAATTCCATCCGCTTTGGACAACCCGTCGCCACCGCACCATCGCCCAATGTGGCACTCAGTCGCTGTCCAGTACGCCGCTTACCGGTTGACCTGCAACGTAATCCATCGGCGGTCCGTCTCCGTGACCCAGTTCGCGGTGGGCCATCGCCGTCGCCAGTACGGTTCCGTTCTGGACAGTGCCGATGATGTCCACTTCGTCGTTCACCGTGAATTGGCTTCCGGCCCTGGTGATGACGGCGGTCTGTGGAGTGACCACATATGTTCGGGTAATCCCGTCACGGCTGCGCGCGGTGACCGAGCCCGCGGACACCGCGATCAGTGTTCCCTGCTGGCTGACGTGTTGGTCGGAAGCCGCCGGCGGCGTAGGCCTCGCCCCAGCTCCGCTCACCACGAACGCGGCCAGTGCCGCGGCCACAATTATCGATCCGAAAACTATGCTGCAAGCCCCGACAAAGGCACCGGCAAAAGGATTTCGATTTTGCCGCACACCCTTACTAGTTAACGATTCTTGCCGCTGTGGCGGCTCGCTCAGCCGGTGCTTGGCACTCATCACGGGGTCTCTCTTCCAGCGGTTGCGGCCGCCGAACACTGAGGCTTACCGGTTCAGTTCGTCGCACCACCGATTTACCCGAACCATTGCAGATGTAAACCGCACCGCAAATTACGTGTTTGTTATTTCCCGGCCGCTCGTTGACTCAACTCGGTGAACGCCGCGACGAACGCGTCGGTCACCTCGTGGGTGTCCTTGAAGGTTGCGTCGTCGGCCAGCACCGAGACGCTCAACTGGTCGACGTAACTCCAGACGGTGATGTTGAGAGCCGACCCGGCGGCAAGTGGTCCCACGGAATAGAAATCGGTGACCACGGCCCCGGCGATGCGGCCTCGTTCGCGCGGGCCCGGCACGTTGGACACGATCAGGTTGAACAGCTGATTGGGTGCCTCACGCCGTGACATCCACCCAAAAGTCGCGCGGGTGAGGGTCGGCGGCACGAACTCCAGCCACCGGCCGACCAGGGTTGGTCCCAACAGTTGGTGATCCTCTTTGGCGATGCGCGTCGACGTGCGGATCAGGTTCAGCCGTTCCATCGGATCACTGATCTGGACGGGCAACGAGACCAGCATGGTGGCCAACGCATTGCCCGCGATCCGGTGCGGCGAGGTGTCGGTGGCGGTGGGTATCGAGGCGATCAGCGGCCTGTCGGCGGGTTCGCCGTAGTTCAGCAGCTGGCGCCGCAACGCGCCCGCCGCAACCGTGAGCACTAGATCGTTGATGGTCACTTCCAGCTTTTTGCTGACCGCTTTGACGTCGGCCAGCGGCAGGACGGCGCTGGCAAAGGTCCGTCCGGCAGTGAGCTTGTGGTTGAGGAAGGTGGGTGGCGGGTCGAATCGGGGCGCCAGGTCCGGATGTGTCAGACGCTGCCGCGCGCGGCGCTGCAGTCGGTAGGCGCCGACGACTCCGTCGCGCACCGCCGACGGGAGCGTCCGGATTCGTGCCAGATGGTCGCGCGCCGCGAACCGCACCACGTCCCGCGTCCGAGGTGGGGCGAAGGCCGCCTCGGCTTGGTCTTGCGCGGTGTCGGCGTCGGGCCAGTGCAGGGCTCGGGTCATCAGGTTCGCCGAAGCGACGCCGTCGGCCAACACGTGGTGGATCTTGCCGATCACCGCGATGCGCTGATCGGCGAGCCCTTCGGCGAAATAGAACTGCCACAGTGGGCGGCTGCGGTCCAGCGGCGTGCTGGCGACGCTGCCGATGACGGCGTCGAGCTCGCGTCGTCCACCGGGCACCGGAACCTGTGCCCGCTGCAGGTGATAGTCCAGGTCGAGTTCGGCGTCCTCATGCCAGACGGGGCGGTGCAGCCGCCACGGAGTCGCCACCAGCTGATAGTGCATCGGCTCGAGCACCGGTAGCCGGCCACGGAACACCTCGCGGAACGCGTCGAAGCTCGGCACACCCTCGAACCCGGTGGTGTCGACGACCGCCACCTTCAGGGTGTGTTGATGGACGTTGGGCGTCTCGCTGGCCAGCATGAACACATCCCAACCGCTGAGTCGCTTCACCGCTCCCGCCTCCTTAGCGGGCCGCCCGCGTGGCGGGCTGGGCCGTCGGAAGGCGGTGGTGTACCGATTCGATCGCCCTCGCAAGCCCCGGGACGAAGGCGGCCGGCTGCAACGTGCAACCAGCGTGGCCGGCGTCCACCGGCACTATCTCGGCGTCCTGGATCCGCTCAGCCAACCACTTCTGCCGTTGTACGCCGAAGGCACGGTCTTTCATCGTCACCACCACCGCTGTCGGGACGTCGATCTCTTTGACCCAGGACGTCGAGTCGAAGCGGACCACTTCGGCAATCGCGCGCGTGATGCCGCCGGGCGAGGTGGCGCGGGCTTGATTGAGTACCCATTGATAGTCGGCGAAGAGCCCGGTGGGTACCGCAGCCGCTGGTCCGCCGCGGCGCGGTGCGGGGGTCAGCGTCTCGATCAGAGCCGCGAACAGCCCGGTGGCGACGCGCTCATAGCGCGCGCGGCTGACTGCTGCCGTCGCGGCGCACAGCACCAATCCGTCGACCCGCTCTCGATGCCGTCGCCACACCAACTGCGCGATCAGCGACCCCATCGAGTAGCCGACCGGCACGAAGCTGGGGATGTCGAGTACGTCGGCCAGTGCCGCGACGTCGTCGGCGCAGTCTTCGAACAGCATTCGCGGCGGCGAGATCCCCTGGCCATGACATCGCTGGTCAAAGATCACCACGCGACCGAACTCCCGCACCACATCCAGCGCCGGATACCAGGTCATCAGACCGGTGCACGCCAACGAGTGCAGCAGGACGTAGGTCGGCCCGTCGCCCGGGCCCGAGTCCAGGACGTAGGTGCTGCCCCGCCCGGGCAGGTCGACGACCACCCCGTCGGGCAGCTGACCAACAGGGGCCAGCGCGGGTACCTTCGGTAGCCGCGGCAGTGGAACCCCTCGGGGACGGATGCTGGCGATGGGGTTATTAGAACAGGTGGCGGCGGGTCGCAGCCAACTTCGGTGCCGTGGACGCGGTGGGCACCGAGTCAGTCACTCCAGCACGAAGACCGGGATCTGTCTCGTCGTCTTGGTCTGGTACTCGGCGTAGGGCGGGTACGCCTCGACGGCACGCCGCCACCACTCCTGCCGCTCAGCTCCCTCGAGCTCCCGCGCGGTCACGTTGACGACCTGGTCGCCGTCCTGCAACGTCATCGAGGGATTCGCCTTGACATTGAAGTACCACGAGGGATGCTCAGGAGCGCCGCCCTTCGATGCGACGATGGCGTAACGCCCGTCGTGTTCGACGCGCATCAAGGGCACGTATCGGTTCCTGCCGGATTTCGCGCCGGTCATGGTCAGCAATACGACGGGCTTGCCGAAGATCTCGACCCCGTCGGTGCTGCCCTGACTCAGAATCCGTTCGGTCTGCTCGCGGACCCAATCCGTGGGGCTCAGTTCAGTGGAATCAGCCATATCGGTGTTAAACGCCGCGGCGTGGTCCATCCATTCCCCGATCGGCATCACCCGTCCCGAACCAGGTGGTTAGTGCGTCGGAGAGTCCCCGGTGGGGCGGGCTTCCCGCCCACGCGACATGTCCGTCGGGGCGGATCAACACAGCGCTGGGGACTGCTACCGCGCCCAGCACCGGAAGCTCGCAACTGCCAACATGTTTCGCGTCAACCAACCGTACCCGGTCGGCCCAGCCAGCGATATCGATGCTGGCCGGTTCACCCAGATTGAGCAGCACCGGTTGCGCATTGCGCAGCAGCTGGTAGACCCGCGCCGGCCCATCGCGCCCGACCAGGTCAAGATCGGGCATCCGACGTCCCAACAGCGGGTGCCCGTCCCCGAGGTCATACCGGATGTCCAAACCAGACATCATGGCCGCGAATCGTTTCCGGGGCTCGTCCAAGCTCAGCAATTCGGCGGTGGTTTCCCGCAACGCCTGGGTGCGGTCGTCCGCGCGGAGCAGCGCCATCTGGGCCATCGCGTTGCGCAACACCCGTGCGGCGACCGGGTGCCGTTCGTCGTGATAGGTATCCAGCAGGCGGTCGGGCGATGTGTGGTTGACCACCGCAGCGAGTTTCCAGCCCAAGTTCACCGCATCCTGCATTCCGGTGTTGAGTCCCTGGCCGCCGATCGGGTGATGCACATGTGCGGCGTCCCCCGCCAGCAACACCCGCCGCTGTCGGTACACCGTGGCTTGTCGGGCGGCATCGGTGAATCGGGAAATCCAAGCGGGACTGTGTATTCCGTAATCCGTACGGAAGACGTCGACCAACGCTTGGCTCAGATCGCCTAAGGCCGGTTCGCCGGTCGGCATGTGACGCTCGGTCACCATGACCCGCATCGCGCCGCCCTCCTCCGTCGTGCTGAGGGCATGAACACCAAGGGCATCGTGGTGGATGCCCCATTCGGGCTCTTCAGTCACGTCAGGTCCGATTTCGACTTCGGCGAGTAGGTAGCTCGATGTCGGATCCCAGCCCTCGAAGGCAATGCCGGCGGCTTTGCGGACCGTGCTGCGCCCACCGTCGCAACCCACCAGGTATTCGGCGCGTAGGAACTCGCCGTCGGAAAGCTCGACGTCTACTCCGGTGTCGTCCTGAGCGATGCCCGTCACCTGCCTCTCGCGATAGATCCGAACCGCCAGCTCGTCGGCCCATTCGGCCAGCAGCTGCTCGATACGGCTCTGCCACAAGGCAAGACCGTACGGGTGCCGGGTGGGGAAGTCGCTGATATCCAATCGGATCTGGGCGAAACCGACCAACTGAGCCACCTGTCCCTGCTGGATGAAGCGATCGGCGATGCCGCGTTGATCGAGGATCTCGAGGCTGCGCGAATGCAGCCCACCGGCACGTGAGCCGGTCACCTCCTGATTGGGCCGCCGTTCGATGACGGCGACATCGACTCCAGCCAGCGCTAGTTCAGCGGCCAGCGTCAGCCCCGTCGGGCCGGCTCCGACCACCAGCACCGCATGATCGGCCGATTGATTGCCTGCTCGGCTGGCGGCCATGCTTGGCCGAGAGTGAAAACCACGACGCGACACGCCGATTGACCGTCGTGTGATTCCCACTCGACGGACCGTGTTGCGGTGATTCACCGCAGCGAGTACCGAATCGGCAGATGCTTGGGACCGCCGACGAAGGTGGTGGCGATCAGCTCCGGGATGCCGGCCAGCTCTATGGTTTTGATCCGTGGAATCAGTTCGGAGAAGAAACTGTTGATCTCCAGCCGGGCCAGTGCGGCTCCCAGGCAGAAATGCACGCCGTGGCCGAAGGACAGGTGCTTGTTGGGGTCGCGCCCGACGTCGAACCGGAACGGATCGGTGAACACCTCTTCGTCCCGGTTGGCCGAAACATAAGACAGCAGCACCGATTCGCCCTTGGCGATCGGCACACCGCGAACCTCGGTGTCAGCCTGGGCGGTGCGCATGAACTCCTTGACCGGCACCACCCAGCGGATCATCTCCTCCACCGCGGTGCCCATCAGCGCGGGATCTTTTTTCAGTCGGTCGAGTTCGGCCGGATTCTGCAATAAGGCCAATAGTCCCCCGGAGATCGCGGCGCTGGTGGTGTCGTGACCGGCGCTGGCCACGATCACGTAGTAGGAAATGGTGTCCATGTCCGACAGCGGCGCGCCGTTGATGGTGGCGTTGGCGATCGCTGAGGCGAGATCGTCCGTCGGATGCTCTCGTCGCGATGCGGTCAACGCGGAGAAGTAGTTGAAGAAGTCCAGCAGCGTCGCCAGGACGTCGGTGCTGACTTCGCCGCGCCGGAGTTCGGTGTCGTCACCGCCGAACATCTCCTGGGTGAGCTTGAGCATGCGCGGAAAGTCCGACTCGGGCAGACCTAGCAGCGAAAGGATCACATAAAGCGGGTAATTCACCGCGATCTCTTGAACGAAGTCCAGTTCCGGTCCGCGCTCGAGCATCCGGTCGACGTAGATCCCGGCCAGCTCCTCGCAGCGAGACTTCAACGCCCGCATCGCCTTTGGGCGAAACCAGTCCACTCCGATCTTCCGTATGTCGCGGTGATGGGGGTCGTCCATGTGGATCAGGGTGCGTAGACCGATGCCGGCTTCCTGGTCCGCAAGTATCTTGTCCTCGAGCTCGGTGACCGCCAGCAAGGGACGCGGGTGGTTGGTGAACAGATCGTTCTGGCGCTCGATCGTCATCACGTCGGCGTGCTTGGTGATAGCCCAGAACGGTCGGTAACCCTCGACGTCGACCCACGACACCGGAGCGTGCGCCCGCAGGTGGGTCAGCGCCTCGTGCAGTCGCTGTTCGTCGGCGTAGGCCGAGGGGGTGGCCAGAACCCGCGCGGCTTCATCCATGATTCGGGTGCTCATACGCTCTCCTACGGTGCAGCTACCACAAGGGTTCAGCGGCTGCGGGTGAGGCGACAATCGCCGGCGATGGGTCGGCAGCCACGGGCAGCACCAAGTACTAATGTGGAACGATGTCGTTTTACATTAGGCCTGCTCGGCGAAGGGGTCAAGATGTCGTTATGACCGGCCGTACCTATGGCGGCCTGAGCCCTGAGCAACGTGCGCAGGACCGCCGCGCGCGACTGGTGGACGCGGCGCGCGCGCTCATTGCCGAGACGGGCGTGGCACCGCTGACGGTTGATCTGGTCACCCAGCGGGCCAATCTCAGTAAGCGGTACTTCTACACTGAGTTTGCCACCAAGGATGACCTCCTCGATGTGTGCGCCGAGGATCTGTTCGGCCGGTTGTACGCCCAGATGGAAGAAGTGGTGAACACCGCCCCGCTCGCCGAGCGCGTCGAACGTACGGTGCGAGAGGTCGTGCACGCGCTGGCCTCTGATCCGGCCGATGCGCGCCTGTACATGGAGTGTCCGGGGTTTCCCCGGCTGCGCGAACGCCAGCAGCGCGCGGTGCGTGACTTCAGTGAACACATGGCCGTCCATGCCATCGCCTTCACCGGTCACCCGAAGCCGACCATCGACCGGGTGCTAGCCATCCGCGCGCTGGTGGCCGGAACAACCGACCTGATTATCGGCTGGCTGCACGGCGACATCGACACCGACGAGGACAGCATCGTCGCTACCCTGACGGCCACCGCCCTCGGAGCGGCGGCGACACTGTGAGTTGCACCCTGGACGATGCGCAGCACGGAGATCTCGTCATCACCGAGGACCGGGCGCGGGTACCGGTCCCGGCGCGGTGGTGATCACTGCCGGTCGCCGCACAGTTCGTGGTGGTGAAACCCGTTGCCGCCCAGTCGTTTTGCCTGATACATCGCGGCGTCGGAAGCGGTGATCAGGTCGTTGAGAAGTGCTTGGTGCTCACCGGCTGTGGTTTCGTCAAGCCGGGCACAGGCGGTGCCGATACTGGCCGTTACCCCCACCGCCGAGCCTGCGATCGCTTCGCATATCTCCTTGGCCAGCTGCTCGGCGTTGCAGTAGGCCGATGTGCCGGCCAACAGAAATTCCTCCCCGCCGCTTCGGGCCACGACGGCCTGTTCGGCGGCGACGGCGAGCAATGCCTGCCCGACCTGGACCAGCGCATAGTCGCCGGCGGCATGACCGCGATTGTCATTGAGCCCTTTGAAGTTGTCGAGGTCGACCACCAACACCACCAGGTGGGCATCGATGCCCCGCCGGGCCAGCATCATCCCCAGCGCGTAGTGCGCAAACGCGCGTCGGTTCAGCAGGCCGGTCAGCGGGTCGCGGTCGGCCCGTAGCAAATCGCCCGCCAAGGCCCGGACCAGGACCCCGATGGCCAGCGGCAAGGCGATGTTCACCTCGACCACCAGCCACAAGTCGACGCCAGCCAGGGACGGATGGCCGGAAAACGCCAAGCGGCCCGCCTCGAAGACGCCGACAGCGGCGGCCACCGCGAAGCTGTAGAGCACCAATCCCGTCGTGTGGAAGAACGCCAGGTAAGCACCGAAAGTGGCGAAGGCGATGCAGCCGATCAGTGCAGCCAGCGGCTTCGGGTGCGCCAGACATGCCAGCGCAACGGCGGCGTTGCAGGTCAAGCCGAAAGCCACCGACTGCGCGCGGGTCGGCCAACGCCAAATCCACAACAGGGCCCCCGCAGTCCCGCCCGCGACGGCGGTCCAGGTCATGGCGACCGGCACCACGCCACGGGGCCCGTCCGAGCCGCCCAGCAACGCGAGGAGACACAGCACCATCGATGCCGCGATGAACGCCATCAGGGCCCGGGTGGTGCCGCTGATACCGCGCGCAGCCAGGTAGCCAGCGAGCCAGTCAAACTGATCCGCCCGCTGCCAGCCGCTGAAGATCGCAGGTCGACGCTTAATTGCTACCACCGATACCGGTCGAGGTGCCGGCCCGACACATCCCCATCACCCGAGGCCGAACACGCAGATTATCGCTGATGGCCGGTGTCGATCAATGGTGCAGCCCTCGAACGCTTACCGACGCGGTGGACCATTCGGCAACACCGGCGCCAACTGGCCGGGCTCAACTGCGCGACATATCCAGTCTCGAAACGGATTGGCCGGATTCGGTGGCTGAACAAAGCAGCCAGAGCCCTACAAAGGAGCGACCCGGTCGACCCACGGCAGTGCCTGTTCCAGTTGCGCCGCCAGTTGGATCAGCAGGGATTCACCACCCAGCGGCGCCACGAATTGAACGCCCAGCGGCAGGGAGTCGGCCGTCCAGTGCAGCGGCAGTGAGATCGCCGGGCGGCCGGTCAGATTCGCCAGCTGCGTGTAGGGGACCCAGCCAAGGTTCTTCTCCACTAGGTCGTCGACGATGTTGGTGAAACGCAGCAGTTTGGCGGTGCGCGTCTTGATCAACGCGTCGGATGCGCGCTGCAGCACGATCGGTAGGTCGAATTCGCCGATCTTGGGGGGCGGGGTTGCCAAGGAGGGGGTCAGCAGCAGGTCGTAGGACTCGAAGAAGGTGCTTAGCCGGCGGGTGTGTTCGTGCCGACGCTCTACGGCGTCCACATACGCGACAGCGCCGGTCGCACTACCTACCGCGGCCATGATCAGCGTGTCGCGTTCGAACGCCTCGTTGCCAACGCCGCTGGTGCGTTTGGCGTCGGCCACCTCCCAGGCGACTTGAACGAACCAGGTCAGCAAGAAGTCCCGGGCCAGGGCGGCGTCGTCGTACGGCGCCTGCGGCAGCTCGTCGACGTGGTGCCCGAGCTCGGTCAGGGTGCGAACGGTCGCCTCGACGGCAGCGA
>JALHRH010000153.1:5088-12760 GCA_022841565.1 Mycobacterium sp. | reverse complement strand
AGTTGCTGGAGACCTATGCCGTGCCGCCGTTGCTGCACAATCAGGCCCTGGCCATCAGCGTCACGTCCTACAACGGGATGTTGTATTTCGGCATCAACGCCGACCGCGATGCCATGAGTGACGTCGACCTGTTGCCGGGGCTGCTGAACCAGGCACTGGACGAGTTGCTGGAAGCTTCTCGGTAGTTCGGGACGGGTACCGATAACATCCATTGATGTGAGCACCCCGAAGAAGAAGAAGAAATCCGCGGCCGCGCCGAAGATCCCGAATGACCTCTATGAGGCCGAATTATTCAGGCTGCAAACAGAATTCGTAAAACTGCAGGAGTGGGTGCGGCATACCGGTGGGCGTCTGGTGGTCATCTTCGAAGGCCGCGATGCCGCTGGCAAGGGCGGCGCCATCAAGCGGATCACCGAGTACCTCAGCCCCCGGGTCGCCCATATCGCCGCGTTGCCCGTGCCGACGGACCGGGAACGCGGTCAGTGGTACTACCAGCGCTACATCACCCATCTGCCAGCCAAAGGGGAGATCGTGCTCTTCGACCGGTCGTGGTACAACCGCGCCGGCATCGAAAAAGTCATGGGATTCTGCACGCCCCATGAGCATGCGCTGTTCCTGCGTCAGACACCGATATTCGAGCAGATGCTCATCGACGACGGGATACTGCTGCGCAAGTACTGGTTCTCGGTATCCGAGGGCGAGCAGTTGCGACGATTCAAGGCGAGGCTCAATGACCCCGTGCGGCAATGGAAACTGAGCCCGACGGACATGGAGTCGGTGTATCGCTGGGAGGATTTCTCGCGCGCCAAAGACGAGATGATGGTGCATACCGACACCCCGGTGAGCCCGTGGTACGTCGTGGAATCCGACGTCAAGAAACACGCGCGGCTGAACATGATGTCCCATCTGCTGTCCACGATCGAGTACGGGGATGTGGAAAAGCCGGTGGTCAAGCTGCCGGCGCACCCGGTTGTCAGCGGAAACTACCAGCGGCCGGCGCGGGAGTTGTCCAAGTACGTCGACGACCACGTCGCCCAGTTGATGCACCGCGCATGACCCAGGTCTACATCCCGGCCACCCTGGCGATGCTGCAGCAACTCGTCGCCGACGGATCCCTGCGCCCGGTCAACGGCACCGCCTTCGCGGTGACGCCAAAGCTGCGGGAGTCCTATGCCGAGGGCGGTGACGACGAACTCGCCGAGGTGGCACTGCAGGAGGCTGCGCTGGCGTCGCTGCGGCTGCTCGCGGTGCAGGCCGGTGACCCGCTGCCGGCGCGGCGGGTGGTGCTTGCGGCCGACATCGACGCCGAACAAGACGGGCTCTCCCTACGCCCCGATCTCGACGACGCGGTGGTCAGACTGGCTGGCTCGGTGCCCATGGAACGGGTCGTCGCAGCGTATGTCGACAACGCCGGGGCCGAGCAGGCCGTGCTGGCGGCGATCGAGGCGATCGATGCCGCGGATCTGGGCGACGAGGATGCCGACCTGATCGTGGGCGATGCCCAGGATCACGATCTGGCGTGGTACGCCGCGCAGGAACTGCCGTTTCTGCTCGAATTGCTGTGAGCTGGCTACGGAACCGTAAGTTACGGTACCGTAGCCTTAGTTATGGGCACCAAACACGCGGCATTGTCCGCCAGACTTGTCGGCACTAGACGTCCCACCGTCGTCGGCGCCGACAAGCATCCGGGCTGGAACGCGTTGCGAAAGCTCGCCGCGCGTATCACTACGCCACTGCTGCCCGACGACTATCTGCGGCTGGCCAACCCGCTGTGGTCGGCCCGTGAGTTGCGGGGCCGCATAGCGGCAGTGCATCGCGAGACCGAGGACTCTGCGACGCTGGTCATCAAACCCGGCTGGGGGTTCAGCTTTGACTACCAGCCCGGCCAGTACATCGGCATCGGCCTGCTGGTCGACGGACGGTGGCGCTGGCGGTCGTATTCGCTCACGTCGAGCCCGGAGGCGCTGAGTCCGGGGCGGACCATCACCATCACCGTCAAGGCGATGCCCGAGGGCTTCCTGTCCACTCACTTGGTGGCCGGTGTTGCACCGGGGACCATCGTGCGACTGGCCGCACCCCGGGGCAATTTCGTGCTGCCGGACCCCCCGCCGCCGGCGATCCTGTTCCTCACCGCTGGGTCCGGGATCACGCCGGTGATGTCAATGCTGCGAACGTTGGTGCGCCGCAACCAGATTGCTGACATTGCCCACCTGCATTCGGCGCCTGTCGAATCGGAGGTGATGTTCGCCGCCGAGCTGGCCGCGCTGGCCGACGACCACCCCGGCTATCGCCTGTGGATACGCGAGACCCGGGTCCGGGGTCGCCTCGATCTGACCCGGCTCGACCGGGAAGTGCCGGACTGGCGCGAGCGCCAGACCTGGGCGTGCGGTCCGGAGGGCATGCTCGATCAGGCCACCAAGGTGTGGACCGCCGCGAGCATCGAAGATCGACTGCACGTCGAACGGTTCGCGGTGGCCAAAGCCGCGCCGGCGGGTGCGGGCGGAATGGTCACGTTCGCCCGCAGCGGCAAGCGGGTGGCCGCTGACGCGGCGACGTCGGTGATGGATGCCGGCGAAGGGGCAGGTGTGCAGATGCCGTTCGGCTGTCGGATGGGTATCTGTCAGTCCTGCGTCGTCGACCTGGTGGATGGTCATGTGCGTGACCTGCGAACCGGACGGGAGCACGATCCCGGGACCCGCGTACAAACGTGCGTGTCGGCAGCATCAGGTGATTGCGTGGTCGACATCTAGAGTTACCCACAGGTAACCTACGGATTCGTAGGTTACGATAGCGTAGGTCACTACAGACGCACCACGATCCTCGAGGAGACCATGGCCATCACGGACATCGATGTATTCGCCCACCTCACGGACGCCGACATCGAGAATCTGGCCATCGAACTCGACGCAATACGCCGGGACATCGAAGACTCGCGTGGTGACCGGGACGCCCGATACATTCACCGCACCATCGCGGCGCAGCGCGCTCTGGAGGTGGCCGGCCGGGTGATTCTGGCTGCCAGCTCACGGCGCTCGGCATGGTGGGCCGGCGTCGCAACCCTGAGCGTGGCCAAGGTCATCGAGAACATGGAGATCGGCCACAACGTCATGCATGGCCAGTGGGACTGGATGAACGACCCCGAGATTCACTCCTCGACGTGGGAGTGGGACATGAGCGGCTCGTCCAAGCACTGGCGCTACACCCACAACTTCGTGCACCACAAGTACACCAACATTTTGGGCATGGACGACGACGTCGGCTATGGGCTGCTGCGCGTCACCCGGGACCAGCCTTGGAAGCGTTTCAACATCTTCAATCTGGTCTGGAACACGCTGCTTCTGCTCCTGTTCGAATGGGGCGTCGGCTTGCAGCACGTCGAGCTCGGCAAGATCGCCAAGAAGCGGATGGATCACGCCGAGGCGCGGGAGCGGATCGACGAGTTCCTGCTCAAGGCCGGCCGCCAGGTGGTCAAGGACTATGTCGCGTTCCCGGCGCTCACTTCGTTGTCGCCCGGGGCGACGTTCACCTCGACGCTGAAGGCCAACGCGCTGGCCAATGTAATTCGTAACGGCTGGGCCAACGCCGTCATCTTCTGCGGCCACTTCCCGGACGGCGCAGAGAAATTCACCAAGACGGACATGATCGGTGAGACGAAGGGCCAGTGGTATCTGCGACAGATGCTGGGCAGTGCCAACTTTGAGGGCGGTCCGGCGCTGAGGTTCATGAGCGGCAACCTGTGCCACCAGATCGAGCATCACCTCTATCCCGACCTGCCGAGCAACCGGCTACACGAGATCTCGGTCCGGGTGCGCCAGATCTGCGACAAGTACGACTTGCCTTACACCACAGGCTCATTCCTCATGCAGTACGGCAGGACGTGGCGGACTTTGGCCAAGCTGTCGCTGCCGGACAAGTACCTGCGCGACGACGCCCACAATGCGCCGGAGACGCGCAGCGAACGGATGTTCGCCGAGCTGGGACCGGATTTCGCGGGTACCGACCCGACGACCGGACGCCGACGCGGTCTCAAGACGGCGATTGCCACCGTGCGGACCTGGCGGCGCAACAGGCGATCCGCCGCCGCGGTCACCGTTAGCGACGACGAAGTGGCCGCCTAGCCAGGCTCGCGGGCGCACCGCGTCCATACTGGGAGTGTGGAGGTATTCGTCGGGTCTCAGGTGTCGCACTGGGATTTTCCGCGAACCACGGCCAGCATCGCTTTGATGACCGAGTTCGGTTGTAACAGTGGGCTTTCCGCAGCGGACGTGCTTGAGGGTTCCGGGCTGTCGGAGGCCGACCTGCGCGACCACGATCGGATGATCCCGGGGCGCCAGGAGCTGGCGGTCGCAACGAATCTGGTGAACCTGCTGGGGGATCCGGCCAACCTGGGCGTGCGGGTAGGCAGCAGCTATTATGTCGGATCATTCGGCATCTTCGGTTTCGCTTGCCTGACCAGCTCGACGCTCGGCGACGCCGTCCGGTTCGCGGCCCGGTACTACGACCTGAGCTACGGCTTCTGCCTGCCGACGGTCACGGTGGAGGGGCCGGTGGCGGCGTTGCGGCTGGACCTGCCCGACCTGATCGGCCCGGTTGCCGAGTTCCTGGTGCGGCGTGACCTGGCGGCGATCGCCCGAGTGATGTCCGAGCTGCTGGGCGGTCCCATTCCGTTCACCTCGATCGACTTTGCGGGCCCGGCGCCCTCGTCTGGAGACGCCGCGGCCCGTGCGGCATTCGGTGTGACCCCCGGCTACAACTCACCGAGCACGGTGGCACGCTGGCCGGCCGGGCTGCTGGACAATCGGCTACCGCAGGCCAGCGAGATGAGCATGGTCATGTGCGAACAGCAGTGCCAGGCACTGCTGCAGCGCCGCCGACACCTCACTGGCGTCGCCCGGCGGGTGCGCGACCGACTGGCGTCGATCGACGGCGAACCCCACACGATCACGGCCGTCGCCCGGCAATTGGCCATGAGCGAGCGGACACTGCGGCGGCGGCTGGCCGAGGAGAACACGACCTTCCGGGAACTGGTCGAGGAGGTTCACCGGGTGCTGGCCGAGGAGCTGTTGGCAACCGGCGCTCTCTCGGTGGAGGACGTGGCGCTGCGGCTGGGCTACGCCGAGGCGACCAGCTTCATCGCCGCCTTCAAGCGCTGGACGGGCACCACTCCGGCTCGCTATCAGCGGTCGGTGACCCCGCATTTGGCCGGAATCATGGATTTGCCGACCGCAATCGGCTGACGCTGAGGTGCCGTTCGCCCCTAACGTCGGGTGTATGACATCAGTACCTCGCGTTGTGGTGATCGGGGCCGGCTTCGGTGGCCTGGCCGCCGCCTATGAGCTGGCCAAGGACGGTCTCGCCGATGTCACGGTGCTGGAGAAAGCCGACGACATCGGCGGCGTCTGGCGGGAGAACACCTACCCCGGCGCCGCATGCGACGTTCCGTCCAACCTGTATTCGTACTCGTTCGCCCGTAAAACCGACTGGGGGCGACGCTACGCCGAGCAGCCCGACATCCTGGGCTACATCCATGACACCGCCGACCGATTCGGCCTGCGCGATTTGGTGCGGACCGGCGTCGAGGTCACCTCGGCGTGCTACGACGACTCCACCGCCACCTGGCGGGTGGCAACCTCGTCGGGCGACACCTACGAGGCCGATGTGCTGGTGCCCGCGGTCGGGCAGCTGTCGCGGCCGGCGCTGCCGAACATCCCGGGACTTGACACGTTCGCGGGCCCCTCTTTCCACTCGGCGCAATGGCGCCACGACGTCGACCTGACCGGTAAGCGCGTCGCGGTGCTGGGCACCGGCGCGTCGGCGATCCAGTTCGTCCCGCGTATCCGCCAGGCCGCGGAGCATGTCACCGTCTTTCAGCGCTCCGCACCCTACGTGGTGCCGAAGCTGGATCGCGCCTACACCGACTCCCACCACGCCGCGTTCGCGAAGGTACCCGGATTCGCCGCCGCGATGCGCGGCACGATCTGGGAGACCACCGAGCTGTTGGGCTTCGCGCTGACCAAGGCGGCCCCACTGGCGCGGGCGCTGCAGACCCTCGCGTCGTCGAACCTCAAGCGCCATATCAAGGATCCGGTGCTGCGGGCGAAACTCACCCCGGACTATCCGATCGGCTGCAAGCGCGTGCTGTTCAGCAGCGAGTGGTATCCGGCACTGGCCTGCGGCAACGTCGACGTCGAGACCGAAACCATTACCGAGGTGACGCCGACCGGTGTGCGGACCGCTGACGGCAGGCTGCATGAGGTGGACGTGATCATCTACGGCACCGGATTCAAGGCCACCGAGTTCCTGGCCCCGATGACGATCACCGGCCGCGGCGGACGCGACCTGCATGCCCAGTGGGCCGAGGGTGCCCGCGCCCACCTCGGCATGGCCGTGCCGGGGTTCCCGAACATGTTCCTGATCTACGGCCCGAACACCAATCTCGGCAGCAGCTCGATCATCCTGATGATGGAGCAACAGTCCCGCTACATCCGTCAGATCGTGCAGGAGCTGGCCCGCGGTCCGGAGGCGCGCGCGTTCGAGGTCAGGCGCGACGTCGAGCAGTCCTACGACTCGGGCGTTCAATCGCGCCTAGAGCGCGGGGTGTGGACGACCTGCGACTCCTGGTATCGCACGGCTTCGGGCCGGGTCACCACGAACTGGCCGGGCCTGGTGCACGAGTATCAGCGCCGCACCCGCATCGCGACCATCGAGGACTACCACGAGGTTCTTCCCATACCGGCGGAGGTCAACGCGTGAGCCGCTTCGACTACGAAGTGCTCGTCATCGGGTCGGGCTTCGGCGGCAGCGTCACCGCGCTGCGGTTGAGCGAAAAGGGTTACCGGGTCGGCGTTCTCGAGGCGGGCCGCCGATTCCGCGACGAGGACTTCGCCACCAACAGCTGGCACATCCGGGATTACCTGTTCAAGCCGTCGGTCGGCTGCTACGGCATCCAGCGGATCGACGTGCTGTCCGATGCCGTGGTGCTCAGTGGCGCCGGGGTCGGCGGTGGCTCACTGGTCTACGCGAACACGCTGTACGAGCCGGGTGACCCGTTCTACGCCGACCCGCGCTGGAGCAAGATCACGGACTGGAAAGACGAGCTCGCCCCCGCCTACGACCAGGCGCAGCGAATGCTGGGCGTCGAAACCTATCCGCGGACAACGCCTTCGGACAAGGTGATGTTGCAGATAGCCACCGACCTCGGGGTCGCTGACTCCTTTCACGCCACCAGGGTCGGGGTGTGTTTCACCGGCGCCGACGGCCGCCTGGCCGAGCCGGGTGCTCCGGTCGGCGATCCCTATTTCGGCGGGGCCGGCCCGGACCGCAACGCCTGCCGGCACTGTGGTGAATGCATGACGGGGTGCCGGCACAACGCCAAGAACACGTTGGTCAAGAACTACCTGTACCTGGCCGAAAAGCGGTGTGCGACAATCCATCCGCTGACCACCGTCGTCGACGTCCGGCCGCGACCTGGCGGCGGGTACGACGTGATTACCCGCCGTACCGGGGCCAAGGTTCGCCGGCGCCGCCGGACGTTCACCGCCGAACAGGTGGTGTTCTCCGCCGCGGCCCTGGGCACCCAGCGGCTGCTGCACCGGCTGCGCGACGGCGGCAGCCTGCCGCACATCTCGCCGCGACTGGGGGAGTTGTCGCGGACCAACTCCGAGGCGATCCT
>JALHRH010000153.1:0-4988 GCA_022841565.1 Mycobacterium sp. | reverse complement strand
ATCACCGCGCTGGCCGAGCGCGCGACGTCGTTGTGGCCGAACAAGGGCGAGCCGGACCCGCGCCCGCCGCTTGGCTCGTCCTACGTCCGCGTCGCTCCCGTGGCGCCGGTCAGCCCCGCCGTCCCCGCGAGCGCTCCGGGCGCCCTGCGCTCCGACCGGGACTACGCTTTGTAACGTGCTCGCTGCGTTCGGATTCGAAACCCTGGGTGTCGTCGTCGGCGACATGTATTTCGTCGACCCCTCCCCGATGACGGGCCAGGAAACCCCGGAACGGGGAGTCCGACTGGAGCTCCGCCTGGTCGACCGGGCCGATCCGCAGGGCTCGATCTACGCCGGCATCCCGATCACCTTCAACCGGCCGGTGTGGCGGGTGGATCTGTTCGGGTCCACCGAGAGTCCGCCGGGAACGCTGGACCGCGCCCATCACCACCCCCGGTTCGACGGGTGGGAACCGGGACGCCGGCACTTCGTCCCCGAGTTGTCGGCCGACCCGGTGTCCTGGCTGGCGGGCCAGCTGGCCGACCCGGCCGCCGTGCTGGAGCGTTCCGGCGTCGACGTCGCCGACGTCACCGAGGCCGATCTCACCGGTCTCGCGGCGGTGGCGCCGGAGATCGTCGCCACCGTCAAACGGATGCTCGACGGCGTGCGCGACGGGCAACTGGCTCCATCACCGGCCGAGCCGGTGGCCGCCGCGCGCACCGGCTGGCTCTGAGCCCGTGGGTCCCGTCATCATCGAGTGCGCCATCAACGGCGCCACCTCGAAGGCGACCAATCCCCAGGTGCCGGTTGAACCCTCAGAGATCACCGCGGATGCCCTCGCCTGTATCGAGGCGGGTGCGGCGATCATCCACAACCACATCGACCGCTACGGCATCAGCGTGGCGCAGGCCGCCGAGCGCTATCTCGAAGCGTGGCGACCGATCCTCGCGGCCCGGCCCGACGCCCTGCTCTATCCGACCATCCACTTCGATGCCGGCTTTGCGATTTCGTACGAACACCTCATCCCACTGGCCGCAGCCGGGATGCGCGTCGGGCTTACCGACCCCGGATCGGTCAACCTCGGCGGCACCGACGCCGAGGGCGTGCCAACAGGAAATTTGGTCTACCGCAACTCATTCGACACGATCAACCGCGCCTTCGAGATTTGCCGTGACGCCGGACTTGGCCCCAGCCTGGCCATTTACGAACCCGGCTTCCTACGGACCACGCTCGCGTGGTGGCGAGCCGGCCGGCTGCCCCAGGGAGCGATGATCAAGCTCTACTTCTCCACCGAACGTGGCTACCTGGGAGCGCCATTCGGGCTACCCCCAACCGAGCGCGCACTTGACGCGTACCTGGAATTGCTCGATGGATGTGACTTACCGTGGGCAGTCTCGGTGGTCGGAGGGGATCTCTGCGCCAACCCGGTGGCCAAACTCGCGCTCGAACGCGGCGGGCACCTGCACCTGGGCCTCGAGTTCTATCGGGGCGACCGCACCCCGACCAACGTCGAGTTGGTGGCCGAGGCCGTCAGCCTGTGCGAACAGTTCGGCCGTGCCGTCGCCACGCCCGATGAGGCCGCGCAGATCCTTGGACTGCCGCACCGCCCGGTCGTTCATGCCGGGGATTGCGTACGCTGACCCGGTGGCAGACTCTGTACCGTAGCTTTGGGGTCCGCTACCTATGCGACCGCCGAACTCTCGCCGCGCCGGCGGCAGGGATTCGTCGCGCAGATCTGACGTACCCTAACACGTCACCTTAGTCGCTAACGCCGCCAACTTGGCGTCGAGTTGCTTTGCGGCGCTGAGTAATTCGGGATTGCGTTCGAGGACCATCAGAGATGACGGCTTGACGTAGGTGAGGCTGCTGCCATCGGGCTCGTCGAGGATCAGTAGCTCCACCGGGGCGAACAACCCCGTCGTCACGTCGTGGCGCAACATGGTGATCGCGATCAGTGGGTTACCGAGGATGACGCGCAGCGCCTTACGCTGAATCCCGGCGTTGGCGATCCAGGCGCCGTGGTCGATCAGCGCAAACAGCATGAATCCGCTTGGGCCCTGGTATGATTCGACCTTGTGCTGGAACGACGCCCAGTCTTCTGACGTGGCCGTGAGGTCCGGGATGGGCACCGGTTGCCGGCCGATGTCGGCCAGCAACGCGGTCACCAACTCGTCGTAATTCTTGCTGCTGTGATAACGCACCCGAATCCCGTCGAAGCGAATTTCGCTGGGTTCGTTCACGACTCCAACCGTTCGATGATGGTGGCATTCGCCATGCCGCCGCCCTCACACATCGTCTGCAGCCCATAGCGGCCGTCGCGCTGCTCCAAGGCGTTGACAAGCGTCGTCATAATGCGCGCGCCGCTGGCACCCAGCGGGTGACCGATCGCGATGGCGCCGCCGTTGACGTTCGTCTTGGCCAATCCGCGCCAGTGTCCGCAGCCCAGGCCAGAACGACCGGCGCGAACGCCTCGTTAACCTCGAACAGGTCGATGTCGGCCAGCGTCAGTCCGGCTCGCCGCAACACCCTTTCGGTGGCGGGAATGACCCCGGTCAGCATGTAAAGCGGGTCGGATCCCACCGCGGTCGCGGTGTGGATGCGGGCCAGCGGCCGCAGGCCCAGCCTGTTGGCCACCTCGCTGCTGGTGATCATCACCGCCGCGCTGCCGTCGGACAGCGGCGACGAGTTGCCCGGGGTGATCTGCCAGCTGATCTGTGGGAACCGCGCCGCGGTCGCCTCGCTGTAGAACGCCGGCTTGAGCCCGGCCAGGGTGTCGACCGTGGTCCCGGGACGGATGATCTCGTCGGTCGACAAACCCGCGATCGGGATCAGCTCGTTGTCGAACAGCCCCTCCTTGGTGGCGCGGGCGGCCTTCTCATGGCTGGCCGCGGAGAACTCGTCGAGCTGGGCCCGCGAGAAACCCCACTTCGCGGCGATCAGCTCCGCGCTGATGCCCTGAGGCACCAGTCCGTCGGGGTAGCGGCGCGCCATGTCCGCGCCGAACGGATTGCTTCCCGGCAACACCGACGTGCCCATCGGTACCCGGCCCATCGATTCCACGCCCCCGGCGATGACGATGTCGTAGGCCCCGGCGATGACGCCCTGGGCGGCGAAGCTGATGGCCTGCTGGCTGCTGCCACACTGCCGGTCGACCGTGGTGCCAGGCACCGACTCAGGAAATCCTGCCCCCAGCAACGCATTACGCGCGATGTTGACGGCCTGGTCGCCGACCTGCGTGACGGCGCCGGCGATGACGTCGTCGACTTGCGCCGGGTCCACGCCGGTGCGGGCCACCACCTCCCGCAGGCTGTGCGCCAGCAGGTCGGCCGGCAGTACGTCGTGCAGCGCGCCGTTGCCCTTGCCTTTGCCGACCGGGGTGCGAACAGCGCCGACGATCACGGCGTCACGGGACATGGCTGCCTCCTTGAGCTGAGTATTTCTCTCTATACCCAGATATAACGCCTAGGTATAGTGAAATCAACCCAGACCGGGAGGTGAGTTGCGTGACAATGCTGCAGGGCAGGCTGGCCGATCGAGATTCGTGGTCGGCGGTCGGGGAGTGCGCGATCGAGAAAACGTTGGCCTTGGTAGGTACCAAGTCCGCGATGTTGATCATGCGCGAGGCCTACTACGGCACCACCCGCTTCGACGACTTCGCCCGCCGGGTGGGCATCACGAAGGCCGCGACCTCGGCGCGGCTGGCCGAACTTGTCGATCTCGGACTGCTGGCCCGCCGGCCCTACCGGGAGCCCGGACAGCGCGTACGCGACGAGTATGTGCTCACCGAGGCCGGCGTCCAGTTCATGCCGGTGGTGTGGTCGCTATTCCAGTGGGGGCAACGCCACCTGCCGGGCCGGCACCGGCTGCGGCTGACCCATGTGGGGTGTGGCGCTGATGCCACCGTCGAAATCCGCTGCGCTGAAGGACATCTGGTGGTGCCGGACGAGCTGGGCATGCGGCTGGTCAAGTCTCCCTGAGCGTGCCCAGCAGCCGTCGCGCGGCGGCGATGCGACGCGGCGCCGTCCCGGTGAGCGCGTCCAGTGCGCATTCGGGATCGGCCGGCGGACCCATGTGCCCGCAGCCACGGGGGCAGTTCTCGATGGCGTCGGCCAGATCGGAAAACGACCTCAGCACGTCGTCGGGCCGGATGTGGGCCAGCCCGAACGAGCGGATGCCCGGCGTGTCGATCACCCAGCCACCGTCGGCCAGCGGCAGGGCGACCGACTGGGTCGAGGTATGCCGCCCGCGGCCGATGTCGGTGACCACGCCGACCGCCCGGTCCGCGTCGGGCACCAGGCGATTCACCAGTGTCGACTTGCCGACTCCTGAGTGGCCGAGCAGCACGGTGATGGTGTCCTCGAGCAGGTCGGCCACCGCCAGCAGGGGATCGTCGACGCCCGCGGCGACCACCGTCAGGTCCAGGTCGACGAACTGCGCGGCGAACGGTTCGGGCGGCGCGAGGTCGGTCTTGGTCAGGCACAGGATCGGCCGCAGCCCGCCCGCGTAGGCGGCGATCAGCGCGCGGTCCACCAGGCCGGTGCGTGGCGGCGGGTCGGCCAGTGCCACCACCATCAGCAGTTGGTCGGCGTTGGCGACCACCACCCGTTCGGTCGGGTCGGTGTCATCGGCGGTGCGCCGCAACACCGTTCGCCTCGGCCCGCGGCGCACGATGCGGGCCAGGGTGTCGGTTCGCCCGGACAGGTCACCGACGATGTCGACGTCGTCGCCGACGACGATCGGGGTGCGGCCGAGCTCGCGGGCCCGCATGGCGACGATCCGGCGGGCGGGGTCACCGCCCAGCACGCATCCCCAGCGGCCGCGGTCGACGCTCACCACCATGGCGGACTCGGCGTCGGCGTGTTGCGGACGGGTCTTGGTCCGGGGCCGCGTCCTCTTACCGGAGCGGACCTTGACGTCGGACTCGTCGTATTCCCTCAACCGGCGGTCCCCTCGACCATCTGGGACCATAGCCGCGGAAATTCGGGGAGCGTCTTGGTGGTGGCGGCGAT